>DUEW01000077.1 GCA_011174845.1 Anaerolineae bacterium | reverse complement strand
GGCGAAGTATACACTATCCTTCCCAATGGAGTTTAGCCTGAGGATCCCGGAGACCTAGTGAAGAGCCACATCAAAGAACCCAACGATTGGTAAACCTATGTATAAAGATCAACACAATCCTAAGCAGATTGTTAGAAACGTCATCATGAGCGGAATGCAGTAAGACACCGGATTTATTCCCCTCCTATGTCTCGTATCCGTTCAATGCACGAAATGCCAGAAATTTTCACACGCTTTGGGAGAAGTGCGAGAAGCAAACTCCCCCGCATTGGCGGGGGAGTTTAGGAAGTTCATCAGACTTACCGTCTCCGATCTCGAGAACCCTGGGGCCGCTTCCCTCGGTTACGCCCACTCGTCCGTCGCTTGGGACGACGGTCGCGCTCCATCGCTTCCTCAGGAGTCCATCCCTCCAACACGGCTTGGCGAGAAAGACGGATCCTGCCCTCCGGGTCAATGTCCGTTACCATGACCGTGATCTCATCGCCGACCTTAGCGATGTCTTCGACCTGGTCTACATGTTCCGTATCTAATTGTGATATATGAACCAAGCCATCCGTTTGGGGCAAAATTTCAACGAACGCACCAAAATCGGTCGTCCGCACAACCTTCCCAGTGTAGATACGACCGACCACCGCTTCTTCGGTCAGACTTTCGATCATTTCCTGGGCTTGGAATGCGCTCGGCCCATCGACAGCCCCGATATAAATCGTACCATCGTCCTCGATGTCAATTCGCGCTCCGGTTTCCTCTTGTATCTTTCGGATGATCCTTCCGCCAGGACCGATAACCGCTCCGATTTTCTCAGGATCTATCTTGAGAACTGTCATCCGTGGGGCGTGTGGTTTGAGTTCGGGTCGTGGTTCAGAAATACATTCCTCGATCTTGTCTAAAACATACATACGAGCTTCACGCGCTTGATTTAAGGCTTCTGACATAAGTTGGGGAGTGATCCCTGAGATCTTGATATCCATCTGCAATGCTGTGATGCCCTCACGCGTCCCGGCGACCTTGAAATCCATATCTCCTAGATGGTCTTCAATACCTAAGATATCGGTCAAGATGGCATACTGTTCACCTTCCTTGACAAGCCCCATGGCCACGCCTGCTACTGGCTCTCGGATCGGAACCCCAGTATCAAGTAGGGCTAACGTCGAACCGCAGACTGAAGCCATCGAGGTCGACCCATTGGAAGAAAGCACTTCAGATACCAAACGCATCGTGTAGGGAAATTGCTCCAATGTTGGCAACACGGGCAGCAGCGCTTTCTCGGCCAACGCACCATGTCCGATATCCCGACGTGAAGCTCCTCTCAAAACTCGTGTCTCCCCGACTGAGAACGGAGGGAAGTTGTAATGATGCATATACCTCTTTTCATCAATGGGAGACAAGCCGTCCAACTCCTGACGCTCGCGTGGGGTACCAAGAGTCGCTAACGTCAACACCTGTGTCTCGCCTCTTGTGAACAATCCAGATCCATGGGCACGTGGGCTCAGATCCACCTCAGCTACGATTTGCCGAATGTCCCTCAAGCCTCGACCATCAGGTCGTTGACCGTGATTCAGGATCCGGCCTCGCACTTCCGCTTTGTGAACCTCGGCGAATGCATCAGCGATAGAAGCCTCATCGAAATCGCTGGTCTCTGTTAGGGCAGCCACAACTTCAGCCCTCACTTCATTCAACTTGCTATCCAATTCAGCTTTAGTCAGGCTTTGCGCGGCGAGATCACCTATACGACCGCCAAGCCAAGCCCCGACCGCCTCTTCCACCGCCTCCGATAACTCAAAGGGTAGATACTCGAACTTGGGTTTTCCCACCTCGCTGCGCATTTCCTCTTGAAGATCAATGATCGGTTGCAAGGCGCGATGGCCAGCCTCAATTGCAGCTACCATCGTCTCCTCATCAACATCATGAGCGTTGCATTCGACCATCAGGATTGCTTCGCGTGTCCCTGCCAACCGAAGATCAAGATCGGATGCCTCCGTCTCATCGTAGGTTGGGTTGAATAAAAACTTTCCATCTTTCCGTGCTACACGGATCGCAGCCACAGGACCGCCAAAGGGAATATCCGAAATCGTCAGCGCTGTGGAAGCACCTACGATCCCTAACACATCGATCGGTGTCTCTCCATCGGAGGACAACGCGTAAAGAATCAACTGAACATCGTTGTGAAGATCCTTAGGAAACAACGGGCGTAAGGGTCGATCTGCTAATCTAGCGGTGAGAACCGCTGCTTCGGATGGGCGTCCCTCACGGCGGAAGAAGGAACCGGGGATACGTCCGCCAGCATAAAGACGTTCTTCATAGTCCACCCGTAGAGGAAAATAGGTGATGTCCTCTCGTGGAGTCTTGTCCATGGTTGCAGTCGCCAAGAGGACCGTGTCGCCTTGACGAACAGTAACCGCACCCCCCGCTTGTCCGGCGAGTTTTCCGGTCTCAATTGTAATGGTTTTATCATTAACAATCGCATGAAATTGTCTTGCTTCAAGCATGGAAAATCCCCTCCCCACCACGAACCAGTATGGGTCAGGGACTGGAGTGCGGCCACCAGCCGATGCGTGGCTTGTTCCTGACGGACGAACTCCAATACCCAACCCCGTACACAGGTTGCGGTGTCTATTAAACTTTACTTATTTCTTGTTCTCTCGGTGAGTCTTGCCAGCCGGTTCCCCAAAAATGAGAGTGAGCGGATGATCATCTATCCCTCATCCACTCTCTCGGTCCGAGGATCTACTTACGTCGGATCCCCAATCGCTCGGTTAGCGATAAATACGAGGCCGCATCCTTCCGTTTTAGATAAGCGAGATGTTTTCTCCTTTGACCCACCAACTTCAACAAGCCTCTCCGTGATGACTCGTCATGCTTATGGGTCCTCAAATGCTCCGTTAGCTGCTGAATTCGATTGGTGAGAATCGCAATTTGGACTTCCGGCGAACCAGTGTCGTTCTCATGCCGGTGATACTCATCGATAATTTCTTGTTTCTCTTTCCTTGTCATTGTCATGACATCTGCTCCTTAGCAGGTCACCCAGTGGGGAGTATCAAATCCTATCAGCTAAGAACCCTCCACCGGTCTAGTCATTTAGGATTTTTGAATTATACCAGTCCGATTTTTGGTCGACAAGGCACGCTCAAGCAGTTGGCGCTGACGCTTGGGAAAGTTCTCCAAAGTATTTTGGACCAAGCGCGTTATCCCCGGGCCACCGCTCGCAAGTTCATCTCTAAGAAAGCGAGCAGCTTCTGGCGGACTGCGTCTAGCGAGAGCGTTAATCAATTGGTTTAGGGTGTGGAAGTGTACCCCATGGAATCTCGCTGTTGCTCCATCGAGAAGACGAAATACGGTAGGCAAATCCTCAAAGGATTTGTCTTCGACTGCTGATTGAAGGGCGAGAAGCGAGAACGACCAAAGTTTCTTTTCCGTGGAACCGAGCCAGGCTTCAGCCTTCTCGAGAAACGCGGTTGGGTCTGCCTTCCTCCAGCTGACCAGACCTTGAGCAGCAAGCACCTGTAGTGTAATCCGATCATCACACTCAACCGCCCAGCTTTCTGCCCAATTTGGAACCTGCTCTCCGCCTTGCTCACCGAGAATGGTAGAAGCCAGGACCCTTGTTTCACGGTATCCTGCCTCCCAAAGTGCCGCCGCAGCTGGGAAAGCGGAAGCTGGCTGATCTCCCAAACGAGCGCGTAAACCATGACTCAGTGCCCTCATCAAGGGCTTGGGGACATCGAGGGCATGGGTTGTTTCGTTTGCTTCACCTACTGCAACAGATTTACGGGTGCGGTCAGCGTAAAAATCCAAAAGCTGAACACAGCTCTTTTGCAGTTCAACAGGATCGCTCACCAAGGCGAGTAGGCTATCGACTTGTTTTCTTAATCGCTCCGGGTTGATGGCTGGCATACAAATGTGCTCCGTTTAGTAAGCACGAGCGAAGATAGCCCGTTCCGTAGCCGATCGGCCACAATGGATGCATACCCCCTCACCGCCAGGCTGTTTTAAGGGGATACATCGTGTCGTGGCTTTAGTCTCCGCCTTGATCTCGGTCTCGCACTCTACGTCGCCACACAACCATACGTCTGCCCATCCAGATTTGACGATCTGTTTAAATTCCTCGTAATCGTCTGGCTGATGCGTATTTTCTTCAAGAAATGCTTGTGCTCGATGGAAAATCGAGATCTGGATGTC
>DUEW01000076.1 GCA_011174845.1 Anaerolineae bacterium | reverse complement strand
GCTGGGCGCGTCTGACGATGACGATGCCTGGAGCAGTGGCTTCTGGGGTGCTTTCTTTGGCGCCTTTGATGACCTTGAGAATTTCTTCAAGGAGTTAACCATCCGCACCAAGCTGGCTGTGGTCAGGCAAGCTATCCACGAAATCCTGTACGAAGAGCCGGGCGTAGTGCCCAACAGTCTTCATAACCTGCAACAGATTCTGGAGCGATTCAACACACTCGAGCAGCCTCGTTTAGAGGATATCCTGGATTCGGTCGACGACAACCTGGAACAATCCGAGGAGATCCTCAAGGAAGTGAAAAAGCTGTTCGTGGTTAAGACCTGGCAGGCGGTACCAATTTCCGAATTGTCTGAGGTCCAGCGGCTGGAATTGGAGGCGCTGGAAGCTTCTCTCGTCAACTACAACCAGCTCATCACCAAGAACAGCACCGTCTCGCTGCAGCTGCAGCAAGCTCTCGTTCATGCGCAGCCAGCATCGTTCCAGATGGCAAAAATGATAGGGACATCCTTGGGATCGAACGGCGGATCCGGAAACAATCCGGGTGATCACCTTTCCAATCCGGGCTTCTCAGGCAAAGGTGGTGGTCCAGCAGCCGGCAATCCTATAGAACATCACCCTATGCACCGAGCGGTGCTGCCAAGTGGACCCAGCTTTGCTTTGAGGGGCAAGGTTTCCGCCATTGCAGCCCAGCCAATGGCTGCGAGCGTGGCCACGGTTTTAAATCAGAACGTGGTCTCCGCATATCTGGATAACTACCACACAATCGAGGGGCGCGTTCGGTACTACATGCGCGAGAGGCTCAAAGTCGAGAAGGCGATTTATCGCATCAAGTGGGTGGCTGTGGAAGAGCCAGGGGTGATACCGAAGACCCTCGAAGAGATCCGAGGAATCTTGGAACGCTTGCGCACGGAGGCTCAACCCCGAGTGGAGGTCTTGTTGGACAACGTAAGCGCCACGGTTTTGGAAACCAAGGAGGTGCTCACCAATGTCAATACGTCGTTAGAGAGCGTGCAGGGAGCGTTCGCTTTTCTAAATCAGTACAGCTTGTACATCAAGATCGGGTTGGCTGTTGCTTGTGGGTTAACGTTGTTGATTCTCCTCATGGGGTCGATCGCGCTGTTTCGGGTTGCCTTTGGTATCTGATTCATTCGCGTGGCATGGTCGTTTGGAGAGCGGCCATGCCGCGCACCTCCCTATCTAGGCTTCACACCCTGCCATAGACCGTGTCTGCACGGAAATTTGGAGCTTGCCACGCGATCTTCCTGGGAGAATGAACAATCCCACAAGGAGCAATTCCGTGCACGCTGCGATGCCCGAACCCGCTGTTGCTTAAACCGCCCATAGAGAGTATATGTCACCTGAACATAGACGGTCAGAGCTGGATTTCCTTTTCTAAACGCTTCGTTTTGGCTATCACAACTTCAGGTAGAACCGCTCCGACCCTCGATGTCAGGTTTACATCACGCGCACCTGTCATTTCACAACCACACCGTCTAAGAACATGGGTGCGAGCTCGTTTATCTCGGTTGAGCGTTCCTCAATTGCGAAAAAGTGGGTCGGCCATGGCAATGAAGCAACTTGCGCTGTTTATCCTAGTTCTTGCGCTGGCGTTTTCCCCAGCCACCCATCAACGCGAGCTGTGTGATCCTGAGGTCATTTGCCCTGATCAGGGTTGCAGCGTGATCTATGCCTCGGATGGAAAATTGGCGCTGGGCGGCAATAACGAGGACTACATCAATCCGCTGACGAAAGTCTGGTTTATCCCGGCTGAACCCGGATCCTTCGGCGGCGTCTACTTCGGCTTTGACAACTATTCTGCGCAGGGCGGCATGAACGACCAGGGGCTGTTCTTTGACGCCCTGCAGCTCGATGAGACCGTCCCCATCTCGATGACAGGCAAAGAGCAGGCAACCGAAGACCTGACCAGCAAGATCATGTCTGAATGCGGCACCGTTGCTTGTGCGGTGGAGATGTTTGAACGATATTACTTCGTGGAAACATGGAACTGGCAATTCTTCTTCGGGGATGCCACCGGCGAATCGGCCATCATCGAACCCACTGCGATCATCCGCCAGCGTGACGGCTACCAGGTGGCAACCAATTTCAGACAATCCGTTATAGAGAAGGATGAAATCGACTGCTGGCGGTACTTGACGGCCACGGACATGTTTAAAAAGATGGATACGCTGTCCATCGAATTCATGCGAGACGTGCTGGAGGCGGTACACGTGGACGAGTCCACTCACACGCTGTATTCCAACATCTACGATCTAAAAAACAGGCAGGTTTATCTTTACTATTTCCACGATTATGAAAACGTGGTCGTCATCGATCTTGAAGAAGAACTCGCCAGGGGTTATCACGCATACGACCTGCCCGCGCTTTTTCCACTTAACAGCGAGGCCGACCAATGGGCTTCGTCCCGGCTGCGTCACTACCAGGAGCTGATCGACGACCGGCTGGCGGCAGGAATTGACGCGGAAGATTTGCAGTCTTACACGGGGGATTATGAGATGCCGCAGGGTTGGGCAGCACCGGGCGATGTTCTCACCGTGACTGCCAGCGATGATTCGCTGCTGCTGCGCTTTCCGGACTATCGCCAATACGAGATTTTCCCTGAAAGCGAAACGCGATTCTTTCACATCGCTTTTTCCGGGCAGGATTTTGATTACCTCTTCGATGCCCGATTTGAGTTGAACAAGAAGCGACAGGTCCAATCCCTGGTCCTTGAACTCGGTTCGAGTGAGGTCCAGCTGGTCCGGATCGGTTTAGGACCTAACGTAGCGGAAGTTGAGCCACCGGCCCCTCCACCTACCACAATGCCTACGCCGAGCTTTACGCCTCGACAACCCACATCAGTGCCTTCTACAGAGTCATTGGCGGCGATGGAGGAAGAGCTGACGCCACCACCTGAGCAGGTCGATCAGCCAGCCACGGGGTGGGGATGGCTCGCCGTCCCTACGGCCTTATTAGCAGGCGCGACGGCATGGTTGGCCCTCCGAAAACGTAAACCTGAGCGGTAATTGCGGGATTTCTTCATGGGCCTGATGGCGTATGAGGAGAGTGAAAATGCGAGCCGTCCTGAGTGTTCAAGATGGGTCGCTTGGCTTTACCGCGAATCACGCGCACCGTACTATTCGGACTCACAATGGATAGGAGAAGATCCTCAGCTTTCAACTCCAGAACCTATCCTCACCCCGAGTTCGAACGCCTCCTCCATCACGCTTTGATTCTCCCGAATCTCTCCGGCTTCATCTGCGCTCCCATAGACCATTCCAACGATCTCGGCGCCGACGTAATTGTACGCATCCTGGAAGGTGCGTAACGCATTGACCGCTCCGGAATTGAACGGATCCGTGTCTCCGTACGTCAGGAGGATACCGATTTGCTTCCCTTCCAGCGCGTATCCCGAGGGATCGCCGCCCCCCAAGGCATAACAGCGGTCCATGAAGATTTTGGTCTGTGCGGAAACGGTAAACCAATAGATCGGGCTTGCGATCACAAGCGCATCCGCCTCGCGAAGCTTCGGATAGATGATCTGCATATCATCATCGATGATGCATTCATCTTCTACGCTCGCGTGACATGCGTCGCACGCGTCGCAGGGTCGAATGTCCATGCCGTGAAGATAGAAGACATCGACCTGTGCACCTGCCGATTCGGCTCCAGCGGCTGCTTGACCGGCCAATATGGCACTGTTGCCATTCTTCCTCGGGCTTCCTTTTACGATGACAACTTTTCTGGCTACCATGGGATCCCCTCCCCGTCTTCAGCAAATCATCAACACGCAACGGATTATAATCAAGGTTTCAGCTATCAGGTTTCGTGCAAATGACGTTCATCGGGGCCAACGGGCATGGTTTGTTCACTACCTAGGCTGCTGCTACACAAGGAGACCGGTCCCATCAAGTCCGATCAAGCTGGACGAAGGGTCAAGCTTGATCAACGATCCCGCCCAACTGTGTTACCCATACGCCCGATTCCCGATCCCTTCTGACCTTCGATGCAGGACGATCAACCCCCATCGGTCGCCTAAGCGCCAGGGTGCCCAAGCGCCTGATCCCCGATCCCTAATCCCTTTTACCCCATCTCCGCTTACTGCTTAAATACAAATATTCCCTACCAATGCAGAACTTTACATTCAGTTAGAGGTATAAACGAGAAAGCACCTAAGCGTCAAGGTGCCTAAGTACCGTAGTGCCTAAGCTCAAAGGTGCCCAAGCGCCGCTATCCGCGCTCGGTGATCAAGGAAATTACGCCCTCCATCTGGTTTTCAGACGGAGGCTCGAGAATCTTAGCGTAAATCAGTAGGTCGTCGCCAGGGGCATAAAAGTCGTGCACGCATGCCTCAACATGATAGCCACCGCTCCCGTATAACGCTCGGGCAGCGGCATAGGTCGGGGTGTTCGAGGTCTCAATCAGCAGCAACCGTCCGCCGCGCGCACACACTTCACGCTCGCTATGGGAAAGCAACGCATGTCCGATGCCGCGGCCCCTGGCCGCCGGGCCGACTGCGATCCAGTAGAGGTCGTACGTGCCCTCTGTCAACGGATGAGGGCCAAAACACGCATAACCCGCTACCGACCCATCCTCTGCGCGGTGTACCAGAAAGATGTATCCGCTCGCTTCGAGATCGCTTTGATACTCGTTCCAGAGTTCCTCAACGCAAGCTAATTCGATCGGGTTGAAGACGCCGGCCTCGGCTGTTATCCGCAGGATGGACGGGCCATCTGTGCGCAACGCCGTCTCGATGGTCGACATATACTTGACTCCTCGCTAACTCCACAATTCGCACAACCATGTCCTGGTAACTGTACCCCGCCGTCGAGGTGGCCCGAGCGAAACCAGCATCCGGGGAAATGTCCGGATTGCAGTTGATCTCGACCACATAGGGGATACCCTGCTCATCGATACGCATGTCCACCCGGGCATATCCCCGACACCCAATCGCATCCCAGGCACGTTTTGCAGCGCTCTTAACACGGTTCTTCAGATCCACATCGACCGTCGCAGGGCAGAGGACGGGGGTATGATGATACTCAAAGGAATCCTCTTCCCATTTGGCAGCAAAGGACACAATACATTCGTGAGGATCCGAAAAGTCGCTGAAATCGATCTCGGCCAGAGGCAGAACCCGCGGAGGCTCGCCCCAGAGGGAGACGTTGAATTCCCGTCCCACAATAAAGTCTTCAGCCAAGGCAGTCTGCCGGTAGCGTTCTACAACATACGCCACCCTTTCGCGTAGCCCTGCCATTGTATGGACCACGGCGCCCGAATCGAGCCCAATGCTGGCATCTTCCGCCACGGGCTTGACAATCAGCGGGAAGCGGACCTCTCCCGAGAACGCCTTAACCTCATCTGGGTGATGGAAGAGCCACCAGGCAGGCGTTGCCACTCGTTTGGTCAATAACAATTCCTTCGCACGCGCTTTGTGCAAAGAACGAGCAATGGCCGCGCCGTCAGACCCTGTAAAGCGATAGCCCATGGCCTCCAGTGCCCAGGCGATGCGCGATTCTTCGAAGAGACGCCCAGCCAGGCCTTCAGCTAGGTTGAAGACGATCCACCGATTGGCAGGATAAGGCGCCAGGACAAGTTCCACCTCACTGCTGAAAGGCAGCTTGACAACCTGATAGCCCGCTTGCACGAGGGACTCATATACTGCCTCGGCGCATGCGATGACGCCACGATCAGCAATCAGGTCTCTTGCCTCACCCTTGATCAGATCCTCAGTGGAATTGTATAAGACAACAACCCCAGGCGGCTTACCTTCTTCATCTTGCATGGTTACGCTCTCCCTCGCTTGGTCGCTTTGCCGCGCGGGACAGACACCTCTGCCAGGAGCGGGATTTGATACGATATGGGGGCAACCAACAGGGCTTTACCCTCCCGCGTGTAGCGTTCTGCGGCGAGAAGCAGAATTTCATTGATCAGGCGGGAATACTCCATCCCCTCAGAATGAGCCATGATACAAATATCGCTCACGACGGGGTTAAGACCAGGCAAGGTGTTGATTTCCATCAAATAAGGGCGGCCATCCTGTCCAAGCCGGAAGTCGATCCTGCTCACATCCAACGCACCAATGGCTTCAAACGCCGCCACCGACAGTTCTTTGAGCTCGGCCTCCAGGGAAACGGGGATATCCGCCGGACAGAGATAGAGTGGGGCACCCTGTTCACCGGGCACATAGGACTTCGCATCAACATTGTAGAGCCCTTCACCTACACCCTGGTTAGCGTCAATCTCCAGTACGGGGAACAGGTGATAGCCTCTTTCATCGTAAATTCCGTTTCGAGATCTATCCCCCGGCAGAAAGCGATTGCCGATGAGGCCCACCGTGAACTCACGGCCAGGTAGGTAGTTCTCCACCAAAGCCGGCTGACGATAGGTCTTGAGAACCCAGCCAACTTGCTGCCGTAATTCGGCCTCATCGTAGGTGACCGAGTTGCCATCTATGCCCATACCCGTCCCTTCATGCACGGGTTTGACAAACAGCGGGAAAGAAAGACTCGGGTCAAGCGCTTCATCACCGTAATGAAAGACCTGGAATGGGGCTGTTGGCAGACCTGAATCGCGCCAAACCCGCTTCGTTGCCGCCTTGTCCAGAGAGATGGCGTGGCCCAGAACTTTAGAAGCCGTGTAGGGGATATCCAGCATCTCCAGGATTGCGGGTACATGAGACTCACGAGCATCTCCGCGCAAGCCTTCAGCGATGTTGAAGCAAATGTCTGGAGCGACCTGTCGCACACTGTCCAGCAGCGTCTCGTCCGCCTCAAGGCGAATGACCTTGTTCCCACCTGCTTCCAAGGCTTCGTGCAGGGCCTGCACCGTTTCCACCGAATCGTACTCCGCCAGGGCGTCCGGAGGCGCGTCAGGATCCACATGGACGTTCTTCTTCATGTTGTAGATCAAACCCACTCGCCACGTCTTCATCGTTTCCCCCTCCCTGCTTCAACCTCAGCCACTTTAGGACGTCTCTTGCGACCGTTGCCGGTTCGCTTTCTGCGATTATCCTTCTTCGAAGTTCGTTGCATGCGGGCAGGCGTGTTGCCGTTACCACCGTTCCCTGACATAAGCACTTCAATGGGCAAGGCCTCATCTCTTTGATGCACCCTTTGCCACCCCTCCGGAGCGATGGAACGGCTTCTACCGGCAAGCAAGCCAGCCACTCCCTCCTGTCCACCTTCATCATGGCGAGCCTGACAGTAAGTGCACGTCGCTGCGTCATGGGATGGATAGTCGGTCGGCTGCACGTAGGTGCTGATGAAGCCCTCATAGTTGCGCACAACCACCTTGTCCTCGGACATGCTCAGCAGGTAGTTGGGTAGAATGGGGACCTTGCCTCCACCCTCCGGGGCATCGATCACATAAGCTGGGATGGCGTAACCCGAGGTGTGGCCGCGAAGCGACTCCATGATTTCGATCCCCTTGGCAACAGGCGTGCGGAAATGACCTGCACCATGCACCAAGTCACACTGGTAGATATAGTAAGGACGCACTCGATTTCGAACGAGCTTCTGCACCAAAGTCAGGACGATGTTGGGACAATCATTAATCCCTGCCAGCAGCACGGTTTGGCTTCCCAACGGAATGCCCGCATTGGATAGGAGAGCCAGCGCGTCTTCTACTTCAGGCGTGATCTCCTTGGGATGGTTAAAGTGGATGTTCATCCACAATGGGTGGTACTTCTGAAGCATGTTCACCAATCCCTCATCGATCCGCTGTGGTAAGAAGACGGGCACACGGGTGCCGATGCGGATCACTTCCACATGAGGGATGGCTCGTAAGCGCTTGAGGAGCCCTTCCAATACACTCTGGTTAAGAATCAAGGGGTCTCCCCCAGATAGCAGTACGTCGCGAATCTGAGGATTGGATGCGATGTAGTCGATTTGCGCATCGTGTTGGCTTGAGTTGAATTGTGCGTGTGAATCTCCCACCATGCGACTGCGCGTGCAATAGCGGCAGTAGCTGGCGCATTGTGTCGTAACCAACATGAGCACACGATCGGGATAACGGTGTACCAGCCCAGGGACAGGGGAGTGTGCATCCTCGGCCAGAGAATCGACCATTTCGAACTCGAATGGTGTGTTCTCACGGTCGGTGGGGATGACCTGCCGCCGGATAGGACAGTTTGGATCTTGAGGATCCATCAGGCTGGCGAAATAGGGGGTGACGTCGACTCGAAAAAAACCTGGCACCGACAGAGCTGCGAT
>DUEW01000075.1 GCA_011174845.1 Anaerolineae bacterium | reverse complement strand
GAACGGAACGCCATTGAGTTTTACCATCTGTCCCACGATATCCGGATTGCCCCCGAATCGGCGCTGCCAGAAGTCGTGGGTCAAGACGATGATGGGTTCTTCGCCATCGTGCAGACCCTCGGATGGATAAAAGAGGCGTCCGACCTGCGGTTGTACACCCAGTACTGAAAAGTAGTTGTTGCTGGTTGCATGAATCCAGGAGCTTTCCGTGACTTCATTGGTCCGGCTCAGGTGTACGGCCCGTTCGCTGTAGGCCATGATCCCGGAAAAGGTCCGGGCCATGCCCGTAGTATCCGACTCGGTGTTCTCAACGGCCTTACGGTAGTCCTGGAAATCCGGATGCGAGAGCATGTAAGCGAATTGGATCTGCGGACTCTTCTGCGCAATCACCACCAGATCTTCAGAATGTAGTACCGGTAGGGGTCGCAAGTAGAATTCACTCGCAGCAGAGAAAATCAGCGCGTTGACGGATAGCCCCAATGCCAATGTAAGCACGGCGGATACCGTGAAACCGGGCCGCTTGCGTAGTTGCCGGATAGCAAATTTAATGTCGTTTAAAAAAGTACTCATTTTTTTCCTTTCAGAATCCTGAATTCTGTGTTATATATAAATATATATGCGCTTCTATTTTAACCGAATTCTATCATGTTCATCCCACTGCGACATATCCGAGAGGATAATCTCATCGCTGGGAATCAGGCCTTCCAAAACCTCTATCGTGCTAACTGAGCTGCGTCCGAGCTGAACGCGTGTTCGTACGGCGTATTTGCCGTCTTCGACCAGCTTGAATAACTCTACAGTACTCTGATTAGAGGCAAAAACCGGACGGCCTACATATATAATGTCGTTCAAACGCTCGATTTCTATCACACCAACTACAGATAAATCCGGCCTGGCCCCCTCCGGCAACTCACCATTCAACGTAATATCCACGGTCACATTGCCTTCCATAACAGTCGGATCGATGCGGGATACCATCCCGGCTACCGTTCCATTATATGTATCTATCTCTGCGGACAGACCAATGCGTACATCCCGGGCCTGCACTTCCGGGACCCTTAACTGGGCCTTGAGACGCATTGGATTGGTTATTCTGGCCAAGATCGTACCAGCAGCTACCGACTGGCCCAATTCGATTTTATCTCGTACAGATGCCAGAACACCGGCAGTACCGGCCCGCACAGACAATGAATCAACCTGGTTTTTTCTTAGATTAAAGAGCGATTCCGCTCGATTCAAGGATGCCTCTAACTCAGCCAATTGGGCTGGACAGGTTTGATCACGGAACATAGCCAACCGTCTCTTATTGAACTCCAGCAGTTTTTCCTGTTCCTCTACACGAGCCTGGGAGAGCTCAAATTGGAGCTCGGAAATCAGGTCTTCATCGTATTGTTTTTTATCAACTTGCGCACTGAGTTTGTATTCCCTGAGTCGTGCCTCCATTTGAGCTATGTTAGCTTCCATACCCAGCAACTGGTCCTGAAGCTGGGTCTTTTGGGCGTCTAAGCGTGCCTGAGCGGAATTCAACTGAGACTGTGCATCCAGCCACAGGAGCTGTAATTCAGGGTTACTCAACTCCAGGATAACGGTATTGGCATCAACTACTGTGCCCGGTTCCACAAGAATTTGTATAACACGCCCACTAACCGCCGCGGGAACGACAAGAACATCCTCGGAGACCAGATTGCCGACACCTCGAACCTGGCGCAACATCGGGCCTCGTTTGACCGTATCGATCCAGAGTGTGCGTCGGTCCACCGATGGGGCGGCCGGCTCCAGCCGTGATAATCCCATACTCACTATGCCGACCACGAGTAGGCCGGAAGCCACAAAAAGAATGCGGCGTATGATACGTTTTAGTTTTGATGATTTTCTTGGTATATCCATACCGAAGACCAAAGCAATAGCTGTGCCAGCAATTTGTATACTTATTTCCGGGTTTTTAAGCTGAAAACGCCGCTATTAAAGCTTTTTTTCGTATTTGAATGGCTCAGGGTGTCCGGTAATATGCGACTCGCGCCCAATAATGGACAGTTTCGGGGTATGTAGACTATCTATCACACTTTGGCGTGTATTTTCTTTCTTAGCTGGAACTTTGCTCAAGAGGCAACCAAAGGCATGCACGACATCCATTGCCCTGGGCTCGATTTTCAAGTGTGAGGTATCCTCCGTGGGCCTCGGCGATCTGGCGGCTCAGGGCTAAACCAATACCGGATCCCTTCGCCTTGGTCGTGAAAAACGGCACAAAGACATCGTTGGTTTCGTCTAAACCCGGTCCATCGTCGTCGACCCATACCTGTAAATGTCGGCCAACGATTCGCCATCCCACCTTAACTTCGCCATTACCATCTGAACTGCTCACAAGGCTGGCCTCCACAGCGTTAGTAACCACGTTAATCAGAAGTTGATCCAATTGACCCCTGTCCGCTTCAATTACAACATCAGGTCCTGTTTGTAAGATGATGGTCACTCGAGTTTCCAATCCGGTCACATGCTGTACCCAAGTATGTACGTTCACACCTTCAAAGACAGGATCTGGTAGACGTGTAAGTTTTGAATACGAGGCAATAAATCGGCTCAGCTCTTCAGATCGTGCTGCAATAATCTCCAATCCTTCTTGTACATCCCCTCGCCATTGTTCTGGAGAGGAGTCCTGTTTGATACGAGTTTGTAAGGTTTGCGAGACCGATTGGATGGGTGTAAGTGAATTATTAATCTCATGTCGCATAATCTGGATCAACCGCTTCCACGCCACGCGCTCCTCCTCATGGAGCGTGCGTGTAAGATCGGATAGAAAGATCAGTTGATGCGATAAGCCCTTTTCTCGGTAGGTTGTGCGACGTAGTTCCCAACGGCGTACACCTCCCGGTAGTTCCAGATCCACTACGCGAGGCGTGGCTCCGTCTAGGCAATCTGCAAGTCCCAAGTCTTTGGCTTGAAGTCCCAGTATATCTTTATTCCCTTTGTCTAACACCTGTTGGCCACTGTCATTGACCAGACAAAGATAACCTTGCTGATCGAATCCAAACATAGCCACATCTATCTGTGCCAATGTCTTACGCAGCAGGGTCGTGGCCTCCACTTCTCCGAAACGTTGTTCCTGGAGTGACCTGGTCAGGGCATTAACCTCCAGAATCAGTTCGCCCATGGCATCATCACGAGAGGCACCGCGAATTCGAAGGGAATAGTCTCCCTCTCTTAGTGCCTCCAGGAGGTTCGATAGTGTACGGAGAGGATAAGCTATCTTAGATTTAAGGCCAAAAGCAAAACCGACCCATGTCAAGAGAATAAAAATAGTCAACATTAGCTGTATCTGAATAGAGTAATTCCTGGTCCATAGGAACCACAACGCTATAAGGGATCCCACAAGTCCACTTACCAGTGACCGGATAAGGATTTGACGTTCAAATCTCATTTTATTGAATCTGGTATTTCTCTAAACGTCGATAAAGTGCACCGCGACTGAGTCCAAGGGCCACGGCGGCCTTGCTGATGTCACCATCAAATCGGTTCATGGCCTTGCGGATGGCCCAACGCTCCATTTCTTCAAGCGTTATACTTTCAAACCGAGGTTTATCCTCCGAGCTGGTAGTCAGACCGAGCTCGCGTGGTTGTATGAGCTCATCTTGGGTCATCAGAACAGCCCTTTCGATTGTGTGATCAAGTTCTCGCACATTCCCGGGCCAATTATAATCACGCAGCATCTGCATGGCGGCAGCTTCAAATCCAAAAATGGACTTACGATACTTTGTGACATAGCCGCTCAAAAAGTGCGTAGCCAGAAGCGGAATGTCCTCTTTACGTTCTCGCAAAGGGGGCACATGTATCTCGACCGTATTAAGGCGGTAGAACAAATCCTTGCGAAAATCACCCTTAGCCACTTCCGCCAATAAGTCTGCGTTAGTAGCAGAAAGGACACGCACATTCACACGACAGGTTTTGGACGTTCCAATTGGTTCAAATTCCCCGCTTTCAAGAACCCGTAACAGTTTTGACTGTAGCCTTGCAGGGACGGCGGCAATCTCATCCAGAAACAACGTGCCCCCGTTAGCCAATTTGAACCGTCCCAAACGGTCTGATTTGGCGTCTGTAAAAGCACCAGCCACATGTCCGAACAGCTCGCTTTCGAACACAGTCTCTGGGATACTGGCCGTGTTAACAGTTACCATGGTCTTATCTTTTCGACCAGATGCTGCATGCAAGGCATAAGCTACAACACCCTTGCCGCTGCCATTCTCGCCGGTGATAAGCACATTAGCGTCGGAAGGTCCAACCCTGGCAATAGCCTCCAATACTGGCTGCATTATGCGAGACTCGGCAATTAGTAACTGAGAGTTTTCGTCTTTTAGCAAGACATTCTCCTGTTCAAGCTGTTTGCCTTTACGCAGAGCCCGTCCGAGTTCTACCTGGGTACGTAGGATTGTCAGTAAACGCTCGTTCTTCCAGGGCTTGGGTATGAAATCACGCGCCCCTCGACGCATGGCTTCTACTGCCAGCTCCACGCTACTCCATGCCGTCATCACAACCACAGGAAGCATATCATCGATATTGTGAATCCTATAAAGTACATCAAGACCTTGCTGACCCGAGGTCTCACCCCGCACATAGTTCAGATCCATCAGGATAACATCAAAATCCCTGGTTTTGACCGAATCAATAATTTCTGCAACAGATGAAGCTGTCTCAATCTGAAATCCTTCTGGCTTGAGGAGTAGGCGTAAAGCCTTTAATACATCCGGCTGGTCATCCGCAATGAGGATTCTGGGTTCAAAGGAAAATTTCTGCTTGTCTGTCATAATCGTCCTTACTTATTTTGTGCGTCAACCTCTACCGGCCAAAGACAAATCCATACTCAAGAGTTATTATCCCCAGACTCGCAATTATATCAATATACACTTAAGAGAATTGTAAATCATGTCCTAAATTGGGTAAAGGAAAATTTAGTAGCGTCCGGTGGTTAGTATATTTTGGAGGGCGGTAGTCAGAGGCCAGAAATTTGTAAGTATAATCAAGAAAATTTAGCTAAGTTGATTTAATAAATATTTGAATAGTTTCATAAGATTATGCCGAAAGAATGGTTAGCCCGCATTTCTCACAGCTACAGTTGAAAAAAGCTCCTTTTCGTGGTACAACTCAATTATGAAAAACAAGTTAACCAAAAGAAAAGGAGCAATATTATGAAAACACACTGTAATCAAAAAACCT
>DUEW01000074.1 GCA_011174845.1 Anaerolineae bacterium | reverse complement strand
CGTTGCACGAAGTGCCTTCCCAACAGATGTTGGAAAAGGCTGTTGCGGAAGCCAATGAAACGTTGCTCGGCTTGGTTCTTCCAGTAGATCTTCGTCAACGTCTGCAGGCAGAGGGGCGAGTCGATCTCGATGGTTTTGCAGCACATTGGGCGAAACCTTCAGATGTGAACAAGCTTGTGGAATTCTTTGAGCGTCAGCTTGGTGATCTGATCGGAGCACCAGTTCACATCGATCACGAGAGCAACCTTGTCTTCCCAGACCCCGAGTCGGATGGACGGCAGTTCATGATCTCATTATCGCTGGTCGTTGCAGTCATCGTTATCGGCGCTTTTCTTGTCCCCTATCTCATGCTTGAGGAAAAAGAGAGTCATACAATGGAAGCACTTCTGGTTTCACCAGCAAGCCACAGCCAAATGGTGCTCGGAAAAGCGATCGCTGGCTTGTTTTACTGTCTCACGGCTGCTGTAGTTGTGTTTGCCATCAATTTTTCGATGGTCACACAATGGGGAATAGCCTTTCTGGCGATTATTTGTGGTTCGCTCTTCTCAGTTGCAATAGGGCTAATGCTAGGGACCTTGTTTGAAAATCCAGGGTCGGTGAATCTATGGGGGGGTGTCATACTTATCATCCTTATCGCACCGGCGTCCTTTGAACTGACAGCAGGGTCGGGATGGCCACCAATCCTACAGACCCTCACACCCTGGTTGCCTTCTGTGGCTTTGTCGAACGCAATCCGGACATCTTTCTCAGACACCGCGCCTCTCAACCTGCTTGTACCAAACCTAGGAATCATGTTAGGGGTTACTGTCTTGTTGCTGATCCTGGTTGTGTGGAAAGTCAGAAGGTTGGAGAACTGACAGATATCAGGCATCAGATATCAACTCTCAGACATGCACGTGTTCTGTGAAATACAGGCGTAGAATGATGGAACCTAAATACATCTTCGGATAACTTGATGGGAGATCTTTGATAGGCCAATTGCGCTCGCGACGAATCTTCATAACTGATTCAGGAGGTCTATCACTTTCGAGACGACGTTTCAAAGAATTCCCGGCATGTAACCCGCAGCTCCGTCCAGGGAATCTCTATTACCCCCCTTCAGCGAAAAGATATTAGTGTCGGTACACCATCTCTTGGGTGGTAGTCATGTCTTCGAGTGTCAAGTCTCGTGCCATGAATTTATCTTCTGTATCACCAAAGATATCCAGCAGCAATCCTGCTAGACGGCTCATAACAGGGGGGAAGGCAAGATCCACAACCATTCTGCTCGAAGGCTGCATTTACTTGACCATCATCTGGTAGCGTCTCCATGTCACAATCCCGGTTTCTTTGATGAGGGTATCGAATAAGAGTCTATTGAATATAGACCAATCTGGAGTATAATAGTCCGAGTTTAATCCTGCTGAAACAAGAAATTCAGATTTCGTAAGGTATTGTTTCAAAGTATCCAAACAATCACATTCTCATGCACACCGATGATGGAGGTATTTCAATGGCTACGAAGGAAAGAATCATCAAATCTGTAGCGGTTCCTGTAGAAAGGACATCTGTTTTACTAGATCGATTGACCCTTGTTGCTTTTACGCTTTTTATACTTTTTGCTGCTGGCGCACCGGTCGCCATCCGCTTCACATATGCGGAATTACCACCGTTCTGGAGCGGCACGGCTCGCTTCAGCGCCGGCGCACTGGTGTTCTGGGTGCTGATGCTTCTTCGCAAGATACCGGTGCCCCGTGGACAAGCCTTGGTTGGAGCCGTTCTTTTCGGTATTTTTAGCGTCGGTGGGGCCTTTGTTCTGGCTGCCTGGGGCTTGGTGAAGACCCCCGCATCCTTAGCTAGTGTTCTTATGGCGTTGGTACCACTTCTGACCCTATTCTTTGTATATCTGCATGGATTGGAATCTTTACGCTGGCAAGGATTGATGGGATCGCTCCTAGCTGTTGCCGGAATTGCCGTCGTGTTTGGTGGATCTACTGGTGGGGCACTGTCCATCCCTCATGTCTTGGCCATGATAGCCGCTGCAGCTTTCTTGGCTGAGGCCGGTGTTATTGCCAAGAAATTTCCGCGCAGTCATCCGATTGCGATGAACGCCATTGCGATGACGGTTGGGGTGAGCATACTTAGTATGGCATCGTTACTCAGCGGAGAGCGATGGGTGATCCCGTCTCAGGCGAACACTTGGATTGCCTTGACCTATCTTGTGTTCCTTGTAACGGTCATCGGTTTCCTTCTGTATTTATACGTTCTGAGACGTTGGACGGCGTCGGGAACATCTTATGCGTTTGTCATGAGCCCGCTCGTCACGGTTATCTTGGCAGCGCAGTTGGCTGGAGAGCAGATCACATCGAGCTTCATCCTGGGTGCTGGATTGGTATTGTCGGGCGTGGTATTCGGAGCGCTTCTGCCCTCCAAGGCGCGTGACAACGCTGGATAATCTGGGATATTCCTAGGGATCTGTCGACCAAGATTTGATGCATCATAGCAACGATAGGATCCTGAGCCGTTCAGCCAATGGTTTGACAAGATCACCACATGGCTTACTGAGGGGATTCATGCCGATGGAATTAAAAAGCTCGACGGGTAGGTCGGGTGATTTTTATCTTTATGGTACGCCTATAGTGAACTGTTTCGAACTCCGCGATGGGAAAAACCTTTGATGAATTTTGGGTCTTAGGCGCGCTGAAAACGTTCGATGAGGGTTGGTGACCTCAACCCAGATTCTCTCAATTCTCTCACTCGTTTAGGGATAAAGCTTCTTGATCCAGCATCTCGATCCAGATCTTAAAAGCAAAGAAAACCGGTACGAGCAGGAGCAATATAACTTCAATGAAAGTGACCTGGCGAGCAGCAGGCCGTTCGCTAACTTTTCTGCGGGGTTGCCACTATTTGCGAAAGTTTTGCTTGAGGGAATTTATAACATCACCCTTTACTTGTTTAAACGTCGTTCAAATCCAAGTGGTTAATTCTTATTGACCAATGAGGAAAGACATGAGACGAATGTATCAGCCATTCGTCTCTGTCTTTATTTATATTGCTAAGATAACGTTGAACAGCTGCTTAATCAAGAGGTTTAAAATTAACGCCCGCTAATTCTTCAGAAATCTTTCAAAGTTACCAGTCAGGTCGGGCGTGTTGACAGTTGTCCAGTTTGTGGTCACCTTATCTCTCCCGAAAATCTGTTTGGAAGCATTTCTCATCTAATCATTAAAACCGCCCCATATTTCGATGGAGCGGTATTTTTCGAGATCCGGCTCGCAAATCTGAACGATTTCACACCTTTTCATCAACACTCCCCATTGACGCTTATACAACCTCCAACTTCTCAGGAAGATGGATGGCAAACCTGCAACGAAAATCTCCCTTGAGCGCGGATTCGAGCACCTCAACCTGGAGAGTTTGACCAAAAATGACCTCCCAGGGTTTCTTGTGGAATCCGCCACTGCAGTTGCAGAAGACAGCGTTCAGGCGCATGTTGCCATTTTTGATGGCTTCGCGCGCCCAGGGGCAGTGACAGGCATAATAGCGCTTCAAGATCGGGTCGGTCTCGGCGAGGTAGTGTTTGGCATTGTATGGGATTTTCGACACGTAAATGAGGTTTCCTTCTCGCATACCACTTTCGATCTCTTGGTTTTCCTTGACGAATGCGACGACCTCGTCTGTAATTTCCTGAGCGAAGAACAACTGACCTTCACGTTGGCATTTCCGAATCCATCTCACGAAGGAGCGGTGTTTCTTCTTCAGGTAATCGTCGATATCGTGGGCCTTGGCGAATTTCCGCCGCTCGTTGCGGAAGTACTTGTCGGGCAAATCCCGCAGGCATGTGGAGAGCAGCCGCTCACTCTCCTTCTGACCAACTTTATCGATCAGCCGCTCGATCACGGGGAACATATCGTGGGGCCTTTCTGGCGATGGCCTGCCCAAAGGCGAAACACCGATGCCGGCAAAGACTTCATCGCGCACGGCTTCGCCAAACATATCACCGACTTTTTGATATAGGTTGGGCTGGGCTTCTGCACCGTCCAGCAATTCCAGGATGGCAATGTAGATATCGTTATTCTTCTTGAAAATACCATACCGCGCCAGGGTAAGGAAATTATCGTTGGTATTTTGCCCTTCCTCGATAAGGATTTTGCAAAATGCCCAGGTGGTCTCTGTGTCAGGTTGCCCGCTCGTTGTGTCGATAAATGCCTCGAACCGTTCGGCCAAGGCGATCGAGGCCGTGATCTTTTCGTCGGTTAGCTTGCGTGTTATTAGCAATTCGCGAAAACCTTCTGTATCCATAGGTCCTCCTATCATCAT
>DUEW01000073.1 GCA_011174845.1 Anaerolineae bacterium | reverse complement strand
TCCCCTTCCGCGTTTGGTGATCGTCTTTGATGAGTTTGCCGAGTTTAAGGAGCGTCATCCTGAAGAAAGCAAACGCCTCATCAGCATCGCCCGCCAAGGTCGCTCGTTAGGTGTCCATCTCATCTTGGCGACACAAAACATCGAGGCCGCAGTGGATCCTGAGATCCTCCAGAATTCGACGTTCCGCATTTGCTTACGAGTGAGTGAAGTACAAGACAGCGTCCAGATGATCGGAATTCCAGATGCTATTCATCTCACCCGGGGAAGAGCTTATTTTCAAGCTCAAACACGACAACTATTTCAAGCGGCGTATGCGGGCGGAAGTTATGGTGACGATCAGGACGGTCGAACGTCGGCAAAGACGATTCAGAAGCTGTGGCCAGATGGGCGGCGTGAAACGATCGAGCTACCTCAGTGGGGTGATGGAAGGGAGGGCGCAGAACCTTCGTCCCAGGCACAATTTACCGAAGCTCAAGCCATCGTTGGGCGACTGGTAGAGGCCGCGCGGAAACTTAAGTTGAAGAAGCCCCCGCCTGTTTGGCCTGATCCGTTACGTGATCGAATCTACTTACCTGACTTGCTGAGCAAACACTTCACGGGTGGTTGGAACGGTGAAGAGTGGCTACCGTGCCGGTCTTGGATGGATCATGAGCGACCGACCTCCAAGGTATATCCACTCCTTGGGTTGTATGATCATCCTGCGCAACAAAAACAGATCTTGTTCCAAATTGATCCATGGCGTGGGGGCGGGCACTTACTTATTTTCGGTTCTGCTGGGACCGGTAAGAGCACACTACTCCGCACAATTGTAACGTCCTTAGCGCTCACGCGTCCCCCAGATGAGGTTCAATTCTACATCCTCGATTTCGGTGGTCAATCAACACTCAAGGTTCTGGACTCAATACCCCATGTAGGGGCCGTGGTAACACGGTTTGAGATGGAACGGATCGAAAGACTGATCGGCTATATCCATGACGAGATTTCAAGACGTAACGATCTGTTCCGAGGCGCTCATGTCGATAGTTATGAGGACTACAATGCACGGGTAAAGCCGACGGCACGGCTACCGGGTATCTATCTGATCATCGATGGATATGGCGACTTCAGACGTGCAGTGGACGTTGAGTTCGCGAAGAGTGTCTCAGCGCTAATCAGCGGCGGTGCTGCTTCTGGTTTGTACATGATCATCTCGGCTAGCCTTCAATCTGAAATTCCGAACGATCTCTTTGCTAACATTAATCTACGGTTGACCTTTCATCAGGCTGACCAGACGGAATATTTCCGGATCGTTGGCCGCCCCAGTGAGGCGAAGATCCAGGAGGAGGTTTCGACTCCCCCACCACCAGGGCGAGGGCTTTTACGCGGGACGCCTCCAATGGAATTTCAAGCCGCCCTTCCGACCAGAGGTCTTACAGATGAAGAACAGTTTAAGGAATTGACACATCTTGCATCACGTATGGAGCAGGCATGGAAGGGTCCCAAGCCATCTGAGATCCGCAGCTTGCCCTTATTGGTTACGCTCCCTAAACCTGATGGTCAACTGCTATTATCCCGTGAAGAAACACGACCACCGCTATCGACGATCCTTGGGCAAGATTATCAAACCCTCGCCCCCGTTGGTCTTTCACTTGATGAAGATGGTCCTTCCTTCCTGGTGGCGTCTACGAGCCCACAATCGGGGAAGACCTCCATTCTACAAACCTGGATTATCGGGCTGGTGGAGCGCTTCTCACCGGATGACGTGCATCTTATCCTGCCAGATTTCCATAGTCGTACATTAATGGCCTTCCGAGGGCTGCCTCATCTTATGGCCTATATCGGTTCTCTGTCATCCATGGAATCCACCCTTTCTCAATTATCTGAAGAGATAGAACGTCGTCAGACTGCTATAGAAGATGCTTATGAAAAGGATCCCAATGGTTTTAATACCCAAGATTTTGTGAAGAAGTGGCCACACATCTTGACCGTGATTGACGATTATGATCTGTTTTTCGCTCGAACCGAGAATGCGAGTAAGCAATTTGCGGAAGTGATTTCAGTAGGTGGTGACCTGGGTGTAAGTGTGATCGTTGCTGGGAACGTATCAGAACTCCCGAGGGATTTTGACGATCCTCTCATACAGCGTACACGGAGACACGGATGTGGTCTCCTATTATCAGGGAGCGAGGGCTTGGAGCAATTCAACAATGCCCGCCGACCACCTGGCCAACCTTCTGCCGGATTACCGCCTGGTCGAGGCTATCTCGTGCGGAGAGGTCAGGTAAGGCTCTTCCAGGCAGCATCTTATTGGAGGGAGGGGGAAGACGCGGCTGCGGCGCTCTCAAGACGTGTAGAGGATATCGAAAAACTAGCTAAAAGCAGACCTCAACCACGACAGAGGAAATCTAAAACGAAGTAAGAGGTGAGGTTATAGAGATATCAGCTTACAGATGCTGTAAGGGTGGTATTCTTATTTTTCCTGGGCAAAACGTGATCTGTGAGGTAGGGGCGGGGCAACCCGCCCCTACTTTCCGTTGTTTGTAGAATGTAAGTCCATTTGAGTATCCACCTGTCCTAGCAAAGCTATAGATGAATACCAGGTGCCTTTTACTGAGCCCGTGTGGCCTCTCGATACATTATAAAAACCGCCGATCTTCAGCACAGCAATGAGCAGGGCACTCAAGAATCATTGCGACCGATGCAAATAAAATTGCAGATGATGCAATGAAGCTTGCAAAGATCGTCTGATTTGATCGCAAGTTCCTTGTTTCGGGTGATGCAGTAGGATCTTACCGCAGGAGGCTTCATATCTTGACGTTGCCTCCTACGACATGGTAGACTTCTGGTCGCTTGGGGGTGTAGTGTAGCGGTTTAACACGCTGGCCTGTCAAGCCAGAGATCGCGGGTTCGAATCCCGTCATCCCCGCAGAGCTACCCGGCTATGAAATTCCGGGTAGATTTTTTTTAACTCCTGAACCCTTAGCAGAGGAGATGTTCCCTGGGATTGTGTTCTCACTTTCAAAATTCCCTTGACGACTGACATCCTTCATGGAAAGTGGTTGTACACTAACCAAAATAACGAATACCTGCGTTCACGCCGGGTCTATGACCTGGCGTTTTTTTTTCTTTCGATGTACAGACAATGTCTACATAGGTCGTGGGTAAGGGTAATCAGGCCTTGAAGAATGGAACGCAACATGTTCACAGATTTGCCATTCGAGGTGAACCTCCGTATATTGGAAGGGAGTAAGTGAGAATATCTACTGTAAGGAGGTCTTTTGGGATGAGAGAGGTGAGAAAAGAAGAGCTTATGAACATGTTTCATACGCAAGCTCCCATATCACGATACTTTGGCATGCGTATGTCGTTCTCAGAAGATGGATCGGCGATTGTTGAGCTACCCTATAATCCCAATCTCGATCACGCTTTGGGTGGTATCCACGGTGGTGTGTATGCAACGATGCTTGACACCGCTGGTTGGTTTACCGTAGCTGTAGCCCGAGGGGACTCTAGTTGGGTGGTGACATCGGAGATTACGGTCCGCTATCTCGAACCGGTTGAAAAGATGTCCCTGCGAGCCATCGGGAAGTTAATTCGCCAAGGCAAACGACAGGACGTAGCTGAGATGCACCTAATCGATGAACGAGATCGCCTGGTTGGCCATGCCACTGGGGCGTTTATGGTAATTCCGCAGAACCCCATGACTGCAAAAGATGAGACGGGGTGAAATCATGCCACTAGACTCAAATATGAACCTGGAACATTTATAATCGAGGTCGATAACTGAATCAGATTGTCTTCTCACTTGTAAAGAGGCTAACTTGACACCCGAAGAATCGCTATGGTATGCTCAGCCGACTTTTGGAACGCACTCATGTAGAATCGGAGGCCGTAATGGGGGATAAAAGACGCTTTTGGATCGGCTTCAACCGGGTCTTGGGAATCGGCCCTGCCCGGGTTCAAAAATTACTTGACGCCTTTGGTGATCTCGAGGCGGCATGGAATGCTTCACGTGAGGAACTTCGGGCGGCTGGATTGGGCCCAAAGACGATTGAAGCGCTTCTAGATACCCGATATCGATTGGATTTGGATCAAGAGATTGCACAAGTTGACCGGTATGGTTTCAAGATCATGACGTGGGAGGACGAGGATTACCCGCCTCGATTGCGGGAAATCCACGCCCCACCTCCCATGCTATATGTTTGGGGTGAGGTGAGAGACGAAGATCGATATGCAGTTGCCGTAGTTGGAACACGAAGGGCCACGGCTTATGGCAAGGCTATTGCGCGCGATGTCGCTACGATACTCGCTGCCAGTGGCGTCACGGTTGTCTCAGGCCTTGCGCGAGGTATCGATTCAATCGCCCACCGGGCTGCGCTCGATGCTGGGGGTCGAACATTAGCAGTTCTCGGTTCCGGATTAGATCAACTTTACCCTCCTGAACATCGTTCGCTCGCGGAATCCATTGCGGCTCAAGGTGCGGTTTTTAGTGATTATCCGCTTGGAACCAGACCCGAACCAAAGAATTTTCCACCGCGGAATCGAATCATAAGCGGATTATCTCTCATCGTCGTCGTAATCGAGGCTGGTGAGGGAAGTGGCGCATTAATTACGGCTGATTTCGCGGTTGAACAGGGACGTGATGTTTTCGCAGTTCCGGGTGATATCCATCGACCGGCAAGTCGCGGTACGAATCGCTTAATCCGATTGGGAGCCCATCCGCTTCTTTCCCCGGATGATGTCATGGAGGCACTCAACCTAGATTTAATCGCCCGTCAGGAACTTGTCCCTACTAGAATTCCAGAAGATGAGACGGAAAGACGTATTCTTGAAGCATTAAGCAATGAACCGCTCCATGTCGATGAGATTCAACGGCGTTGTGGGCTACCTGTTTCACAGATTACAGCGTCTCTAGCGTTGCTCGAACTCAAAGGTCACGCAAGTCAAGTAGGAGGCATGCACTACATCCTGGCCCGTGAACCAAGTGCTACCTATCGGGTGGAATGATGAACGCAATGATGGATTATACAGCAGTGATCATGGCAGGAGGCGGTGGGACACGTCTTTGGCCGCTGTCGCGCAGGACACGACCGAAGCAGTCTCTCCATCTGTTTGGCGATCGAACTCTATTTCAAATGGCTGTTGATAGAATAATGCCGATCATGACACCGGAGCGCATCTTCATCGTTACGGTCGCAGATCAGGCGAAGATACTGGAAGAACAAACACCTTCAATACCAAAGAAGAATTTTATCCTTGAACCAGCACCTCGAGGTACGGCCTCCGTTGTTGGACTTGCCGCGATCATTTTGCACCAACAGAATCCTAATTGTGTTATGGCTGTTCTTACGGCAGATCATTACATTGCAGATGTTGAACGCTTTCAAGATCTACTCTTGGCTTCCTACGAGGTGGCATGTGATGACGAACTGGTGACCCTGGGTATTACCCCTCGCTACCCCGATACAGGTTATGGCTATATCCAACGGGGAGATATGTTGGGCCAATATCGTGGTTATCATGCCTGCCGAGTGAAAACCTTCAAGGAGAAGCCAGATCTATCTCAAGCCGAGGAATACCTAGCCAGCGGTGATTACGCATGGAATTCTGGAATGTTCGTGTGGAAGGTGAGCCGAATTCTTGAAGAGATTGAACAGCAAATGCCGAACCTTTACGACGGGTTGAAGAAAATCGAAAACGCGCTCGGAAGTTCTGACGAAGGGGAGATAATCGAAGAGGTTTGGAGTGGTCTTAAGAGCAAAACGATCGATTATGGGGTTATGGAGGGGGCCAAGCAGGTGACCGTCATCCCAGCCGATGACCTTGGATGGTGGGATGTGGGTGGCTGGAACCGTCTCTTCGAATTAATGGAACTGGACGAGATGGGTAATTTAATCAGGGCTCCGAAGACACTCATACTTGATACGAAAGATACATTGATCTACCAGGATCCAATGCTCGAGAAAGAGCGACTAATCGCCACCTTAGGGATCGAAGGTTTAATCGCCATCGACACTGGTGATGTGCTCTTGCTTTGCCAGCGAGAGCGAGCCGAGGATTTACGCCGATTGGTGAAAGAGTTGAAAATTTTAAATTTGGATGAATACCTTTAGTATCGTGGGAGTTCTTTGTGGAAGCATATTGTGTGAAGTGTAAGCGTAAACGGGAAATGTTAAATCCAACCCCGACCTTTACTGCGAATGGAGTACCGGCGACGAAAGGTACCTGCCCAGTTTGCAGCACCGGTCTTTTCCGAATGGGTAGAACCGAGGCTCATGAGGGTCTAGAGCCAACCTCAGTGGTGAAAAAACCGAAACAGCGGAAAGGGACCAGTGGTAAGCGGAGATCCAAATTAGTCATCGTTGAGTCGCCTGCGAAAGCTCGCACTGTGGGACGATTCCTTGGGAAGGATTATAAGGTAGCAGCTTCTGTTGGTCATGTGAGAGATCTTCTTCGCTCACAGTTGTCCGTCGATGTTGAGAACGATTTCAAACCCAAATACCGCGTGCCCAACGAGAAGAGGAAGGCTGTAAAGGAACTTATCGCTGCTGCAGCCAAATCGAGAGAAGTCTATCTTGCGACAGATCCGGACCGGGAAGGAGAGGCCATAGCTTGGCATTTGCTTGAAGCGGCAAAGATCGACCCTGAGATCGCCCACCGGGTAATATTTCATGAGATCACAAAGTCAGCGATCGAGCGAGCCTTCGAGAATCCCCGTGAAATATCGATGGACCTTGTAAATGCACAACAAGCGAGCAGGATCCTTGACCGGTTGGTGGGATATAATCTCAGCCCGCTCCTGTGGGCGAAGGTGCGAGGTCGTCTATCAGCCGGGCGAGTACAGTCGGTCGCTCTGCGACTAATCGTTGAACGCGAACGTGAAATCCAAGCTTTTGTACCGAAAGAATATTGGTCGATCGATGCGGAGCTTCTCCATCCGGAAAAGCCTCCAGCTTTTCTTGCACGGCTGGTACAGATCGATGGTGCAAACCCTGAACTGAATTCAGAGACCGAAGTCCAGCCTGTTTTGCAGGAAATGCGAGAGGCGAAATATCAGGTTTCCCAAGTACGTCGCGGAAGTCGTATCCGCCGGGCTTCCCCTCCTTACACGACTTCGACTCTTCAACAATCTGCTTCACGACGATTAGGCTACACAGCTCGTCGTACGATGGTGATCGCACAACAACTTTACGAGGGCATCGATTTAGGTCAGACAGAACGGGTTGGCCTCATCACGTATATGAGGACCGATTCAGTGAATGTGGCGGAGAGCGCAATCCACGAAGCACGGGAGTGGATCAGGAGAAAGTTTGGGGAGGCTTATCTTCCTGAAAAACCGCCAACCTATCGCACACGATCTCATCGAGCACAAGAAGCCCATGAAGCGATCCGCCCGACTTCAGTTGAACGAGAACCCGAAAAGATCAAACCATTTCTATCCGAGGAGCAATTCAGGCTCTATTCACTGATTTGGTCGCGTTTCATCGCTTCGCAAATGAAACCGGCCGAATATGACACGCTGAGTATCGAGGTTGAAGGGCGTACTATCGAGCGAATCTTTCTTCTTCGTGTCACTGCTTCAAGCTTGCGTTTCCCGGGTTTCCTTGAGTTTTATGGTGATAAAGAATCCATTAATGGAGCCAAAGGCAATGGGGAAGGATTGAAAGTCCAATTGGCACAATTGCCTGCCCTGGTGGAGGGGGAGGCGCTGATCCTGCAGGAGCTCCTCCCTGAGCAACACTTCACTCAACCACCGCGACGATACTCTGACGCGAGCTTAGTGCGTGCATTGGAGGATAATGGCATAGGTCGACCTTCGACCTATGCACCGATCATCTCGACCCTTCGACAGCGAGGCTATATGCAGCGTCAAAATCGTTCGTTAGTACCGACGGAGATTGGAGAAATCGTTCATGATCTAATCTTCGAATTTTTCCCTAATATCGTTGATTTAGGTTTCACAGCTCAAATGGAGGAGAAGCTCGACGAAATTGCTGCGGGAGAGCGTGAATGGGTGGAAGTTGTGCGTGATTTCTACCAACCGTTCGAAGAGCAGGTGAGGCATGCAGAAGAGGTGATGCCTGAGGTTAAGGCTGAGCCAGAGAAAATCGATCGCACCTGCCCAGAATGCGGACATCCATTAATCATACGCCACGGTCGATTTGGAAAATTCATCGGTTGTTCGAATTTCCCCACGTGTCGTTATACAGAGCCTTGGCTTGAAAAAATCGGGGTGAAATGTCCCAAAGACGGAGGTGAACTCGTACAAAGACAAACGCGTCGAGGCCGCGTCTTTTATGGGTGTGTTAATTATCCTGATTGTGACTTTACAAGCTGGAAACGACCGCTTCCGTATTCTTGTCCAGATTGCAACAATATGATGGTTGCCTCTAACCAAGAGCATGCTCAGTGCCTCAATTGCGGTAAAAAAATGAAACAAAAAGAATTGTCAGAACTTTAGCGCCGTGTGGCATAGAATCTGCAACAAGGGGTATTGCCTAACCAGGTCGAAAGGTCTAGAATGCTATGCGCTGAGGGGGGCAACCGTACATGGTCTCGTGTATTCGTGAGATCAAAAGTGAGGGCTTATGGATGCCATAAAGGAATTCATTCAACGTAAATGGACACTCGTGGGGATTGCATTGCTCGGCGGGATCATCCTTGGGGTTGTCTACGCCTGGGTGATCAGTCCAGTCAAATGGGTGGACGGTGAGCCGGCTCAGTTACGGAGGGATCTACAAGTAGACTATCTTCGGATGGTCATCGATTCCTACGCCGTAAACCTCGACCCTACGCTTGCTCAGGATCGTTATGAGAGCTTAGGGGAAGCGCGAGGGGAAATATTGGTGGAAGTAGGCAAGGATCCGGGCGAGGTAAGCCCGAGCGAGATTCAGAAGTTCCAAGCCCTTGTTGCCGTCGAGTCGCCCATAGAGGAACCTCCTGAACCGGCCGAGGAAGCAGCGGGTTTCACAGCGTCAAAGATCCTGCTTCCCGTCCTTATCGTAACCTTGGCGTTGGGTGTACTTCTAGCGGGAGCGCTCTTCGTACGTCGTCGGATGGAAGTTGAACCTGAGGGGGTGTATACCGAGCCGGTTTTCGAAATGGCGGAAGGGGATGTCGCTCCCCGCGAAGTGGAAATTGCTGAACAACCATTGGCGAATTTCCGCACTACATATACCCTTGGTGACGACCTCTACGATGACTCTTTTAGCATCGAAAGTGCAACAGGAGACTTCCTTGGAGAGTGCGGCGTTGGAATCGGTGAGGTGATCGGCGTCGAAGAACCGAAAAAAGTCGCAGCCTTTGAGGTATGGTTGTTCGATAAGAACGACATCCAGACCGTAACCAAGGTTTTGATGAGCCGCTATGCGTTCGATGATGAAGAGTCCCATACTCGTCTGGCTGCGAAGGGGGATCCAGTGTTGGCGGAAAGTGGTGTTGTGGTCTCCCTCGAAACCGCGTCTTTGAAGATTGATGTCCGCATCGTAGATATGAGCTATGGTGAGGCTCCACTCCCCGAAGAAAGCTTCTTCGATCGGTTAACCGTTGAATTGGTGGCTTGGCAAACAGCTAGTTAACAAGGCATCGATTATTCAGCCGATCCAAATAGATGAGAGGAAAGGGCAGGTATCTAACCTGCCCTTATCTTTTCCCGCCAACCGTAAGCCAGCATCTTCTGAATCGTTAGAATGTGGATTTATTTCTAGATCGAAGTTCATATACCTTTATCGGAGATCAAGTGCTTTA
>DUEW01000072.1 GCA_011174845.1 Anaerolineae bacterium | reverse complement strand
GACATTAGACACCCGCCTTCAGTTAGCGGCAGAGACAGTTCTGCGTAACCGCATGGAGTTCATTAATCGCTATGCTGGGGAAGAAAGGACACCGATCGGCGTGGTCATCGCCATGAACCCACAAACTGGGGAGATCTTGGCAATGGTCAGTTGGCCAACCTACGAGAACAATCGATTAGCCCGCTTTATTCCCGAGGATTACTATCTTCAGCTCGAAGCCGATGAAAGAGGGAAACCTTTGATCAATCACGCCATCGCAGGTGAGTGGCCTCCAGGTTCAACCTTCAAGATGGTCACCGCGGTGGGAGCGCTGAATGAGGGCGTAATCACCCCTGATCGAAAGTTGCACGATCCAGGTAAGATCACCATCGAAAATCGTTATTTCCCCAAGGATCAAGGCAAAGCAAAGGATTTTGTCTGCTGGGACCCAGAGGGGCATGGTTGGGTCGATTTTGTTCATGGTATCGCGTATTCATGTAACGTGTACTTCTATAAAATAGGGGGAGGTTTCCCGGGTGAGGTTGATGAAGGGTTAGGTATCGAGGGGATAAATCTCTACGCTCCCTCCTTGGGTTATGGTGCACAGCTTGGCATCGATTTGCCAGGCGAGGAAGATGGTTTAGTTCCTAGTCCTTATTGGAAACGAATCAACTTGGGCGAGAATTGGTCCGATGGTGACACCTACAATACCGTTACCGGACAGGGATTTGTGCTCGCCACACCGCTGCAAGTGATGACCTCCATCGCAACACTCGCCAATGGTGGAAAGGTTATGTGGCCACACTTGGTTCAGGAAGTTTTGGACGGTGAGGGTAACGTAATCCAACGCTACGAGCCCTGCGTCTTGTGGGACATCGCCGATGGTGTCCTCACGCCGCTCGAATCCATCGGTGCAAACTGCCCCACCTTGCCTGATGAGATCCGGGAGACCATCCAAACCTCTCGGCAAGAAATCGGTACCCCGGATGTATTAGTTGAACCATGGGTGATCGAACAGGTACAACAGGGAATGCATCTTGTCACAACCGAGGGGACGGCTCATACATACGGAGATCTCGAAACCATATCCTCAGCCGGAAAAACTGGTACCGGAGAATTTTGCGATGAGGTGGCTCGTGAAAAAGGCTTGTGTATTCCGGGCGAGTGGCCGACACACTCTTGGTACATCGCTTATGCACCATTTGAGAATCCTGAAATCGTCCTCGCGGCGTTTGTCTATAATGGGGGCGAAGGGGCTGTAACATCGGGACCGATCGTACGTCAGATTTTGGAAGCGTACTTTGCGCTGAAAGCCATTGATGTCGCGAGAATAGATTAAACAGCGCATAGGTAGACCCACACATATCATCTCCTCACATTTATGATCTTGTTGATTCTTGATAGATGTATCTGAGGTACTTCATGGAACTTCGGAAACTTTTCCGAGGCACTTGTTATCTATCTTGTCCATCCCCATCGCATGATGCCAAAGCCGATCTTATCCAATTCATCGCTTTTCCTTATTGGGTTTTGTATCTATAGACGCGTCTCGACGCATGTTAAGCAACCTCAGCAGCTGGCGTAAGAGACTCCCTCACCCTCACAGGGAAAAAACAGTTGTGAGAGGCTTTCTTCCCTCACCACTTCCAGGGAGAGGGCAAGGGTGAGGGTGCCAATCCCTTTAGACAAGCTCCCCTCACCCTATGGAACAACTAATTTGGCACAATCCGAAGCCTAATTCTCCCCCTTTGCAAGGCGGTGTTACCTATTCTTTATATGTTGCACGCTATGCTTATGCGTGGTCGCCTGAGAATAGGGAGCGTGCTATAATCCCAGATCAGGTGTTCGAATGAAGGCTTCGTTATCCATTAAAGGAACGCAAGACGGACTGTTGGTCTCCATTCCTGAAGGTGATTGGGGTGATGCACGACCTGCTCTCCTGCAAATGATTGATGAGCAGACCGACTTCTTCCAGGGCGCACGGCTTATACTCCAAATCGAACAGCGTGCGCTTAGAGCTGCGGATCTTGGAAGCCTGAGGGACGCACTAGCAGAGCGCGAAGTGAACCTATGGGCAGTGCTCTCCTCATCGGATGTTACAAAAATCGCAGCTGCTGATTTAGGTTTAGCTCAACAGCTATCAAAATCATCTTCAAGTGGTGACGAGGATGTCCCCTTCGAGACCATGCTCTATGGAGACGAAGCCGTTCTGGTTGAGAAAACCTTACGCTCCGGGCATAGCATCCGCCACCCTGGACATGTGATCATTCTCGGTGATATCAACCCGGGAGCGGAAGTCATCGCAGGTGGTAACGTTATGGTTTGGGGTCGACTTCGAGGTATGGTACATGCTGGCGCTGCGGGTGATGAGAGCTCGAAGGTATATGCTCTCGACTTATCCCCGACTCAATTGCGTATCGCTGGCCAAATCGCTGTATCACCCACCCGACGTGGTCGACCCAAGCCGGAAGTGGCTCAAATTAGAGAGGGCCAATTGGTAGCCGAGGAATGGCAAAGCAACCGGCGCCGCTGAACTGGACAAAAAACGGAGTTCTCTTATGAGCGCCACGATCATCACAATCACATCAGGAAAGGGAGGGGTCGGTAAAACCACCGCCACTGCCAATCTGGGTGCGTCCTTAGCAGATCTTGGTTATCGGGTGGTTTGTATCGACGCCGATATCGGTTTGCGGAACCTGGACGTGGTCATGGGGCTGGAAAATCGGATCGTCTATGATCTTGTCGATGTCGTGGAGGGACACTGTAAGCTTCGGCAGGCGATGATCCGAGATAAACACCTTCAGGATCTATTCCTGATACCAGCAGCCCAGACGCGAGATAAAACAGCGGTTTCCCCACAAGATATGGTTCGCATAACCGATGAATTACGGCAAGAGAGTGACTGGATCCTGATCGACTCTCCAGCCGGTATTGAACGCGGATTCCGGAACGCCATTGCCCCTGCAGACCTAGTTCTTATCATCACCAACCCCGAGGTATCTGCAGTGCGTGATGCTGATCGCATTATTGGCCTGATTGAGGCCGAGGAGAAGGGACCCGGAAAACTGATTCTCAATCGGGTTAAACCAGAGATGGTCCGACGTGGCGACATGCTGGCTACAGATGACATACTTGACGTGCTGGCGATCGATCTTATCGGCGTCATCCCTGAAGATGAGGCTATCCTCATCGCAACCAATCGAGGTACGGCAGCCTCCCTTGATTCAAAAAGCAAAGCTGGTAAAGCGTATCGGAATGTCGCTCGACGATTAAACGGCGAGGAGGTGCCGTTTGAGATCCTTCAAGCAAATGATGGTTTCTTTAGACGTATCTCCCGCATCATGAAACCAGGAGGCGAAAGATGAGTTTCTTCGAACGGTTACGCATAGGCCGTCGTGGTACAGCGTACACCGCAAAAAAGCGCCTCCAAACGGTTTTGATCCACGATCGTTCTGGTATTTCCCCCGGCCTACTTGAAGCGCTGAAAGTAGACATGATCGATACCCTCTCACGTCACGTAGAGATCGATCGAGGTTCCGTACAGCTTTCTTTAACCAAAGAAAGGGATCAACAGCGCTTGGTAGCCGACATTCCCCTCGCAAATCGAAGATCAAGACGGAGGGCAACCTAGCTGATGCAAACGACGCGCATATGGCGTCACTTTGACATCTGGCTTCTTGCTGCGGTGGCCGTCCTAACCATCGCCGGCATCGCCATGGTCCGTTCTGCGATCGCCGGCAACGAGGAACTCATCGAGACAGTAAAGGTGGTGCCTCGACAAACGGTCTATGCAATGATCGGATTGGTGGTGGTGCTCATCGCTTCAGCGATTGACTACCGGTTTTGGTCCTCGCTCTCCCGACCGATTTATATCTTTATCGTCGCCTTCCTAGCACTGATCCCGATCGCAGGATTTGCTGGATTCGGTTCAGCCCGCTGGTTCAATGTAGGTGTTGCCACTGTTCAGCCGTCCGAATTGGCAAAAATATTGATGATCCTGGTCTTAGCGGATTATCTCGATCGTCATAAAGAGGAGATAAAGCAAACCAAAATCGTTATTCGAAGCTTACTGCTCGTCGGTTTACCGGCTTTCTTTGTCTTCATCCAACCTGATTTAAGCACCGCGATCGTACTTGGAGTCATTTGGTTAGCATTGATCTGGGCCGTAGGTGTTCCGCTACGAAATCTTGCTCTCCTGATCGGCATCGCCCTGATCGTGGTTCTTATCGTGACCCCATTTATGGCTCATTATTTCCAGGTTGAATATCCTCAAGAGGAGGATTTTCTATTTATTCGTCATTACCAGATGAAACGATTAGTCACCTTCCTGTTTCCCGAATCTGAGGTTCAATATGGGGAGACCTATAATGTTGATCAAGCGCGCATCTCAATCGGATCCGGTGGCTTGTTTGGGAAGGGGTACGGTCACGGAACACAAGTGCAACTTCGTTTCCTCAAAGTACGTCACACCGATTTCATCTTCTCCGCCCTGTCCGAGGAATTCGGGTTTATGGGAGCGCTGCTCTTTATGCTCCTGCTGATGTTTGTGCTCGTCCGTTGCTTGCGGGCCGCCCGTATGGCGCGTGATACATATGGTGCTTTGATTTGCTACGGTGTAACCATCCTGCTTCTCTTCCAAGGTGCTTTTAATATCGGTATGAATCTAAACCTTTTTCCAGTCTCCGGCCTTCCACTGCCTTTCTTGAGTTATGGGGGATCCTCGCTTCTCGCGAATCTCTTAGGCATCGGATTGGTAGAGAGCGTCATACTGCGTCACAAACGGATCGAACTATAACCCCTCCCTTGTTTCGAGGTACGAACATGTCTGACCTAAAACCTGCGCGTGTCCGTTTCGCCCCATCTCCAACGGGACGGTTTCACATCGGCGGTGCTCGTACCGCTCTCTACGATTTCCTGCTGGCTCGACAAACGGGCGGTCAATTCATCTTGCGTATCGAAGATACGGATCGCAAGCGTTACGTCCCTGGTGCGGAGGGTGAAATCATGGAGTCCCTTCGTTGGCTAGGACTCGACTGGGATGAAGGCCCGGATATCGGAGGACCCTATAGGCCCTACCGTCAATCGGAGCGCACTGAGTTCTACCAGCAACACGCAGAAAATCTGGTGGCTCGTGGTCACGGATACTATTGTTTTTGCACTCCTGAGCGACTTTCACAACTTCGGAAACAACAGCAGAAGCTGAAGCAGCCTCCCCGCTATGATGGTCATTGCCGACGCCTTGACCCGGAGGAAGCACGGGGGAGAGTTGCAGATGGAGAAAGTTTTGTCATCCGATTCAAGACACCTCGTGAGGGCTCGACGACCGCTGTAGATCTCTTACGGGGACCCATCACTGTCGAGAATTCTACGCTTGATGATTACATCCTGCTTAAGTCAGATGGCCTTCCGGTCTACCACCTGGCGGCGATGGTGGACGACCATATGATGAAGATCTCGCACGTTTTTCGAGGCTCCGAGTGGCTTCCAACTTTCCCGTTGCATGTCCTGATTTATGAGGCTCTGGATTGGGAGCAACCGATATGGGTTCATCTTTCAATTTTTCTCAACCCCAGCGGGAAGGGTAAGATGAGCAAGCGTGATGCCGGTGTCAATGAGATTTATGTTCTCGATTTAAAACAAATGGGGTATCTTCCAGAAGGTTTGTTGAATTGGATTGCGCTGATGGGATGGTCTTATGACGATCGCACCGAATTTTTTACCTTGGATGAATTGATCGAAAAATTTTCATTGCAAAAGCTCCACCCCAGCCCAGCAGCGGTAGATTATAAGAAGTTAGACCACTTCAATGGTAACCACATTCGCTCCCTTGCGCCTGATGAATTGGCCGACCGATTACGTCCTTATTTGAAGATGGAAGGACTAGAAGTGAATGAAGGGATACTTCAGCAAATCACTCCTCTGGTTCAAGAACGCATCCGCACACTTGATGAAGCGGCCGATATTGCAGGCTTCTTCTTCCACAAAACAGTTGAACCTGATCCGTCCGAATTAATCGGGAAGAATATGACCCGTGAAGAGTCAATTGTAGCAACAAGGCGGTCATATGAGGTCATCGAAAGCTTACCTACGATAGAAGTCGAGCCGCTTGAAGCAGCGTTGAGGGTTTTGGCTGAAGAAATGAACCTCACGGCAGGACAATTGTTTGGGATCTTACGAATAGCAATCACCGGTCAGCGTATCAGCACGCCTCTGATCGAGAGCATGGAGGTGATTGGTAAGCAAGAAGTTTTAAATAGGATTACACGTGCCGTGGATCTACTAGAAAGCCAAGCGGAGAGGTGATAGCTATTTATTTAGCGGTTTTTTCGATATCGAAGATGGGACGTTTAATCCAAAAAAGATAGACTGCGAGATGATTTACCCGAGGTCGAAACTCAAAGAGCGCGATTGGCGACACCTTTTTATGATAAAATCCCGCAAGTGATTGGGGGTTCGTCTAGCGGTAGGACAGCGGACTCTGGATCCGTAAGCCGAGGTTCGAATCCTCGACCCCCAGCTACCAAACGCCCAGTGCGCGATCTCATGTCCACTTAGCTGGGCGTTTGTACTCTCCTCGGAGTGATCGAGAGACAGCTAGATGAAAAATGACATTCACTTATCACCAATAGGAACCATTTACTCTCCATTTTCCGATCCAAAAGAAATGCCCATCCAACCGGCAAGCGCGATCGGCATAACCGGGAAGGTCGTAGTAGAAGCCGAATTCCAAGAGGGCCTCAAGGATTTAGAGGGCTTCTCACATGTCATCCTACTTTACTATTTTCATCTCTCTTCAGGTTACAACCTGCTCCCAAAACCCTTTCTTGACGATGAACCTCGCGGACTGTTCGCAACACGAGCGCCTCGCCGCCCTAATCCCCTCGGATTCTCCATCCTGCGATTGGAAAAGATTAATGGTCCTACGCTTCATGTCTCGAATGTTGACATCATCGATGGTACACCTTTATTGGACATCAAACCTTATGTCCCAGCATTTGACAGCCATGCTGAAGCGACCATCGGATGGCTGAGCGGCAAGCTCGATCGGCTTAACGATTTCAGATCTGATGATCGCTTTTCGGTTTCTCCACCGCTAATAGAAGATTCCTAACTCTCATCGATCTACAGATGAATTTAGATTCCATCGGTACTGCCGATGGCCAGCAGCAGAGCTGCCGAACTCCAGATAGCATCCCTGAAGTACACCGCGTTCATAGTGCAATTCAGACATCAAAGGAGCTGATATCCAGAACCTGCAACCTCACATCTGTTGCTCCTGTGCCTGTCCAGTATCTTTTGAGCTTGTCTAGGGGGATTTCACCCTCACCCCCGCTCTCTCCAAAGAAGGGAGAGGGTGGTGGTTCCCTCTCCCCGTTGGGGATAGGGAAAGGGTGAGGGGAGCCTGTCGAAGGGCTTGTCCTAAGCCTGTCGAGGGGCTCGCCGCGACTATTTGATTACTCTTCACTTGTACATCCGATCCCTCTCGCTTACGCTCACTTTGGGATAAAAGCCCGATGGTATAATCCATTTGTGGAAGGAAATCGATGGCGCCAAGCATTGGCGCGGACTCGCCGGACGGCCTTTGGCCGTCTGGCATCGCTGGTAGGAGCGACTGACCTTTCAAGCGCCTTTTGGGAGGGACTTGAGGAAACCCTGGTTCAAGCAGACCTTGGCATCAAGATCGCACAAACGCTAATCACGGATTTGAAAGAAATCTCACGAGCGGAAGGTTTAACCCGTGGGGATCAAATCTTGGAGCGTTTGCATACCTTACTTCTAAGAAGTCTGGAAATGGTACCCAATCCGGAACCAGAGATGCGACCGCTAGTGATCATCCTTGTCGGCGTAAACGGATCTGGAAAGACCACAAGCGCCGCACGTATTGCCCATCGCTGGTTGAGTTCTGGAGATAAAGTCATGCTTGCCGCTGCGGATACATATCGGGCAGCCGCTAGTGAACAGTTGGAGATTTGGGGGGATCGTCTAGGTGTGGAGGTGATCACCGGTCAATCCGGAAGTGATCCAGGTGCTGTCGTCTATAATGCGGCCCAAGCGACCTTAGCACGCGATGTCGATGTTCTTATCGTGGACACATCGGGTCGAATGCACACAGAGCACAATCTGATGGCTGAGTTACAAAAGATATGCCGAGTGGCGGGAAAGGTTATCCCTGGAGCACCCCACCAAGTGCTGCTTGTCCTCGACGCGACAACCGGTCAGAACGGTCTGGCCCAAGCGCAAGCTTTTACTGACGCAGTTGATGTGACAGGGGTAATCGTGGCCAAACTCGATAGCTCCGCCAGAGGTGGTGTTGGCTTCGCGATCAATAGCGTCCTTGGCCTTCCCATCCAATATGTCGGTTTTGGCGAAACTCTAGAAGATCTGTCTGCATTCGATGCAGAAGCCTTTGTCGACGGATTGCTGGCGGAAAGTGAAACCGTCCCTCGCCATGAATTTCCTGCCCCTAATCCACATTCCATTAACTCCAATTCCTAAGGTACAATTCTATTCAGGATGAATCAGTATGGATGATTTAAAAGAAGCACTACAAGACGCCCAAGCACGAATTCAAGATCTCTTGGTGCGTCTTTGACTTCCCAAAGCTTGAAACCCTGTTAGCGGAACTCGAACGTAGCTCCGAAGATCCCTCCCTCTGGGACGAACAAGAAAAAGCCCAAAGAACGATGCGTCAATTAGCTCGTGTACGTAATGAGGTCGAAGGATGGCGCACTTTAGTCCGTCGGGTTGGCGATGCCTCCGAGCTTACCTCCTTGGAAGATGAAGAGCTACGTGAAGGCATTGAAGATGAGCTTCGTGCCATCGAGGATGAAATCGTTCAACGTGAAACCAGGGTGTTACTCTCGGGCAGATATGATCGCGATGACGCTATTCTCGCTATCCACGCGGGCGCTGGTGGTACCGATTCTCAAGATTGGGCTGGAATGCTGCAAAGGATGTACCTCCGTTGGTCAGAGAAGAGAGGATTTGAGGCCGCAATTCTCGACACAAGCGAGGGAGAAGAAGCCGGCATAAAAAGCACAACAATCTCGGTTGACGGTGAGTACGCTTATGGTTACTTGAGAGCTGAGAAGGGTGTACATCGTTTAGTCCGTCTCTCCCCCTTCGATTCTGCCCATCGCCGCCACACCTCATTCGCATTGGTAGAAGTCCTTCCCCAGGTTGAGACCGATGACGAGATTGACATTAACATGAATGATTTGCGAATTGACACCTACCGTTCCGCTGGTGCTGGGGGACAGCATGTGCAAAAGAATGAGACAGCAGTACGGATAACCCATCTGCCCTCCGGTCTTGTCGTCACTTGCCAAAATGAACGCTCACAAACCCAAAATAAGGCTAACGCTATGCGTGTTTTACGAGCACGCTTACTGGATCTCAAACAAAAGCAAAAGGTAGAGGAACTCGAACAGATTAAAGGTGATCACATCGCAGCCGAATGGGGAAGTCAGATACGTTCTTACGTGCTTCACCCATACCAGATGGTAAAAGACCACCGCACAAACTACGAAACACCCAACATAAACGGTGTTCTCGATGGAGACATCGACAATTTCGTCGAGGCATATCTACGAGCCTCGATTGGGCAGACGAACTAAACACCTTGTCGCCATAAATACCATCTGCTATAATCCGGCCGCTCATCTGTGGGAGGAGGTATCCTGAGTGGAAACATATCTAAACCTTGCACTGGTCATTACATCGGTTGCTCTAATCGTCATTATCCTCCTTCAAAGTAGAGGTGCGGGCTTGGGAGTTATAGGTGGTGGGGGCGATTATGGAGGCTCTGGCTTTCATGTCCGTCGTGGAATCGAACGATTGTTCTTCAACATCACCATTGTTTTGAGCGTCATCTTCTTCCTCCTTGCTATCCTTAATGTTGTTGTCGTTGGTTAAATCCGAACCCTGAAACCCCTGACTTACGTTCAATGCGTAATCTACGCTGGCAGTTGCTGATTGCGGTGGGAGGTCTGATCCTCGTTGTTGGTCTACTCGTCGGTCAGACTCCAGATACTGATATCGCTGCGCCCCATCCTGTGCCTGGAGGGGTCCATGTTGAGGCCCTCATAGGAAAATTGGCACGGTTGAACCCTATTCTCGACACATACAACCAAGTGGATCGTGACATCGATCGCCTCATTTATAGCGGTTTGATCAGCTTCAACTCGCGCGGCGAACCCATGCCTGATTTAGCAGCTGAATGGGCTGTCTCTGCTGATGCAACAATTTACACATTTACACTTCAAGAAGATGCCCGATGGCACGATGGCGAACCGGTCACGTCCGATGATGTAATTTATACCTTCTCAAAGATGCAAGATGAGGATTATCCAGGACCGGAAGACTTCCAAACCATGTGGCAGCAAGTCAACATCATCCGATTGGATGAATATCGAGTTCAATTTCAACTTCCAGAACCCTTTGCACCATTCTTGGATTACCTTGCGGTTGGTCTGCTTCCCGATCATCTCTTAAGAGGCGTTTCCGCAGGGGAACTGATCGATCACCCCTTCAATCTTCGACCGATTGGCACCGGCCCCTTCGCCTTTGATCGATTCGTGGTTGAAGACGACGAGATCGTTAGCGTAAGCCTCATCGCTTTCGAAGATTATTACGACCAAGTCCCCTACATCGAAAGGGTTGAATTCCGTTTCTTCGAAAACTCCCTTGACGCTTTGGACGCTTACCTCGCGGGAGAAATCCAGGGGATTGGGCAAATTGATCCTGCGATCTTCACCGAGGTTCTTGACTCCCCTGAGTTAAACATGCACACGAGCAGGCTGCCTCGTATAAGCTTGGTCTTTATAAATTCTAAAAACAGCGAAAAAACCTACCTCGCCGAGAAGAAGTTTAGGCAAGCATTGATGTTGTCCATAAACCGTCAGTGGATTATCGACCACGCTCTTCAGGGCCAGGGTTTGATACCTTGTGGTCCAATCATGCCCGCGACATGGGCTCACTCAGAGAGTCTGGAGAGTTTATCGTTTGAACCCGACCGTGCTGCCCGTTTGCTTGACGAACTTGAATGGAAGCTCACAATAGGAGCTACCCCGGGAACCCCCGAATACCAGCGGACGAAGGACGATCAAATCTTAAGCTTGGAACTTATTCACAGCAATGATCCAACGGATGAAATTGTGGCTGAAATGCTCAAAACCAACTGGGAAGCGATCGGCATCCGAATTGAGCTGAAGGAAGTTAATAAAGAGAGCTTGCTCCAGGATTATCTGGAGCCGCGCGATTTTGAGCTCGTTCTAACAGAGGTTGACCTTTCACGCTCACCGGATCCTGATCCTTACCCCTTCTGGCATGATTCTCAGACGGAAACGGGTCAAAACTATGGGGGCATTACCGACCGCAATATAAGCATCTGGCTTGAACAAGCCCGGGTCAATCCAGACTTTGGTCGCCGTGCTGAGTTATATCGTAATTTCCAACACCGGTTTCAAGATCTTGTTCCTGCCCTTCTCCTCTATTACCACGTTTACAGCTACGCGATTGACGCTCAAGTGCAAGGAGTGACCGTTGGTCCTCTTTACGACCCCAGTGATCGCTTTCGTAATATCGTCGATTGGTACTTGCTCACCCGCCGTAGCTATTCATCTCAAGATTTACCGTAATCCCTCGTAAGCATGCGTGACAGTTTCATAGAGAGCTAGAGGGTGGTCATGAGATTTCGGTGGCTGAAGTCATGTCCAGCCAGAAGAACGTGGTATAATCTCCAGGCTCAACCCCCAAATGCAAAATAAAACTCCTGAGGAAGGTGTCAAGGTGTCAGCTCAAGAAAGTTCTGACCAGACGCTAACGCTGGCAGATATAAAACCTGCGATGAAACTAAAAGGACGAGTAACTAAGCTAGGGTTATTCGGCGCCTTCGTTGATGTAGGGGTAGAGCGGGAAGGGATAATCCATATCTCGATGCTCAAGCAGGGGCATGTCAATCGAGTCGAGGATGTGTTGCAGGAAGGGCAAGAAGTAGATGTTTGGGTTCATCGTGTAGACCGTGAAGCCGGTCGTATTGAGTTAACCATGATACGCCCGGTCCAACTTAAGTGGAAAGGGATAAAACCGGGTTTGAAGCTCAAAGGAAAGGTTGTTCGCATCGAAAAATATGGCGCCTTTATCGATGTGGGTGCAGAACGCCCCGGGCTTGTACACGTCAGCGAAATGAGCTCGGATTACGTAACCGATCCTTCAGATGTTGTAGATGTGGGGGACGAAGTTGAAGTAAGCGTGATCGATTTCGACCGAAAAAAGCGTCAAATACGCCTGAGTATGAAGGAACCGATGTTTGAAGTCGAGGCCGATGAAGAAGCTGACGAGGAAGAACCAACTGCAATGGAGATCGCCTTACGCCAGGCATTACAGGCGTCAGATCAACCGGAAGCAGAGATTCAATCAACACCTCCCCCCTCTCAAGAAACCGATCGAAAAGAATTAGAGGATATCCTCGACCGCACTCTAAAACACCGGGTACGGACCTCTTCGTAGAAACTACATGCGGGACAGGTATGGGCAGGAATTGACCAATAGTTTAACCCTTTGAATATGTCGTTAAACAAAAAAACGCACGATGTGCGACCCTCGAATTTCTATCACGCGGGATTTGAACTTAGATTCTCAGTGAACACGCTTACATTGTTGGAGATAAGACACCCTTAAGCTATTGCTTTTCATAGCCCCTTTTCGAATTACAGCACGAGAGTATTGCATCGACGACTCAGAAAATAAACACATAATCTATAAATCGTCTTCTTCTTCCTCCTCCTCCTCCCATATTTCTTCTAGATCTTCATCCTCCCAATCCTCATCGTCGACCATCGCAATATCATCGATGCTGGTATAGGTTAAGCAGCTCTCATCAGGATCGATCTCCACAATTTCCGCCCCGCAGAAACCTTCTTCAAGAAAAACACAATCCACGAATCTACAGTGAATTCTTGGCATAATTACTGCCCTCCGATGAACCCTGGATAACCCTATCTCAATGGTGCTCGATAGCTTCACATCATTTATAAAGCACCACCGAGAATATTCAAGCGATATACATAGTACGTGTACATCCCTCAATTAGTCAAGATACCGTAAATCTAATCCTATTGCAACCCCTTTCCGATTATAAAAAAAACCCATGAAACTGGCTTCATTTGAAGACAGAATTGAGCTTCCACAGGATGGGCCCCTCAAATTTCTGCCATCTCTCGGTCGTATCAGTTTTGATCAAGACCAATCTCAAAGGTGTTCTCAGCATTGGCTCCTGTGCTTTACCGAGAAAAGCTTCAATCCCAAACTTTGTTCACAATTTAGCAAATACCGAGGGTTTGGCCACTCCTCTCTTTCAGTTAGTTGTTTTAGGGATAGGAGAGAGAAAATGAAAAATGGCAAGCACATCGGTTCAACCAGGACGAAGCCGACGCGCCTCTAAAACATTGGGGAGCGCCTCCAAACGATTGAGCACTCGGCTCAATTGCGCCACATCCGTGATAAGCATGATCAGATCAAAAATCGCCAGACTATTCTTCGTTGAGAGATGGATGGACGACATGCTAATACCTTCATTGGCCACCAATGTAGATACATCACGCATGAGACCATCGCGATCATAAGCTTGGATACGTACTGAAACCGGATAGGTTTGCTGTGGTCGTCCCCAAGATACTTGAACTAATCGCTCTCTGTCTTTGATCCTTAGTACATTTGGACAATCCTGGCGATGGATCGTCGCACCTCGACCTCTCGTGATGTAGCCAACGATGGGATCACCGGGAGCTGGCTTACAGCAGCGACCCAGGTGGACAAGCAGGCCCGAAACACCCAGGATGCTGATCTCATCCGCTTTCAATTCAGCGACCGGTATCTCCTCAACCTCTTCGATTAATTCGAACCCCACCTCATCCTTCTCAAGGATTTGGGTGACGATCTTGCTGAGATGGACATCTCCACAGCCGATAGCAGTTAAAAGGTCATCGATCTGGGAGTAGCCCATCTTCTGAGTGATTTTCTCATAGGAAATCCCCTCGATGCCCAGACGTCGTAGTTCGCGATCGAGAAGCAGGCGACCATGGGAGATATTCAGCTCGCGATTGCGTCGCCTGAACCACTGACGAATTTTGCTGCGAGCCCTTTGACTTTTGACCAACTCCAAACTGGGGTTAAGCCAATCCCTACTCGGACCACCACGTTTTGTGGTCAGGATCTCCACCGCATCCCCGGTTAGAAGCTTTTGACTTAGTGAGATTAATTTGCCGTTGACTTTTGCGCCGCGGCAGCGATGTCCAATATCAGTGTGGATATGGTAGGCAAAGTCGATCGGGGTCGAACCGGCTGGTAAATCAATGATGTCGCCCTTGGGTGTGAATACGTACACACGGTCATCAAAGACATCAGATTTCATCGCATCTACGAAATCCGCCGCATCATCGACATCTTGCCTCCACTCCATTAAACGTCTTAGCCACAGGATGCGTTGTTCAAAGACGTCATCGGATAAACGGTCTTCCTTATAGTGCCAATGAGCCGCGATGCCAAATTCTGCATTCTTATGCATTTCAGGTGTGCGGATTTGGACCTCTAACGTCCCACCGTCATCATAGACGACAGCTGTGTGAAGCGATTGATAGAAGTTGTCCTTAGGCGTAGCGATATAATCATCGAATGTGCCGGGGATAGGTTTCCATTCATTGTGAATGACACCCAGCGTGAGATAACATTGCGTTTCTCGCTCGACAATCACCCTCACTCCACGTACATCATAAACCATATCAAAGGGCACGTCTTTTCGTTCCATTTTTCTATAGATAGAGTAGAGGTGTTTCGGTCGACCTGTGACCTCGGCTGGGATCCCTGCTTTTACCAAAACCAACTTTAATCCAAGACTGATTTCTTCCAGCGCCTTCTCACGGTCGACACGTCTTTTAGCTACATGGGTGGCGATATCTTTATAATTTTCAGGATAAACATATCGGAAAGCGAGATCTTCCAACTCCCACTTCATCTGCCAAATCCCTAACCGGTTTGCCAAGGGAGCGAAAATTTCTAGGGTTTCTTCAGCAATACGACGAGCTTTCTCCGGAGGCAAATGAGCAAGGGTACGCATGTTATGCAATCGGTCAGCTAACTTGATCACAACCACACGCACATCATCACCCATGGCGAGGAAAGTTTTTCGGAGTGTCTCTTTCGCCAATTCACCTTTGGTCGCGCGCGCATCTTTCTCGCCCTTCCGCTGTCGGGTGACACGTGGTAATTGAGTAAGTTTCGTCACTCCGTCTACAAGCGAAGCTACTTCACCTCCAAAATCTCGTGTTAGATCCTTCAAGGTGATATTAGAGTCCTCCACAGTATCATGAAGAATGCCGGCTACAATCGCTGGAATGGGTGCCTCGAGCTCAGCGAGTATCTTTGCCACGGATAGGCAATGGTGGACATACGGTTCTCCGGAAGCTCGCTTTTGACCCTTATGGGCTCGCTGAGCTACCTTGTATGCGCGTTTTATCAACTCCAGATCCGCAGGGCTGGTGTCTTTAGGTAGAACTTCGATCAACGCTTCCAGATTCATTGCCGTAAACCTGCGTTCAGTATATCCCCTGCTAGCCGGGTCTTCAAGAGGACTCTAGCGCAACCGGTATCGTTGTTTGGTTTTCCTCACTTTCACCGATCAATGATTAGTGACTGTCAAATATTGACGATTTTCTTGTGTACGAAAATCTTCGAGCGACATCTGATAGGTTACCTATCGACTCATACTATCCTTTCACCCTCAATTCAGGTGATGGACTCAGACAAAAACCGGAGTGAAGTCAGATCTCCGTTAAGAAAGCATTCACAATTATGTTTAACTCTAAAGGGAAACGATTGAAGTGCTATTCAGGGCATCTTACCCCCGCTTAGGACGAGAACCCCATCTGCGCGGAACAAACCCGATCCGTCAGGGTGAAACGACCGGTGTGGTGTCGATCATCGCGACACGAATAATGAATTGCCTATGAGATATTGAGCAACACCACAAAGGATAATGAGGATATCCCTTGAGTTTGTCAGACTTGCACGGAATTTATTCGGTGTATACAGGCAGATCTTCGAACCAATCATCCATGATGAGGACATCATGTGTTTCGCGCTTTAAGGTTAGCCAGTCACTAAACTCACCTATCACAGCTTGCTGAAAGGCTTCATCGTCCAGCGGTCGTTCACCACGATCAATTACCTGAATCAAATGCCACCCTAGCTGAGTTTCCAAGGGATCCAGGATATCACCTATTGGGGTCTGAAAGACGGCCAAACCTTCTTCACCGAACCGCCCGGTTACGTTATCCCATGTCAACCATCCTAAATCACCACCCGAATCTTTGGTTAACGAATCTTGAGAAAGCTCTGCCGCTAAATCGTCCCAATTCTCACCATCGTCCAGCCTGGTAATGATCTCATCCAGTGTCTCACGATCGGCTACCTGAATTTGCCCTAACCAGACTTGCTCCTGAACACGCTCCACGTCATCCCCAAAAGTCTCGATGACACGTTCCCGATATAACTGCGCCTCGATGTATGCTCGATAATCTTTTTCGGTTGCGCCGTATAGTTCTGCGAGGTTGCCGAAGAAATCAGCACGCCTCTCTTCATAGGCTTCCCTTGTAAATGGAGTAGCCGTGGGTCGAGGTGTCGTTGTGGGTCCTATAGTCGGGCTGGGCTCAACAGTAGGTGTAGCTGTCGTCTCAACAAGGATTGTGGGATCGGGTGTTTTTGTCGGCATTGGTGTCGGTGTCCCTTCGGAAAAGAAGCCGAATCTGTGCTCCATCTCTAGCTCGACCTCCGCCTCTGAGACCGTGATTCCTAATTGGTTTGCCTCCTGCTTGATGATCAGGTCATCGATCATCTCACTTAGAATCTGGTATCCCACTGATATCGAATCGATTCCCGGTGAAAGGGCTAGCCGAACACGAGTATGGAAATCTCTTCGAGAGATTTCTTGTTCATCGATGACAGCCACTGGCTGACGGGGTTGGATCAGCTTGATATCCACCACTCCATAGACGATGAGGCCTATCACAAGCAGAACGGTACCAATGGCTCCACCAAGGATCCATCTTCTCATCGTCCGTTCCCGCTCTGCGCGAGCCTTGTGTTTTTTCGTTATCCGACCTTTAGCCCTTTGCCGTCTCATTAAACACGCCTACCTTATGACAGTGTATAAACCACCTCTGCGGAAGTGAATTGACGTGGTCTGAAGCTGTTTTTTTTCACCCTCAGCGAATCCGCTCGACTGCAAAAGGAAGGAGGGCCATATGGCGAGCGCGCTTAATAGATCGCGCCAACATACGCTGATGTTTCGCACAGGTGCCCGTGTCACGTCGAGAACGGATCTTTCCTTGCTCAGTGATGTAACGTTTCAGCAAATCATGCTGTTTATAATCGATCACAGTTGTCTTCTCCGAGCAAAACTGGCAAACGCGCGGCCGACGAGTATAACGTCGACGACCAAGCCCTCGTCTTGGGTGACCGGTTTCTTGGCGATCACTTTCTTCGTCATTTTCATTCAACGGAACCACTCCTCCACCGATCAACGTGATCGATCGGTAAAATGTATTTTCATCTTGTAGGGTTTATATTAGAAGGGGAACTCCTCTTCCTCTTCTGGTTTAGACACGTATGTGCCACTTACTTCGCGTCGCTCACCGAGCATAATCATTTCCTTCGCCACCAGTTCTGTAGTGAAGTGTTTGTTGCCATCGGTGTCTTCCCAACGACGGGTTTGAAGGCGACCTTCGATATAAACTTGCTGTCCTTTACGCAAATATTGGTTGCAAATCTCAGCCAGGCTCCCCCAGGCAACGACATTGAACCATTCGGTTTCCTCATGACGTTCACCATCTGCTGAGTGCCACGAGCGAGACGTTGCCACACTGAAGGTAGTGACCGGTCGGCCTGAAGGCGTATAACGCATTTCAGGATCGCGACCAAGGTGGCCGATGATCATCACCTTATTCAAGCCGCGGCTCATACAGAACTCCTTTCTTCTTGAAACAAAAAATAAATCATGTGGATTCTTGTAATGTGATCATGAATCGAAGAATCTGTTCACTAAGGCGCAGATTTCGTTCGATGAGAGCACCTGCTTGGGGCGGCATCTCAACATTGACGAAGACGTAATACCCATCGGATTTTTTCTTGATCGGGTATGCCAGGCGGCGTTTGCCCCATCGATCGAATTTGCCTGGTGTGCCTCCAGCAGATTCGATCCAGCCTTTTACTTTCGTTTCGAGTTCTTCCAGAGCTTCTTCTTCTAACTCAGGATCGGCAATGAATGCCAGTTCATAGTTGCGCATAGGGACCTCCTTTCCTCGGGATTGCCCCCCATCCAATGCCGGGCAGCACAGGCAGGGAACGGAAAGCGCACCTTGTATAAGGCGCGGCAACGGACATGAGTCTATCACGGAGGCGGCTTTTTATCAACCTTTCCTGGTCTCATCCTACCTTTCACGGTATAATTCACCCCATCTGGGGCCGTAATGCGCCTACAGTACACCTCAACCCAAAATCGAATGGGAACAAGGTGGGCAAACTGGCCCTCCCCAGATTGAGTCGGCCAGGTTAATTGACGCCTGGCCCGCTTGTTGTCATCCAATGCATGAGGGATCACCTGAGGAGATTTGATGTCGAACCCGCCCATTATTTTTGGCACCGATGGCTGGCGGGGTCGGATCGCTGATAATTACACATATGAAGCGGTCCGGCGCTGTGCTCATGGTTTCGCGCGTTATTTGGGCGTGGTGGAGGGGGATGCTAAGCCTGTTATCGTTGGTTATGATAAAAGGTTCGCCTCGGAAAGTTTCGCAGCTGTGGCAGCAGAAGTCTTAGCCGGTCATGGATTTCAGGTTCTCCTCACCGATGGTCCTGCACCTACACCAGCAATTTCCTACGCTGTCGTTCATCATGGCGCTGCTGGGGCGGTCAATATCACCGCTTCCCATAATCCCTCCACCGACAATGGCTTTAAGGTACGAGACCGACATGGTGGCGCGGTCGATCCAATGGGATTAAAACAAATTGAGGCAGAAATCCCTAACGATGACCAGGACATTCCACGACTGCCTATCGAACAGGCTCTCTCAAAGGATAAGATCGTACGATTCGATCCAGCACCCGCGTACATTGAGCAAATCCAACGCCTCATCGATCTGGAACCTTTACGCAGCGCGGGTATTGTTGTACTGGTCGATTCGATGTGGGGAAATGGAGGCGGGTGGTTTACATCGCTACTCAAGGGCGGGAAGACAAAGGTTATCGAGATCCACAACCAACGTAATCCGCTGTTTCCTGAGATGAAGCGACCTGAACCTATCCCTCCGAATATAGATGTCGGTTTGGCCGCAACGACGGAATACAACGCCGATGTCCTCCTGGTGACAGATGGCGATGCCGATCGAGTAGGGATGGGTGACGAGAATGGCGTTTTCATCGACCAATTGAGGGTATTTGGCCTTCTCGCATACTACTTCCTCGAAGCGAGAGGGGAACGAGGCCCTATCGTCAAGACCCTTTCAACAACCTCAATGTTAAACAAACTTGGTGAGCAATACAAAGTTCCCGTCTATGAGACAGGCGTGGGATTTAAATTCGTCGCTCCCAAAATGCTCGAGGTAGATGCGCTTATTGGTGGAGAGGAATCCGGTGGTTATGCCTTCCGCGGTCACGTCCCGGAGCGTGATGGCATTCTGGCTGGGTTATATTTGCTCGATATGATGGTTCGCCTTAATCGCAAACCTTCTAAATTGGTCGAATTACTATTCGAGAAGGTAGGAGCGCACTATTATAAACGTATCGATTCACCTCTACCCCCGGTCAAGCGATCTATTATCGAAGAACAGATCCTTGCTGCTAAAAGCCAATCGATCGGCGGATTAGCTGTAACCGAGCTAAATACGCTTGATGGCTTTAAATTCACGCTTGAGGATGGAGGTTGGCTTCTAATCCGTTTCTCCGGCACAGAACCGATTGTTCGTGTTTATTGTGAAACCACCCAGCTGGATCGCGTTGATCCCATCCTGCAAGATGGTTTGAGCATAGTTGGCATCCAATGAATGTTGACCTTGCCCATCTCGCAGATACCCATTGTCACTTGACGCTGTCTACTTTCGATCAGGATCGCCAACAAATCCTAACACGCGCTAAAGAGGCAGGCGTGAGCCATCTTCTCGTCCCAGGAGTAGATCTGCCTTCAAGCCGACGCGCGGTTGAATTATCTCAGCAATATTCCGAGGTTTACGCGGCTGTTGGTATTCACCCCCACAATGCGAAAACTTGGAACCAATCAACGAAAGAAGAAATAAAAGAACTGGCACGGTCTCCAAAGGTGGTTGCAGTTGGCGAGATAGGATTGGATTATTACCGAAATCTTTCCCCTCCGGAGCTCCAGCGGGTCGCCTTTCAAGGTCAACTTGATTTAGCACTCGAATTAGAATTACCGGTAGTGATCCACAACCGTGACGCGGTCGAGGATCTCATGGGTTTTCTCGAAACGTGGTCTAAAAAACTCCCCCCCACCCTTATAAGTCGGGCGGGTGTCCTACATGCTAATTACGCTGATCTAGAGGTGGCACAAAAAGCCATTGAGGTAGGTTTTTACATCGGTGTAGCTGGTCCTATAACCTATCGTAATGCTGATGCTCTACGCCGAGTCACCGCGCAATTGCCTCTTGATCGCGTCCTGCTTGAGACGGACGCTCCCTATTTAACACCTCATCCGAAGCGCGGCAAACGGAACGAACCAGCTTACATTCAACTGGTAGCTCAACAATCTGCAAACCTGTTTCAGGTCAGCATGAACACCATTGCAGCGACGACAACGCAGAATGCCACAGAATTGTTCAATTGGAATCATGGAAACGACAACAACGACATTCTTTGATCTCGTACGCGCTGACCTCGAGAAGGTCGAAGCCCGTATGCGTCAGGGTCCGGGTGGACATCACCCACAATTAAACGATGCCATCGAACATCTGCTCTCTTCGGGCGGGAAGCGTCTTCGACCCATTCTGGTTCTTCTAACATGTGGCATGTTAGGTGCGGATTGCGATGAGAGCATTACACTGGCCGCTGCGGTCGAGATGCTCCATACTGCAACCCTGGTTCATGATGACCTGATCGATGGATCCCTACTACGTCGTGGATACCCAACCCTTAACGCTAAGTTGAGTCTCGGTGCGACCGTTCTCACGGGGGATTACATCTTCGCTCGAGCGGCGTACCTGGCTTCGGTAATTGGATCGAAAGCCTTGATGAGAATCTTCTCCCGGACATTGATGACGATTGTGAATGGGGAGATTTCACAGCTTTTCGGCACACAAGATGATGACCCTCGTCAGGAATACTTCGATCGCATCTACGCAAAGACCGCTTCGCTTTTTGAAGTTTCATGTGAGGGAGCTGCTCTACTCAGCGGGTGCGATAACGAGGTTGTAACCACAATGAAATCCTTCGGTTACAACGTTGGAATTGCTTTTCAGATCGTTGACGACATACTTGATTTTGTGAGCGATCAGGAACGGGTGGGAAAACCCGTGGCGAATGATCTGAGGCAAGGTTTAATAACCTTGCCTACACTGTGCTACCTTGAATCGAATCTGGAAGATGGGAGTTTACGCGAAAAGCTCCTACACAGAGAATTGGATGATGAAACAATTGAGTGCTTAATTGAGGACATCCGTACATCTGGAGCAACTGATCAAGCACTTGAGCAAGCAAATCAGTTTATCTCCACTGCGAAGAAGTTGTTGATGGATATGCCTTCAAACCCTGAGCGAGAAGGCTTGTATGAACTTGCAGATTATGTAGTTCAACGAACGATCTAAGGTTTGCTAAAACCTGAGCAAGGTCTTCATCGAGTTAAAAAACAATCTCCATTCTTTATTCATTCGATTCCCCAAGAGCCCTCCTGAGTTTACAGGTTCGCTAGCCTAACATTTTATTAATGCTATCAATAGGTGAATAACTGCTAGCTCCACAGATCCGTCCTAAAAGGACCGATCCCTACATACTTTCTTTGAACCATCGCCTCATCAGCCACAGGATTTCGCCTGTGTACCCTTTCGCACTTTGAAGTGTGCGGCTACATCTGGTTTCAGAATATCATTTGTGGTGGAATGTTTATACGGGACAGAAGGAAAATTCTTTTAAAACGCCACGGTAGACAAATCGTACGAGGAGGGAGATCCAAACTAAGTTTACAATTCTTTTATAGTATTTTTATCGACGGAGAAATCAATCCATTCTACAAAACATACTTCCAGACGACTCTATCTATCGTTCAGGTGAATCCTTCAGAATTTCCGATTCAGCTTTTTTAAATGGTCAACCAGCCACGCCGGAAGGTCTGGTCTACCAAGTAGATCCTCGATGATTCCATGTCCCCTATCAACCATGCCATGAACAAGATCGTACTCAGCTTGAACCGCAATGGCAAAGATGTTGTCCGGGTTATTACGCAGTTGTTTCTCGATCAATAGCAATGATTCCTCGTGACGTTCAGTGCCTAACAGAGCCCTCGCCATCGCAATCTGTGCTGTGCCCCAATCGGGGTGCCTCTCTGCGATGCCCTCTAACAGAGGCAACATGCCATCTTCATGTGCACCAAGAAAGATCGCCTGTGTGAGCAATTCCAGCAATTCTCGTTGTTCATCGACCGACTTTTCCGCGATCTCATATGCCCTGAGGAAGGTCTGCGTCGCTGGGATGAAATCGCCTCTCTCAAGAAATTGATTACCCGCAATAAACAGCTCTTGATAGGCTTCTTCGGTGTTTCCTACCGACAACAGCTCTTCCGCACGTTTGAGATGCTCATCTACTGCAAACACCGCTTCATCTTCCCGAGGAGACAACGACTCGGATGTTCTTTCATCGGATGTATCTCGTAGCAGTGGTTGTCCTCCCTCCCGCGCTCGACCAATCGCTCCAAGGAAGATCAACGATGATATACAAGCAAACACGAGGCCACCCGCTATCCATAACCACCTTCGCCTACGTTTCTCCGTTGGGCGGACGTCCAGTGCTTCGGAAGGAATCTCCTCACGTGTATGCTCAACTTGTGTTTTTATCACTGGCATCTCAGCTACGACAACTTCATTCTCCCTGGGTGTAGGAGAGGGGACTTTAATCCGAGGTGGCGTTTCGGAGATATGTATTCCAACATCGACCCCCTCAATCGCTTCTCGGAAAGCAGATACTAATGCGTCTACGGATGGGTATCTGTCTTGCCTGTCCTTTGCCAGGGCCTTAATTAAGACTTCCTGGATTTGATCAGTGATTTTGGGATCTATCTTGGATGGCAAGGGTAAAGGTGTATAGATGTGATCATGGATGATTGAAAAGGGTGTATCAGAATCAAAGGGGACCTTACCGACAGTCAACTCATAGAGGACGACACCGAAGGAGTAAATGTCCGTTTTTGCATCCAGATCGCTCTCACCTCGAGCCTGCTCTGGAGAGATATAGTGCGGCGTGCCCATGAGCATGTCCCCAGAAAGTGTTGAAGCACCATCTGCAGCGATCCTCGCTAATCCAAAGTCTGCCAGGTATATCGAGCCATCTGAGCATAGCAACACATTCGAAGGCTTGATATCTCGATGTAAGATACCTTGCTTGTGTGCGAAGGAGAGCGCTTTCCCCACCGCCTCTATAATCTCTAACTTTTCACTATCCGAAATGGACCTCTGTGCTAGACGAGCCTTGAGCGTCTCCCCTTCGATATACTTCATCACTAAATAAGGGCGTCCCTTATGTTCGGAAAAGTCGTAAATAGGCACAATATTTGGATGTTCCAAATTAGCGACGACACGTGCTTCCCGCTTGAATCTAGCGAGAAAGCCCTCCTCCTCCATGAAAGCGGGATGAAGTGCTTTGATCGCAACATACCGTTCCAGCGCAGGATGGTAGGCTTTGTATACAGTGGCCATTCCGCCCTGACCGAGTTGCTCTATGATCCGATATGGGCCGACGCTCTCCCCTTGCACAAATGACATAGCTTCTCCGAGGTTAATTCGCGATCATTATAGATGAGCCAGATCAACGGAACAATAAACCGATGTCAAATAGAAGCAAACAATAAAGTCTCTGAACCCGCTCAAGCGACGCATGGAAGCCACTCACACCCCACGTACCACCCACCTTTGTTGTGTCCCCTTGTGATATTGAACAAGAGCACAGCACCAAGAGATACAAGTTGGAGAAGGATAGGTGTTCACCCCACGCATAGTGGCCAATGATATATCTTATAGAGTAAAAAAAAAGGTTCTCCTCCAAAAAGTGTGGGTAGTTTACATAATCCAGAATTCATGGAGAGCGACTCCGAGGCG
>DUEW01000071.1 GCA_011174845.1 Anaerolineae bacterium | reverse complement strand
GGTAGAGGCGAGTCGTCGGCCCAGTGGCTTACGCTGGGTCATGGTGGGGATGCTTGTGGGCTTAGCTCACCTAATTCGTACTGATGGCCTTCTATTGCTTATACCAGCTGTCATGGCGATAAGCTGGTCTGATGGTAAAAAACCAATCGCACTCCTGAGCTTGGTGATTGGATATCTTGTGCTCATCGGACCATGGTGGATAAGAAACCTCGTCATCGTCGGGCAACCTTTCCCACCTGGCAATACACGAGCTTTATGGCTCTTATCTTACGATGAATTGTATTCATTTCCTGGAAGCATCCTGACTCCTGCTCGATGGTTGGCTTCAGGTTTTTCGTCCATTGTTGGCGTTCGTCTTCAGGCACTTTGGACGAACCTACAACGCTTGTTTATTGAGAATGGGATCGTTTTCCTCAGTCCATTTATGGTGTTAGGTGCTTATCGTTTCCGAAACCACCCGTTTACGCGAATAACGGCAACCTACCTTGCTATCCTTTTGTTTATCATGAGTTTCGTTTTTCCTTTTGCGGGTTCCCGTGGTGGCTTTTTCCATTCAGGCGTGGCGGTAATGCCGGTACTTTGGGCTTTTGTGCCCGCAGGCCTTGAGGTCGCGATCGATTGGGGGGCAAAGATACGGGGGTGGGACCGACGAGAGGCTGTGAAGATTTTCGGGACCAGTGTGGTAGTCATAGTGGCTATCTTGACGACCATATTATTCTGGTCTAAAGCTATAGGACCTGACTTGAGTAAACCCCGGTGGGAATCTGGATTGCGGATATATAGTGAGGTGGGAGATCGACTTCGTACGCTTAATTCTTCCCCCGGAATCGTAGCGGTCAACAACCCTCCGGGTTTTTACTTGGCAACAAATCTCGAGTGCGTGGTCATTCCCAATGGAACAGTGGAGACTCTGCGAGAGGTATTTGAGCACTACCGAGTAGGGTGGTTGGTGCTTGATGCGAATCGACCGGCTGGCTTGGCAACATTATACGATGGGCCAACGTCCGTCTCATGGTTGGAACTTAAAGCGACCTTATATGATGCTGCAGGTCGTGAAATTTACGTATTTAAAGTATTGTTGGAGTCGGGATCATCATGATCAGGAGATGGCCTCGACAGCTTGCAGAGATAGCACCCTTACTCATCGCGATCACTGTGTTGTCTGTTGTGGGTTTTCTCTGGATTAGCGCTCGGACATCCGGCCTCGGGTTCCCGCTTGATGACGCTTGGATCCATCAAACTTACGCCCGGAATCTGGTTGAATATGGGGAATGGGCATTTCTGTCTGGACAACCAAGTTCTGGGTCAACTTCGCCTTTATGGACAGTGATGATCGCAGTAGGGGGGTGGTTGCACCTCGATCCGAAGGTGTGGAGTTACTTGCTCGGATGTTTGCTTCTTGTTACCTCGGCTTGGATTTGTGGTAGGTGGTTGGCCCTACGGAGTAGGGCGTCTTGGCGTTGGTGGTTCTTTGTTGCAATGCTTCTGGTGCTCGAGTGGCATATGGTCTGGATCTCAGTCTCGGGCATGGAAACGATAGCACTTATCCTGCTTGTCCTGATCGTTGTTTCATGGATCGATAGCCAAAACTGGAATTCGCTTGGAATGGGAATGTTGATCGGTCTTGGTGTTTGGTTACGGCCAGATGCGCTCTCGTTGCTCATACCGGTGGCATGGCATGTCGCGTTCCTGAACTCGGGTCAATTTCGGAAAATGCTACATCGTATGGGTTTGGTACTAATTGGGGTTATGTTATTGGTTGGTCCCTACATGGCATTCAATTACGCACTTTCGTATGAATTGTGGCCGACGACATTCTATGCTAAACAAACGGAATATGCGGTGTACAGAGAGATTCCATTCTTTCAGCGTTTTTGGGCTCAACTAGTTCCACCACTTGCTGGGGTAAGCGCCCTGTTGGTACCTGGTCTCATTCTCGTGACCATCGTTCAAGCTCGTCAGGGATCGTGGTGGCGGTTGGCACCACTCCTTTGGGTTCTCTCCTATGTAGGGGCGTATGCAGTTCGTCTTCCCGCTAACTATCAACATGGAAGGTACGCAATACCGATCATCCCAGTGGTTCTGGTTCTTGGAATAGAGGGAATGAAGGCGTGGGTGGAGCCATATGCGAAATCGTTGTTTAGAAGGTTATTTTCTCGCGCCTGGTTGCTCGCTCTTCCAGTACTGGCAATAATTTTCTGGTGGAACGGGGCTCAAGCTTATGCTCAGGACGTCGCGATTATTGAAACCGAGATGGTCGCGGCTTCAGAATGGATAGCAACCCACACAGAGTCAGAAGCGTTGATAGCTGCGCATGACATCGGTGCTTTAGGTTACTTCGGTGAGAGAACTATAATCGATATGGCAGGTTTGGTCTCCCCGGAAGTGATCCCAATTTTACGCGACGAAGAAGCCCTAGCGAGGCTCTTAGATGCGAGAGGTGCAGACTACCTAATGACATTCCCTGGATGGTATCCAAAACTGGTAGAACGGGCAGAACTGATCTACACTACGGATGCTCCTCATAGTATTAGAGCTGGTGGGGAGAATATGACGATCTATCGCTGGCGCCCGCAAGGGTTTGCCCCCTGAGGGTCGAGTGTGCTATACTCGCCGCTATCCAAGAATGGGTGGATTGCTTATGGATAAGATAGGGCTCATCATTGTCGACGATCATCCACTTTTCCGCGAAGGTGTGCGCAATGTCCTCGATGCGGAGGAGGATCTGGAGGTCTTAGCCGAGGGTACGAGTGGCGATCAGGCGCTGCAATTGGTGCGTGAGTTAAGACCCCGAGTCGCATTGGTCGATGTCAATCTTCCAAATATGAATGGTATGCAAGTTACACGGCAGATCATTGCGGAGAGATTGAACACCGCCGTCATTTTAGTGACCGCCTATGACGATGTTGAACAGGTGCTGCATGCCTTTCGAGCTGGAGCTGCAGCGTATTGCTCGAAAGACGTGGAAGCTGGTATGTTGGTAGATATCATTCGGCATGTTGCTATGGGATTTTACGTCGTGGGTGATCAGGTCTACGATTCAGGGGGTCTGGAGCAATGGCTTTCGCGGGGTGTGGAGACCATTCGACGTCCCCACCTAGATGGTGACGTGGAGGCATTCACACCGCTCTCTCCGCGTGAGATGGAAATTCTTCAATATGTCACCCGGGGAATGAGCAATAAAGAAATCGCTGCTCGATTAGGAATCAGCCACCAGACAGTGAAGAACCATATGACCTCCATTTTGCATAAATTGGACGTAGAAGATCGGACTCAGGCTGCAGTATATGCCTTACGCCACGGCTGGGTACGCTTACAAGATACGCGTAAATGATGCGGAGACGCCATGACAGAAGCTGAGAATGGTGCGGAGCTTAGCCAGCTTGAATCGTTTATCAACTTTACTCGTGCCGAATTAGAGCAAGTTCGCACGGAAATGACTGAGATCGGGTTGTTGGTCGAGCAGAGTCAAGGAGAAGTGGACAAGCTCGCACAGCGAAACGACTCGATCATGGCTACGCTACACCAAATACAAGCAAACTTCGAGACAATCCCCCGAGAAGATATTCGCTCGACCTATGAAGCATTTCAAGACGCTCAGCAGCGACTTTTTACAATGAGAGGTCAACTTGAGAAGTTGCAGAGTGATGAATCCCACCTCCACCGTTTGGAACAATTTTTAGTAAAAACAATGCAATTATTGGAGGGTCGGCCTTCCTTGAATCTAGCTGGAGGCGAAGGTAGGGGAGCGACAGGAATTCAACAGATCATCGAAGCGCAGGAAGAAGAAAGGCGAACACTCTCCCGCCAGATTCATGATGGCCCGGCACAAGCTTTATCGAATTTTATCCTACAGACAGAAATAGCAATGCGTCTTTTTGAGACCGACCAAGATCGAGCCCGGGATGAGCTTTCTAATCTGAAATCAGCTGCCGCCTCTACTTTTGGTCAGGTGCGGGATTTTATCTATGACTTACGCCCCATGATGCTGGATGATTTAGGTCTCGTACCTACCGTAAGGCGGTATTCGGAGGCCGTCAAGGAGAAAACGGGACTAGACATTAATTTTGTTGTAACCGGTAACGAACGACGGATTGAACCCCTCATTGAGGTCCTTACATTTCGTGCCATTCAAACCCTTTTGAGAAATATTCGCGATCATGCGCAGGCGACACAAGCTAAAGTTATGTTAGACATGGGCGATCGTCTGATCCGGGTTTCGGTCGAGGATAACGGAAGAGGTTTTGATCCTGACACTCAATCAGAAGAGGAAGCTAAGAAATATGGTCTTCCCACCCTACTAGATCATATCGATAAAGTTGGGGGAACGTTGGATGTGGAGAGCGCAGCAGGGGAAGGTACACGGATCGCCTTTGCCATTCCTACCGAAGAATAAGCATTTTGGGATGTAATTGACAATCTAAAACCATCACTCAACATCTCCAGAAAACCGGTTTAGGGGGATAAATTCGAGAGTCACTGATTAGAAAATCGCCGTATAGAGCTTCCATGCTCTGCTTGTTAGCAGGAAAGGGGGTCGAGTCCGAGCTAAAAATCCCTCAGACGTTTTATTCTACGAGTTTTTAGGGGGCTCGGATTGGTATTTGCACATCGGAAATAGGTCCTATTGAATATTAAACGAGCAAAAAATATAATGATTCATGTCGGATCTTATATCTGACAAATCGGAACAGGAGGGAGGTGAACGAATATGCTGTATGCTCCTAAGGAGAGAGGTCAGGGCTTAGTCGAGTACGCGTTGATCCTTGTTTTAGTCGCCGTTGTTGTGATCGTCATTTTGGCGCTACTCGGGCCCGCCATCGGCAACGTGTTCAGCAACATCGTAAGCAACATCTAAGCAGCTGATGGCGTTGGGGAAGGGCAACGCCTCGACTGGTTCTAACCCGCGGGAGCCCTATCTTGGATAGGGCTCTTTGCCACCTGACATCACAGCCTGAATCTAGCGCTTGAGGGCGTCCGGCTTGACTTTTAATGTGGAAAAGGTATTATACGCACGACATAAGTTATCAGAAGATTTAGCATCAAAGGAGGCCCCATGCGACGAGGCCGTATTCTGATCCTGTTTGCCCTGATTATCATTATGGGGGTACTTGCTGCGTATCTGGTCATCGGTCGTGGCGGGCCAGAAGTGGAAGGTACACCTACTGAAGAGGGAGTTGTTATAGTCCCTTCCGACATGGTTATGGTTGTCGTAGCGGCTCAAGACATCGCTCGGGGCTCTGAAATACCCAGAGATGCCATCGTGCTTCAGCAAATGCCCGCTGACATGGTGGTGGAGACCTGGATCGCAGGGACGGATGAGGAGACCTTATTTAGTCAGGTCCAAGAACGTCGAGCAAGGATAGATATTGCCCGTGGTATTCCCGTTACAACGGCTATGATCACTGAAAAAGCGGGCGAATTGCTTGGGGCCGGTTCCGATGCAGCGATCGCCATACCGCCGGGATACACAGCTATTGCTATTCCGATGACCCGTCTTTCTGGAGTGGCGTATGCCCTCCGTGATGGTGACACCGTCGATGTTCTGATCACCATGCTAATGGTCGATCTAAACCTTGATTTCCAAACGATGCTACCGGATCACAACCTCATACTTGTCGATTCCGATGGGAACATCCTCACCGGGAGTGGATGTTCTCGAGTAAGCAGAACCGAGATGGGCCTTGAATGCACCAATGATGAGCCGCCACCAGTTGGTGGTGTCGTTTCGGATGAAGACACAGGTGTACAACTTTACGCGATACCTTCCGAGGCACAACGACCACGGTTGTTTACCCAACGCTTGGTCGAAGCGGCAACCGTCTTGCATGTAGGAACTTTCCCCCTTGAGGATATTGAAGAAGGAATCGTGGCTATACCTACAACGGAAGAAGGGGTTGGAGCACCGCCACCTCAACAAGGTGAAACGGAGGTTGTCGTCCCAACAACGCCCGATATCGTGACTTTAATTGTCACCCCACAGGATGCCCTTGCACTGAACTGGGCAATGAAGGTCGGCGCGGATATCGTACTCACCCTACGATCGCCCGGCGATACATTGAGCACGGATACCGTGACCGTCAACTTGCAATACCTCATTGATAACTACAACATCACGGTTCCTGCAAAATTGCCCTATGGGATCGAGCCATCTACCGATAAACCCATCGTACCAATTCTGCCAAATGATATCGTAGTGCCAGTACAGCAATAGTAATCGCTGACCTGGATAGTGTGTGGAGGTTTGAATGCAGGATGCCGCGGACGATCTCATCCGCGTAATGATCGTGGATGACATCGCTGAGACTCGCGAAAACATTCGCAAGCTTCTGCAATTTGAACCAGATATCGAAGTCGTAGGTGCTGCTCGATCGGGTCAAGAAGCGCTCGAGATGGCCCGTGAAACCGAGCCGGATATCGTTCTCATGGACATCAATATGCCAGACATGGACGGTATCACAGCTACTGAGGCCATCAAACGAGACGTTCGCTTCGCTCAAATTGTCATTCTTTCGGTGCAAGCCGAAGCGGATTATTTACGGAAAGCGATGCGAGCAGGTGCAAGCGATTTCATCGCCAAACCTCCATCTGGTGATGAATTAATTGGCACCATACGTTCGCTCGCAGTGGAAGCAAAGCGATCCAAGGGTGAGCAAAAGATCCTGGAAGGAACTGGCCCGCTACCGCCGATTGTTGGACCAGGAAGAATCGGTCCGGAAGGAAAGTTGATCGCCGTTTATAGCGCAAAAGGCGGTGTGGGTTGCACGATCATTGCGACAAACCTAGCTGTGGGTCTCGACACAGCAGATACCCCGACTGTGTTGGTTGATACTGCATTGCAGTTCGGCGATGTCGCCGTGTGCCTAAACCTTCAGTCGAAAAACAGTTTTGTCGATCTCTCGTCGCGCATCGATGAGCTTGAGGTCGACATCGTCGACGAAGTTCTTTTGCAACACGATAGTGGATTGCGCGTCCTGGCTGCTCCTCCAAGACCAGAGATGGCCGATGAGATCAATGCGAATCAAGTTCGAACGATCCTGCAATATCTGAAGAACCATTTCGCCTACGTGGTCGTTGATACCGGTTCTACGATGGACGATATCACCCTGACCGTATTAGACCTGGCGGATCTCTTGGTTTCTGTTGCTACTCCAGAGATACCAGCGATCAAAGACGCGCGTTTGCTTTTCGATTTGCTCAGCGTGTTGGAATTTCCAAAAGAAGATACGATGTTCGTCCTGAATAAGATGGATCGAAGGTCCGGCATCACGGCCTCAGCAATCGCGGAGAATCTCAAATGCACCGTCGATGGAGAGATCCCGTTTGATGAACGGACCGTAACCACCTCGGTGAATCGAGGGATCCCCTTTTTGATCGCAGATAAAGGACAGCCAGCCGCGAAAGGTATGCTCGAAGTATTGGGTGCGGTAAAACAACGCCTTGTTGAAAGAGCTGAAGCGGGAACCGAAGAACGAGAAACAGAGCGTCCTCGCTTGTTCAGCCGGGCGTAATACTGGTGAAAAATATTTATGGGTAAGGAGGGTATATTGTGTCGCTGCTCAAACGAATAGAACAGGGACAGGCTCAAGCCCCAGCAACCCCGAAAGAAACGTCCAGTACTGCTGGCACAACGCGATTAAGCCAGGTCAGGGAACGTCGCGTCGCACCTACGGGTGCTCAACGAGACAAATACCATGACCTGAAGACGATGGTCCAGAATAAATTGTTGGCGGAACTCGACCCCTCGATGGACGTCAGCCAGACAGCCGAAGTCCGGCGAACGATTGAGGAGTTGTTCGAAAACATCCTGGCAGAATCGAACATCGTTCTCTCTCGACCCGAGCGACGGAGACTCTTCGAACAGATCGTAGCCGAAATCCTTGGGCTAGGTCCTATCGAACCACTGCTGGCCGATTCATCGATAACAGAAATCATGGTCAATGGGGCGAAGCAGATCTATATCGAGCGTGCAGGCAAGATCCATCGAGAACCGGCTTCGTTCGAAAGCGACGATCATTTAATGCGCATCATCGATCGCATCGTCGCTCCATTGGGAAGGCGGATCGATGAGTCAAGCCCCTACGTTGATGCTCGCCTGCCTGATGGGTCACGTGTTAACGCAGTCATCCCTCCGATCTCGCTTGTTGGACCAGTGCTGACCATCCGTAAGTTTGCGGCCGACCCGATCACGGTTCAGGAGTTGATCGATTATGGCACCATCACAGCCGAATCGATCGAGTTTCTCAAGGCGTGTGTCGTCTCCAGAATCAATATCATCATCTCTGGTGGTACCGGCTCTGGTAAAACAACTCTGCTAAATGTCCTCTCTCAATATATCCCGACGGATGAGCGTGTCGTTACGATCGAGAACGCAGCGGAGCTCCAATTGCGACAGGAGCATGTCGTAACGTTGGAATCTCGCCCCCCAAATATCGAAGGACGAGGTGAAGTCACCATTCAAAATCTGGTTGTGAACTCCCTCCGTATGAGGCCCGATCGTATCATCGTAGGTGAGATTCGCGCCGAAGAAGCCCTCGATATGCTCCAGGCGATGAACACCGGTCACGAAGGATCGATGACCACGGCCCACTCCAACAGCCCCCGCGACACCTTAGCACGTATCGAGACGATGACCCTCATGGCCGGGATGGACCTTCCAGTGAGGGCGATCCGCGAACAGATCGCATCTGCGTTGGAATTGGTCATCCACCTCGAACGAATGCGGGATGGTACCCGCAAGGTGACGCACATCGCGGAGATACAAGGGATGGAAGGGGATGTGATCACGATGACCGACATCTTCATCTTCGAACAGACAGGGTATGAAGACGGGAGGGTGATCGGTCGTCTTCGACCTACAGGGCTGCGCCCGAGATTTGTCGATAAGATCGAACAAACCGGGATCAATCTGCCTGCATCCATCTTTGGTGTGGGCGAACGAATGCGCGGGTATTAATCATGGATACATCTACCATCTTAATGATTGGAGGGGGACTCGGCTTACTCTTCCTCATTGTCGGCGTTTTAGTATCCGTCCTTGGCGAACGATCTGTTGTCGAGGAACGCCTAGGGCGGTATTCTGAAACTGGCGGTCTTTTAGCCGATAGACCTGAGTCGGGCGAGCAAGCGCTCGAACGTCGCAGATCTGTCGCGGATTTTTTCAATCGTTTCGGTGAAGGTACCGATCTTTTTGAGGGGATTTCGAGGGATTTGGCACGCGCAGATTTGAAATTACTTCCCGTTGAATATATCGCTCTCAGGATCGGAACTGCGGGTCTGGGAGGCATCATCGGGATGTTCGCCGGTCGTGGCTCCATTCCATTTGCGGTCGTAGCCGCGATCGTTGGCGCTTTTGTTCCTAATATCTATGTCAAAATGGCTCAACGAACCAGACTCAAACAATTCGATAACCAGCTTACCGATATGTTGAACTTGGTGGTTAACGGTTTGCGCGCAGGTTTTTCCACCCTCCAGGCGATGGAGGCGGTGAGTCGTGAGCTTCCCAAGCCGATCTCGGTCGAGTTTCATCGAGTGGTACAAGAGATGCAGTTAGGTCTCCAAATGGAGGAAGCGCTTGATCACCTGATGCGGCGAATCAGCAGTGATGATCTTGATTTGGTCGTAACGGCCATCAACGTACAACGAGAAGTCGGTGGTAATTTGGCAGAGATCCTAGATGTGATCTCGTACACAATCCGTGAGCGTGTACGGCTTAAGGGTCAAATTTCTGCTCTTACGGCGCAGGGTAGAGCCACAGCCTGGGTCATCGCCGCATTGCCTATCGTCCTCGTCTTGCTGCTCTTCACGCTCAACCGCGAATACATCATGACGTTGTTCTTACCTGAGAACCGGGCATGCGGTATCCCGATCATCATTCTGGCTGCATTGTTGATCGTCACCGGTTTCATTGCTGTACAAAAAATTGTGGCTATCGATATCTAAGAAACGTGTAACGGGCGTTGGAATTCGCTCACTCTGCTGAATGCTGGGTGAGCATCAAAAGGTGTAAGCCTATGGATCCGATACTCCTAATTGGTGGGGGCCTCGTCGTGGTGGTGATCTTCGCGATCGTCCTGGTCGTGATCGGCGTCAACGCGCCAGAACCTACTGATCCTATCCAAGAGAGGTTAGCAGAACTTACAATTTCAGATGTGTCGTTGACGCTGGAAGAGATTGAACTCTCACAAAGCTTCTCCGAACGTATCATACTGCCGATTTTCAACAGGATTGGGGAATTCGCTTCGCGTTTCACGCCTCAATCGACTCTCATGAACGCCAAGCGTAAACTTGAAATGGCGGGCAATCCTGCGCAATTGGACCCCGCATTTTTCCTCACTATGAAGCTCATCATCGCGTTTCTCTTCGGCGGTGGTGTTTTCGCTGTTTTTGCGCTTACTGGGCGCAATTGGTTGCAGGGTCTCGGTTTATCGGTGCTTTTCTTTGTCATCGGCTTCGTCTTTC
>DUEW01000070.1 GCA_011174845.1 Anaerolineae bacterium | reverse complement strand
CCCAGGCATCGGGTGAGACTTTTTCCAATTCCTGACACAACTCGACCATAGGCAGGACATGTCGGAAAGCCCGCATAATGCCGCCCGGCCCAACCGAGTCGCCGATGGGCTGATAAACACCATATTTGGCAGGGATTTCAATGTCATTTTCCCATGCGTCGAAACCACCCACGGAGATCGTCGTGATTACAAAATCTGCTCCCTCGAGAGATTGACGTCGATCCGTCGTGCTCTCAATCTTCAGATCGCTCCCTGTTTGTTCGACAAGATGTTTCGAGAGGATATCCATCAATTCCAATCGTTGGGGGTTGATGTCCATTAAAGTCACTACGCTCCCCCGCAAATGCTTGGATTTTATGAATAAAGCGATCAGTTGTGGGGTGAAAATACTGCTACCGCCCCCAATGATTGTGATTTTGTGGCTCATCTTCTCTCTCGTCGTAAATCTACGTAGCACATCGGATTTATGGGAGGATTCAAATTCGTGAGATCGTCATTTATGGGACGGTATCATCTTCGAATCCCTTGCTAACTACTTATCGTAAGCAAATTGGTGGAAATGCTTGATCCTATAGATATATTACATTTTAGGCGTATTGTGACACATATCAACTGCCCTGTCAAGTCAGCTGGCCGAATGCCCTACTCAAGAGGCATCGCTACCCATGATCACTCGGCGGATCATCAGGGCCTTCCGCTGGTTCCTATCCATTACCTACGAGTACTCCGATACGCCTTTAGGTTACTCTTCGACAGCTTGAACAGAGAGCCTGGCAGCTACGGTCCCGCCTCGCTGCTGTGCTTCAGGATCAATCCTGTTTTGCGTGCCTCTGGATTTCACCCCATACTGATTCGTCCCTGCCCAGAGCAATGAAGTACGACCTTGTTGACTCCCCCACGCTCCCCACAACACCTCTCACCTTTGATTTTCTTCTATTACGAAGGTGATCAGCTCAACGACGCTATTCAGAGCACGTTCCGGGTCGGTGCCCTCGCGGATGTCCGTAAGCATGCCCTGAAGGATAGCGTCATAGTACGGAAAACCCGGCGTGATGGGGAGAAGTGCCAGATTCTCTATCGCTTGATTCGCCGCAACTCTCAAGTAAGACCATGGAACATCATCGAATTCTGGTCCACGAATGATGAGGTTCAACACTGTTTTCTGAGCCGGAAGACCAGGGGTGGAGAAGCGCCACATCGTCTCTGCGCCCTCGCCAGTTGTGAGCCAAACCACAAAACGCATTGCGGCATCCTTCTGCATACTGTTGGCATTGACCCCCATGTTCCAACCACCGACCGGAGATGCAGCTTCCCCCTTTTTAAAATAGGGGTAGGGAGTAACGCCCCAATCGAACGAGAGCCCGGTGCCAGAGTAGGCTCCCGCAAATCTCATTATGTTTATTGCATCTGCAACAAGCATGGACAGCTCGCCTCGTTCAAAGCTCTCCACTGCATTGAAACCCTCAGTCGTCGGGGTCACCTTCCTCTCGGTGAATACGTCGCTGTAAAATTCAAACGCACCAATCCAGGCCACCGAGTCGAGCGCTCCCTCTATAGTAAGGCCATCCGCCCCAACCTCTCCTCCACCAAAGGACTGCGCAAGTGGCGCCAATTGAGCGAGACCCACATCCTCCCATGCGAACCCCCACACATCGGGGTGGCCGTCGTCATCTTCATCGATTGTGAGCTTCTCCGCGGCGGACATCACACGCTCCCATGTCCAATTGCTGTCCGGCTTGGGAGGCTTTGTGCGATCACGTTCGAAGAGATCACGGTTGAAGAACAGCAATTGGGTGGAAGCGGTGAGCGGCGCGCTGTAGCGTTCTTGATTGAAAATACTCGACATTCGAGACGCTCGAATCCAGTCCTGCTTCTGATCGAAGGTGAAGTTATTAAAAAGTGACTCGAGCCAACCGTTGAAGCCATAATAGGCAGACAGCGACGCGTCGAGTGTGACCACATCTGGCGATGAACTCCCAACCCCAAGCGTATTCTCAACTTCCTGGATCATGGATTCGGTGCTGACTTGCTTTATTTCCACGCGGATGTCGGGATTCTGTGCTTCAAACTCAGCGACCACGTATTCTAGATGAGACCATTCGGCAGGTGCTAGCCAGATGATCTCCGTTCTGCCGTCTCCTTCTGCACGCTGGGGCACCCCTCCGATTACTGCCAAAACCGGAGCCGCAGGCGTGGGCCCCATGGGTGTGGCCTGCTGGGAACACGCTGTGACAACCAAAGAGATAAAAACCAGTAGCGATCGCTTCAGCCTGGTTGACCTTTTGACTGGCATTTTCATTCCTCCACGTCTTTCTTTTCGTGGCCGCAATGGCGAGAACCTTGCCACTATTCCTTGACTCAATGGAAGATCGTCGGCGTGAACATCCACGATGGGCCGGGCAAATCCAACAGCAATAATGGTGTTGCACGGGGGAGATAACCCCGCCCTGACAGAAAGCAAAATTCGCCCTCTTGGCTCGCGATCAACTGCGAACGGCATCCCTTATCGGCCGCCAGCCGATGATCTTGATCCCCGATCTTTCGATGTAGCTTCGCAGATCCTCACTCATCCAAGTTGTGTAATCGGCAACCCGCCCCTTCCAATCGGGGGTGATTTCCCGTATCTCGGGCGAGTCCTTTGTGGCATGGATGATGAGTTCGTTAATCCCAGGCGGCACAGCCTCTAGAACCTGCTTGGTGATCTCCAGACGGTACTCAGGCTGCTCCATCGGCATCATGAAGTAGTTGTCGACCATCGGCACCCCGATAGTGGACAGCAACTTGGTGAACAAAACGGCGAAATCGAGCATCTCTGGATCCATGCCGGGCATGCTCTCCCAGCCGGCTCGATCCTTTCTCTGGAAAAGGGGAGGCAACATATACTTCCTGGTCAATCGCAGGTAGCTCAGCAGGAAGGTCGGCATCATCGCCACGAATTGATGTGCATCTGCGTGAGTCAGGTCAATACCCGCTTCCAGCGCCATGAGGATCTGGGTTTCCAGCTCCTCGTAAGCGGCATCGGACTTAGCGTACCTTGTGACCTCGTCTCCGTTGTTGTAGAAGTAGCCCTCTGCATCGATCAGACCAGAGGCATGATCGGTCGTGGAAACCGGGCTCCAACGAATATTCTCCCACTCACTGGTTAGCACGAGATGGATACCGAGATCTGCCTCAGGGTGCGTTCTCGCATAATGCGCTGCGAGGGAGAACCAAGCACAAGGCACCATCACAGAACCAGTGGAGATGAGCCCGAAATCCACCAGATCGGAGAAACCCTCAACGTTGGCTTGACACATCCCAACGTCGTCAACGTGGACGATTAGAATACGATCGTCCTTGCTGAATCCAAGTTTCTCCAGCAGCGGATTAGGGGGCAGGGTCGTCTCCTGTGGGAAAGGGTTGTCGATGGGTTGCGGAGCAGAAGCCGATCCAGCCAGTGACGATGTGGCTGAAGAACTACTTTGAGAAGCTTCCTGCGTGATTGTGCTTGATGGGCCAAACAATCGCCCAGCGGTTAGACTCCCTGCAGCCAAGCCCCCTAGAAGAAGGAAATCGCGACGGTTGAGTTTCTCTATTTTTTTCATTTGTACTCCCTCTCGATAAGGCTTTGGTAAGAAGGACCCTGACTCGAAGCCACTTCAGAAGGCCAAAGCGGTACAGCCGAAATCTGCAAACACGCATCTTGGTGCCGAGATCGACAAGCTCGCAAATGGCTGTGTGCACACTCTCCCATGGGGTTCTCGCCAGTGTAGATCCTCCGATCGTTTTGCCGGGCTTCTACGGCCTAAAAATATTCAGGAATTGACCACCCGATCCCAAATCCAGATGCTTAGACTGATGGCAAGTCCGAGATGGATAGGGCAATGCGGTAACAACGGATAGTAATAGGGGAAGATGGGTTTCGAGTGGGGCAATTGTCCACATATCACAAGCTGATAGAGCCAGCACTGGATGCCATTCAACAAGATCTTTGGCCTTCATGGTACTTTCCACGATTGGACGCTCCGGTGGTATTAGATATCACTCACGAAGAGCCTCGGAATGAGATCAAACATAGCCATCGCGTTGTTGGAAGGCCTTCTACCTCACCCTCAAGATCTGTTTCTTGGGGGGACGATGGCTCAAGATGGTGGTGCGCTCCCTGCAAGCATTCCGATCTTCACATTCACCCCCCCATTAGTCATGAGCAGGGCACGTGGTCTTGCCTTAATCCAATCACCAGAGATGATACCAATAAGCCCAAGAGTTGGAGCTCAATCTGTAACGAAACGGATGTAGGCAACACCCGCCCAAGGAAACGAAAGCTGATATTTCACATGTTATGCGCTTAATGTATTATTACACATATAAGCATGCTTGTCGAGTAGTGGAGCTCAGGGATCGGCAAAACGCGTTCGTGGCCCACGCGACCGTTCGTCATCCCGCCGACCAACAATTTCTTCTCTGTAAGACAGGATACATTGGACGAGGGGAAGCAACATAGGACGGATCTCTGACACGATGAAGTGCTACCTGCAGCAGAATGGGGAACCGTTATATGCCCTCCCTCTCTACCCAATATGCCCACATTTCTAGGGGGCGAATTGTACGCAATCCATATTCCGTTTATCAGCAGGACGGAAAAGAAAATACCACACTCTTGACAGCATTCTTGTTATGTGATACATAATGTAATTAATGTGATATATCTCTTATTCGACGACCCGATCATTGGAGGTGTGTTATTGAGAAGCTAGAATTGGGTAGCAAGCCCAAAGGACTGACAGACTGGGCGTATGAAACGATCAAGGAACTGATCCTTACCCTCAAGGTCGCCCCCGGAACACAGTTGCAGATCGAGATGCTGGCCGACCAGATGGGTGTGAGTCGCACCCCAGTGCGCGAGGCTCTTCTCCGGCTTGAACAAGACGGCCTCACTCAAGTGGTGCCGCGTGTTGGGGTTTTCGTCACAGATATCAGCAAGCGTGATCTGGAGGAACTCTACGAACTCAGGGAACTCCTGGAAAGTCGGGCAACGGAAGAAGCCGCGCAGCGCTTGACAGATGATGATCTCGATCATATCGACCGTCTTCTTGAGGAGAGCAAGGTAGCCGTCAAAAAGGGAAACGTCGAGAAATTCTTAGAAACCGAGATCGCATTCCACCATATCCTCACTGAGGGCGCCCGCAATCGCAGACTGATCAGCATCATGGATGGCCTCCGAGACCTCTCCTATCGGTGGCGCATTATCTCGCTTAAATCGCAGGAAAACGTACGCCTGACATTGATAGAACACCAGGGCATCGCACAAGCTTTACGTCAACGAGACGGCCCAAAAGCCGGAAAGCTGATGGGGGATCATATTCGATCCGCAAGGGAACGCATGATCAAGGAGATCGATCTAGGCGACGAGACTGAAGTGAGCTCAGGTGCAGGAGCCTGAACAAAGGAGAAGGGCCATGAGCCTTTGGCAATTTCCCCCTGAGGGGGGCCACATGGATAGAGCCACCCAGATCTATCTGCAAACCATGACCGGCAAGCAAGTTCAAGAGCGGCTCAAGAAAAACGATCTCATCATCATACCGATAGGAAGTACGGAAGCCCATGGGCCACATGCACCCTCAGGCGAGGACACTTTCCTTGTCACCCGAATGGCTGAGCTTGTCGCCCAGAAAACGGGATGTACCGTAGCTCAACCCGTCTGGTATGGTTCTCATCCTTACCATCATCTGGGGATGCCTGGCACGATTGTTGTTCCAGAAGAAACCTTCACAGCTTATCTTCGGGCGATCATCGCCGGACTCTGGAATTCCGGTTTCCGCAAGCAAATCCTTCTCAACGGACATGGCCAGGATTACGCCATACCCGTCGCCATGCACCAATTTGGGAAGAAATATCAAGTCCCCGTATTGTTAATTAACGTCAATTGGTGGTTCTTGATTAAGGAGCACATCCGCGATAAAGCTCACGGCGGCCCCTTCGAAACACCTTTCGTACACGCTGACGAGTGCGAGACATCCTATTCGATGGCGCTTTTCCCCGAGATGATCAATATGGAGGATGCCGTCGACACACAAGGTGAAAGTTTCATGCCTGCGGGACATATTGACGGGTCCGGCTCTGCCTACGATCGGCCGATCCCCTTCTGGCAACATGTAGGAGCCTCAGCCATTGAGGCGATCGCCACGCCTGAGGGCGTTGTTGGTAGTGCTACTCTGGCGGATCCTGAAAAAGCTCGGGGAGGGCTCAACGCCATCCTAAACTATCTTGAGAAATTGGTCACGGATATCCTCACCACCTTCCCACCTGGTGAGTTACCCCCCATCGAAAAGATTACCCAACGCTCGCCTGAGGAAATCGAAGCCCTGCTCAAAGGCCCCATTGCCGAGGGCGGTAAACATCTCTATACAGTCGCCTATCCCCCGTAGTAGATGAGGGGCATATTGATCATCGTAGTTCCCAACTCTAAGGAATGAGAGGCATCACCTAAAAATGACCCAAACTGTTAAAGCAGCAGTGATGGTAGCTCCTGGGAGAATGGAAGTGCAGGAACTGCCATACCCCGATCCCCTCGAACCCGGAGCCGTTATTGTAAAAATGGAGATGTCGGGAATCTGCGGCACCGACAAACACGCCTTCAAAGGTGAATTGACCCTCTACGGTGGAACACAGTCAGAGCAAGATATGGTGTTTCCCTCCGTCCATGGACATGAGAACTCTGGCATAGTCGTTGAAATGAATGGGAAAGGCACTGACATTGAATATAGTGGAAAACCTCTCAAGGTTGGAGATCGAATAACCAATTGCCCAAACGTTGTCTGTAGGAATTGCTATTGGTGTCGGACAGTACATGGTTATCCCTATTGTGCTGACCACGAAGGTATCGGCATGACCTACTATGCCGATCGATTTCCTTATATCGTTGGTGGTTGGGCTGAGTATATGTACCTCCCCCCAAATGCTTGGGTATACAAGGTTCCTGATTATTTCCCTGTTGAATTAACTGCCCTATCAGAACTCTTCGTGGTCACCGCAATCCTAGACAGAGCAAGGGAGCTTGCTGCTCATGGTGGTAAGGGGTTCCACTCCGGGGACACAGTCGTAATTCAAGGATCAGGAGCCATTGGCATGATGGCTGTGGCAAAGGCGAGGTTACTCGGTGCGGGCAAGGTCATCGCCTTGGATACCTCTCCAATGAAGCTAGAAATGGCGACCGAACTCTTCGAGGCCGACAGCGGAATCGATGTATCGCAGTTGACGGACGATGAACTCGTTGAGGCGATTCGGGAGGAAACTGAAGGCCGAGGGGCGGATGTTGTCCTTGAAACCGTTGGCCAAGCGGAGGTGGTGAAGGTCGGTTTACAGATGCTGCGTAGGGGTGGCACCTACCTTGAAACGGGTAACTTTGCGGATACAGGCGGAACAGTAACCCTGAACGTCCACCGGGAACTCGCAGCCAAAAATGTGTTGCTTTATGGGAATACGAATCATCCTTTCGATGGTTACTACGCCGCGTTCGACGCTATGTGGCGTAATCGTGAACGCTTCCCGTGGGATAAATTAATCACTCATCGATTCCCGCTCGAGCAGTGTGAGGAGGCGATGGAGCAGGCATTCCATCCGGATGCGTTGAAGGTTGAATTTACACCTTAAAGAATAAGATTGAACTTTGAAGATTGGCTGTAACACGGTAGCATTTCGCAATCACTCCTTGGAATTTGCCTTGGAGAAGATCGCGGATGCTGGCTACGAATGGGTAGAAGTCGAAGCGAATCTGAAATGGTGCCCTCATACAGACCCATGGGAAGACGATCCGATCGCGTTTAAAGAGAAGGTCGCCAAATATGGTTTCAATGGAGTCTCGGCATTAGGCAGCCATAGAGAGTTGATCACTCAGGAACAAGGTGTCAAGGATATTGCACGTGCATTGGAGTGGGCCGCGGCAGCTGGCGTGCCGATTGTTCTCACCGGCGAAGGCCGTTTGGCGGAGGGAATGACTGCCGATGAAGCGCTTGTTATTCTAAGGGATCAACTCACATACCTTGCTGAGGTCGCCGAAAGCAATCAAGTGTACCTAGCCATGGAAGACCATGGGGCTATTTCACTCGCCTCTCTCGAGGGTCTACCTCAAATTATTGGCTTAGTCACAAGCGAATGGCTGGCGGTCAATTTTGATACGGCCAACATCCATCGCGGTGATTACGTAGGAACTGATCGAGGCGCGTACGAGTGGAAGCTTGGTGCGGCCACCAGTCACGATGAGGTCGAACTTATCCGACGCGTCGCCCACAAAGTAGTTCACTTGCATTTTAAGGATGTTGTAGGAAGAAATGCCGTCACTGCTGGGACCGGGGAGATCGACTTAATGGGATGCTTGCGTATCCTAAAAGAAACAGGATT
>DUEW01000007.1 GCA_011174845.1 Anaerolineae bacterium | reverse complement strand
CCCGTACCTATCTTCGGTTGCTCACCCCGACGCTCCGCTTGTTGGATCAACAAGTAAGCCGCCCCTAGTCCCGTCAATGCGCCAATGATGCTGCCTATCAACAATGTTTTCGTCTTCCAATTCGGATTTACGTCCATGATATCCATCCTTACAGAGTCTACAAGTATGAGACGATAGCTCGCCAAATAGCTTTAAGCACCGCCCCGACTTTAAGCAAAGTGATCATAGGCCATACGGCGAGATCCGCTCCCCGATTCATCACCTCCCCCGCCCGCTCGACATACGAATGAACCTCGTGGATTGGGCCGGGAAGGATGTTGAGGAGTCGGAAAAGTCCGTAAGTCATTCCAATCAGAGCAGCGAATATAAGAAGACCGATTACGAAGGCGGGGATAACGATCAGCACCAGGCCAACATCCGCCCAGACGCTAACCGTGCCAAAGCCAGCCATAAAAACCCAAATTCCCAATCCGGCGAGGATGAGCACCCCGATCCCCAATGGTAGATAGATCTGGAGCCATATCTGACGTCTTGTCTTTCTGGCTATACGCTCACGTTTGGGGCTCGGAGGTGGAGCGGCTTCCACAGGTTGGTTCTCCTCATTGAAACTTGTTCAAATTGCGTCAGCTGCCGGTCTGTGAATTTCAAGGTCAATGCTTAGCAAACGTTAGGCAAAGAAATCGGAGCGGCGAACAATCCCCGGTGTATTGTAGCACGCTTGAAGCCCAACGCGGGAGATTCAATCGCTAGCCCTCCTATCCTGCTATTCGCCCACCCCGGTGTAGGTTAAAATGAGAACGCTCATAAGGAGGGATGCATGACCGATTTCCCCGGCAAAGGCGTTGTTGCTGCTCTCAAAACTTCCCCAAAGACCATTCTCGAAGACATCGATCGGGTGATGAAGCTGGCAGACTTTCAAGCAGCTCTCCCCAAAGATGTGACCACAGGTTTAAAAATCAACATCTCCTGGCAAACTTGGTACCCCGCGTGCTCATCGACACCATGGCAAATCGAAGGCGTGATCCAAGCGCTCCAGAAAGCTGGCTACAAAGATTTAGTAGGGGTGCATAACGATACGGTGGTCGTCGACACCAGGGTTGGAGAATTTAACAACAAACATCGCTTCATCACCGATGCCTATGATATCCCCTGCATATACCTTTATGAACAAGACTTCGAGTGGTTTGAATATAAGCCCAAGAGACCTCTGCTTGTGCTGGATAAGGTCTATCCCAAGGGCGTCTTCATCCCCAAGGCGTTGGTCGGATTGAGCATGGTTCAACTCCCAACAGTGAAAACCCACGTTTTCACGACGATCACCGGCGCGATGAAAAACGCCTTTGGCGGCTTGCTTCACCGCAACCGGCACTGGACGCACGCGGTGATCCACGACACGCTCGTCGATCTACTCATGATCCAGCAGGATATTCACCCGGGTCTTTTCGCAGTCATGGACGGGACCTTCGCTGGGGATGGGCCTGGTCCGCGCGCCATGCGTTGGCACCAAAAGGACATCCTGCTGGCGTCCGCCGATCAAGTCGCGATCGATGCCGTATCAGCCAAGCTGCAAGGTTTCGATCCGATGGGATTGCGTTTCATTCGTAAAGCGCACGAGATGGACCTCGGTGTAGGGAATCCGAGTCAAATCAAGGTCGTGGGATATGACATCGAACAGGAGGCGCCGTGGGGGTTCGTGATGACTGACACCTTCGCCAGTCGCGGTCAGAAAGCCATCTACCATGGTCCGTTAAAGCCCTTCGAAAAGCTCTTGTTGCAGAGCCCTCTGGTGCCCTGGTCGTACTTCGCCAGCAACTTCTACCACAATGTATTCTGGTATCCCTTTTTTGGGCGCAAGCGGGTCAAGGCTGCGCTTCAAACTCCATGGGGTCAACTTTTTAAAAGCTATGGTGATGGCCAGGTCGTCATGCCGGGCATGGAGCCCAAAACCGTTGTCCAGGCCGTGATCGGTTTGGCAGCTCTGGTAGCCCTGACGATCGGCGGCATAAGCATGTTACGCAAGCGCTGATGAGAAATCTCCGCCGGCGCCTGATCACCGGGTTGATCCTAGGTTTCATCGTCATCCTGGTCCTTGCTCTATTGGGGGACATCCAACAGGTTGGCGACCACCTGACCGAATTTACTTGGTATCTGGCACCCATCATCCTCGCCTGCACCTTGTTCAACTACACCCTGCGCTTCTTCAAATGGCACTTTTATTTGGCACAAATTGGAATCCATGACCTGCCATGGCGCGAGAGCGCTCGTCTATTCGTCGCCGGTTTTCCTTTGGCGGTCACGCCTGGGAAGATAGGAGAGGCCCTGAAGGGTGTATGGCTGAATAGGGTCGCTGGCTCCCCAACCGCGCGTGGGATAACTGTTGTGCTGGCTGAGCGCATCAGCGATGGTTTTGCAGTGCTCGCCCTCTCGACATTGGGGGTCATAGCTTACCCAAAGTACTGGCCCGCTTTCGTCATCGTCCTGGGCGTTTTATTACTGGGTGTATTTCTCTCGCAGATCCGTCCCTTGGCTCTCGCGGTGCTCGATTGGATTGACCGCCTACCTCTTTTACAACACATCGCTCACCACTTGAGAGAATTCTATGAGGGAACGTATATTCTTTTCCGTCCCCGAGCAACTTTATTTGCCGTCAGCCTTGGGACGCTCGCCTGGCTTGGAGAAGGTGTGGGAATGTACTTGGTGTTGATCGGTCTTGGGATTCCAAGCGGCCTCGAAACCTTTTCGCTTGCCATATTCGTGCTCTCGTTCTCAACCGTTGTCGGCGCCGTCTCCACCCTTCCAGGAGGCTTGGTCGCAGCCGAGGCCAGTATCGCCGGCATGCTTGGTTTGTTGATGGGCCTTCCAACCAGCACCGCCGTCGCTGCTACCTTGCTCATACGTTTCGCGACTCTATGGTTTGGTGTGACGCTTGGGCTCGGGGTGTGGGCGGTTTCGAAGGACTTGTTGTTTATGGAAGAAAGGGATTAGGGATCGGGGATCAGGGATCAGGCTTCTGAAGTTGTGGCTCCAATAAATCCTGATCCCTATTCCCTAATCCCTTCCTCCTATTCCTTACTCCTGAGATGCGGGAAGAGGATGACCTCACGAATCAACGCCTTATCGGTTAGCAACATCGTCAAACGATCAATCCCCAATCCAAATCCCCCGTTCGGCGGCATCCCATAGCGCATCGCACGCAGGTAATCCTCATCCATCGGATGGCGTTCCTGGTCACCCTCAACGTAATCTCGTCCCATCTCTTGAAAACGTTGTTCTTGATCGAGGGGATCGTTAATTTCTGTGAAGGCGTTACATAGCTCCATGCCCCCCACAAAAGCCTCAAACCGCTCAACAGTGTTCGGGTCATCTGGCACGCTCTTCGCCAGGGGAGAGATGTCACGAGGGTAATCATAGACGATGGTTGGTTGAATCAGTTCCGGCTCGACGTAGTGCGTCAGGAGTGACTCGATCAGCTTCCCACGGGTGGATTGTTCTGACGGATCATGGCCCAGCGCGACCATCGCTTGCCGCAGCGAATCGACGGTTGGGTACTGGCCGATATCAACATCGGCCTTATCGATGATGGCGTCACGCAGTTTGATGCGCTTCCAGTGTGGTGATAGATCGATCTCTTGGCCTTTATACATGATCGTTGCCGCGCCGAGTACCTGTTGGGCGACGTAAGCTACCATCTCTTCGGTCAAAGCCATCACGTCTTTGTAATCAGCGTAAGCCATGTAGAACTCGAGCATCGTGAATTCGGGGTTGTGTTTGGTGGAGACACCCTCGTTGCGGAAATCTCGCCCGATCTCATATACCCGCTCAAAACCGCCAACAATGAGCCTTTTCAAGTAGAGTTCAAAAGAGATCCGCAGGTAAAGATCCTGATGTAGTTGGTTGTGATGCGTGATGAAGGGTTGCGCGGCGGCGCCACCATAGATCGGCTGCAGGATGGGTGTTTCGACCTCGATAAACCCCCTCTCGTCCATAAAGCGCTGCAAAGCGCGCACGATTTTAGCTCGGGCAACGAAAATGTCACGAACCTCAGGATTGACAGCCAGATCGGCGTAGCGTTGGCGATAGCGCGCTTCGGGATCAGCAAAGGCGCTGTAAACGACTCGTTCCCCATCTACGATTTCCTCTTTCGACGCCGGGAGGGGTGAAAGAGCTTTTGCCAGCATGCATAGATCGGCGACATTCAGGGTAACCTCTCCGGTACGTGTGCGAAACATCGTTCCCTCGGCTTGGAGAAAATCTCCCAAATCGAAGTTGTCGCTGAAAAGACCCATCAGCTCTTCCCCAAGATCATCGCTGCGTAAATACAGTTGAAGCCGACCCGCTCCATCCTCGATGTGAGCAAAGATCGTCTTCCCCATCTCGCGAATCGATCGCAATCGTCCCACCACCGTCGCCTTTACCTCCTGACCTTCTTTCGCATCCTCAAATGCTTGGATCGCTTCGTGGGTGGTGTGGGTGCGGGTGGTTTGGCGAGGGAAGGGCTCCATCCCCAATTCACGCAGCCGATTGAGTTTTTCAAAACGCACACGCTCGAGATCTGTTAGTTCAGCCATATCGATCAACTTCCTTATCAACGCCCTGCCATGTGGCAGGCATTCGAACGAGCTGGGAGAGATGCCCACGAGTGGGCCGACGGTATCGTTTCATCTGGTTTAAAGTGTCACTGTCATATACACCTTGTAACAAGGTTTTACGGTATTCAAAAAGGATTCCTAACCCGAAGGCTCATCTCTCCATTGAGTTGAGATTCAACTCAGGGGTAGTGTACACGAAAAGCGCCCCGCACGGCATAACTTGTGCGGGGCGCCACTTGGGTCCCCATGATCATTCGATCTTAACAATACGGAAGCGCAGCACACCAGCCGGTGCGTCGACTTCCACATCATCCCCTACTTGATGACCCAACAGCGCTTGTCCCAATGGGGATTCGTTGGATATCAAACCGTTCTTTGGATCGGCTTCTGCAGCACCGACAATGGTAAAGGTCTCTCGCTTCTGACCGTCTTGTTTAACGACGACCGTGTTGCCAATGCCCACGAAACCGGTCGATTCCCCAGGCTCAATCAATTTCGCTTGGGCGACCATATGTTCAATCTCGAGGATGCGCCCCTCAATAAATGCCTGTTCATTTTTGGCAGCTTCGTACTCGGCGTTGTCGATCAGCTCACCGCCCTCCATCGCTTCATGCAACCGCTGAGCAACTTCTTGGCGACGAACCGTACGCAGATGCTTCAGTTCCTCTTCCAGCTTCTTAAGACCGGCAGCAGTCAAATAAACAGCCTGGTTGCTCATTACATTCCCCAATTCTTATCAAAAGACAGGTGAGAGTTTAATTCAAACCATCAAAAAAAGGCCTGAGAGACAACTCTCAGCCCGATTCGATTTTAACGGTTGGATAATAGCATAAGTTCCCACCTCTGTCCAGCAAAACCCAACCGTTAGCAACCTCTTCCTGCTGATGATGTCTACAATTATGCCGTCCCTTATTTTTTACCCTCAGCACGAACGAATTGCTATAGGTGGTTGATCCTAACATCCACCATCATGTCTCTTCCGGCATAAGAAGGCGGAGACCTTCAAACGTATCATGATAATCCCGCAACTCACGATGCAGCGTTTGCATATCCGTCCAGAAGGTGGAAAGCTGAGATTGATACATTGCGACGGCAGCGGCCCACGCATCGATTTCCCCGTTCGATAACAGCCAAGTTATTTCATTCCCCGGGGGAAGGCCCAATTCAGGCGGTAGGATCTCTCCCCGAGCTGAGTACGGCAGATCATAGTAATACCACAAGCGGACATTGAGACGTTCGGCAGCGCGCCTGGTAAGACGGTGATCGACATGCCCCCCCACTCCAAGTGGACAGTAGATCCTGAACTCCACCGGACATTGTTCCTCGAGCAAATCAGCCAAGTGCTGGATCAGACCTTGCTCCTTCATGTGTACAGGTCCGAGGATCTCACTTTCCGAGCTATACAGCAGTTCGCCTTCTGGATCGCGTCGATAGATTGCGTCCGGGATATCCAGATGGACAACGACTGCATCCAGACGACCACAAGCCACACGATCCTCTGCACGCCTTGCGGCGATCGGTGAACTCGACTCACCCCACCGCTCATGCAACTCACGAGCAAACGATGAAAGAGGCCCCGCAGGTGGATCACCGGCACAGATGGTCAGGACGGATACCAATTCTCCGGCCGCTGCTTGCTGGGCGATTAAACCCCCACAGGAGATCACGGCGTCATCCAGATGTGGTGATAGGTAGAGGTGAGAAAGCATGGGGAAATTATAGCCTAGGGGAAATGAAGACTAGTAATCCTAATCATGATATCTGTCGCCACATTCATCTAAGTTTTTGGACATCTCAAGAGATGTTTTCCTGCGACTTCTAATCCATCTTTACAGGACCACTCTCACGCCCTTATCCTCGACCACCCACAACTCCGTTGCGTAACCTTGGATGAAGTAGCGATCGTGGACCACAGCGATGACCGTTCCGTCATACCTGGATAGAGCCGCTTCGAACCGGGAACGGGAAGGGATATCTAAATGGTTGATGGGCTCATCCAGCAGCAGGAAATTGCTCCCACCCGCCACCAATAGGGCCAGCATCAGACGAGCTCGTTCACCATAACTCAAGCTAGAGACGGGACGCAGCGGATCGTCGCCACTAAAGAGGTAAGCGTGTAAAAAAGCGCGCGCCTCAGTCTCACTCATCGGCGCCGCTTCCCTGATCAACGCCAGCGCGTTGCGATCTGGGTCAAGTAGTTCTTGCTCCTGAGCCATGTAACCCAGTTGAACACTAGGACCTAGCCGGACTCGACCTGTAAAGGGATCCAAATGCCCAGCGATCGTTCGCAGCAGCGTTGTCTTTCCGGAGCCGTTTGCACCTGTAAGCGCCACCCTCCCTCCGGCACGCAGGTGCAGGTTTAACCCACTTATTAAAGGCTCAAAGCCGGAGTAGCCTATTGCAAGATCCTCTATGATCAGCACATCGCGACCGCGGTGCTTTGGCTTCGTGAACTCGAGCTTCATGCGCCAACCTTCGCGCGGTTTTTCGACCCGATCTTCAGATTTTAGGTAACGGGCGAGCTTCTTCTCCCGTGATTTTGCCTTCCGTGCGACTTTCTTCGCGTAGCGGCGTTGTTGATCGTCGATGGTTGATCGATCTATCTTGCTGGCCTGCTCTTTCGTGCGAGCAATGTCCTGACGTACCCGCCGGATTTCATACACCTGGTCACGGTACGCTGCCATCTGCTTCTCACGCTCGGTCAAATACGTCGCCAGAAACACGCTGTAGTTGCCCTCATACGCACGAATCCTGTGGGTCGTCTCGTCCAGATCGAGAATCAGTCTCACCGTCTGGTCCAAGAAGGTCCTGTCATGGGAGACGATCAAAACGCCTCCCTCAAATCTGGCCAGCCATCCCTCGAGCCATTCAAGCATCTCGATATCGAGGTGGTTGGTCGGTTCGTCGAGCAGCAGCAGCTGTGCATCGCCCAGCAGGATCTTTGCCAGGCTTAGGCGGGTTTTTTGTCCACCGCTTAGCTCATGAACGGGTGTGGAAAGTCCAAGATCCTGCAACCCTAGCGTGGCTAGAACATTTTCGATGTGACCTTCGCTAACTTGGAGAGACAGAGAGGTCAGGCTATCGAGTGTGCGGTCGTAGGCCTCCATGAGAGCTTCCACCTGGTCACCCTCTGCACGAGCAACCTGATCCGAAATGCGTGCAAGCTTTACTTCGGCCTGCTGTAACTCCCGCCTTCGTGGATCAAGCAGATCGACAAGCCGTGTGTCCTCTGGGACTTGGAGACCTTGCGGCAGGTATCCGATCCGCAGCCCTTTAGGTTGAAAAGACACTCCACCGTCATCCGGGCGTTCGTGACCGCAGATGATACGCAGCAGCGTCGTTTTACCGCAGCCATTGGGACCGATCAAGCCTACACGGTCGCCGCGGTTAACCGTGAAACTGACATCCTCCAAGATGGTCTGATGACCATAGCGTTTCGTTATTCCATGGACAACGAGCATGGCACCCTCACTTCCTGACGACGTAGCGGAGCCGATGGATAACGAAAAACGCCGCGGGCTGCGCCACGGCGTAGATGAAAATCCGATTCCACCACACGATCAACGTGCGCGCACGTGGCTGCGCCAGAGAACTCCCTGAATGTCGATCGCGCGGTCGGTCATCCTAACCTCGTGTGTTGATGTACGAGATGATGATACCAATCGTGAACGGGTGTGTCAACAACGCTTAATGGATCTCATCCTAACTACATGACAGTGCGCAGAGCATGCTGAGCCCTTCAACGAACCCAGTACAAGCCACTGAGCATGTTACGCCCTTCAACGAAAACAAGATAAGCCGCTGAGCATGCTGAGCCTGTCGAAGCACTCAGCGGCGGTCTTTGAAAACCACAAGCAGGTCGGACTCCCATACCTGGTCATACGGCGGCATGGGAGCCGCCTCTGCTTCAATAATAGAAGCTGGTTCGGATTTCCATACACAGGTAGAGCTCCCATGTTCCGTAATTTCATGAGGGCAGATTTTGCGTAGCCATCTAACAAAATTACGGTTGGAATCGACTTTGGAATGCGCAAGCTCTGCTTGCGCGCCGAAGCAGAGCTTCGACACTCCAAATGCCGCCTTCTCACTCACTCAAGATGGGCATACACGAAGCAATCGACACCTAAAGATCACAATTGGCTTACGCCGCGTACTCATCCCGTCACCATGCAGTTCTATCACGTGATTGAGTTCAGATACAGCGGGAACGGCTCAATAACCATCTTCGTCTTCACTATTTGCTCGTTCATAAGATGTCCGTTGAGCGTCTAGGTGGGCACGACCAAGGGTTTGCCAAGCACACAACTGCCTCACATGAAATAAACAGATACCCCATGTTGCCGTTACCATCCACGTTATATATAATAAAAATTCCGTCCCTACATGACAACCGAACCCCCCAGGAGACTCGAAATGGCCCAAACCGATCTACACGAGAAGCTGTGCGGCTATTATGAATTCATGTTAGGCACGATACCAAATCGAGACGAATTCATTGCCGCGCTACGTCACACCCTGACCGAAGATGACATCCGTGTCATCTTCCTGTTGCCCTTCACCGGCGAGATCACCTACGACCGGTTCGTCAAGAAAGCAACCAAAATCGGCATTTCGCCAGAAGAACTTGAAAAGGTCATTCGCCGGCTAGTGCCGGAGGGCTTTATCGCCACTTATGTACGTACCGAAGAGCGGGATTTCGCCGGGCGGGCTTATCCCTCCACCGAGCCCCTAATCTCGGTCCACACCAAGGGAAGGGTTTTCGCGCGCGGGGAGATCATCAGCATGACCGAAATGCAGGTCCGCAAGCCGGAGCACGATCCCATGCGTCAAGCAGCCGCCCACTGGATGGACGCCATGATCGAAGGTAGCGGCGTGACCATGCCCAATAAAACTCCCTACTACCGGATCATTCCCAAAGAGCCCACCCTGCCAAAGGAGCCACGCCGGAAGATCCTGGTGGGTGAGAAGATCGAGGACCCACGCGCCGTTCTACCCTTTGATGTGGTCTCCCAGATGGTCCGGAACGAGCACGTCATGGCCGTGGCCGACTGCTACTGCCGCCGCACCAAGACCATCCTCGGTGAAGGCTGCGACTGTCCCACCGAGACCTGCATGTACTTCAACGAGCTAGCAGCACTGCAGATCAACGCGGGCCGTGCCCGTCGAATCGACACCGAGGAGGCCATCCAGATCCTCCGAATGGCCGCCGACTCTGGCCTGATCCATTCGGTCAGCAACTGCGAAGGGCACATTAACTGCATCTGCAACTGCTGCGTCCACGCCTGCGGAATCATGAGATCCATGGCCCAAGGGCACCGCAACGCAGGCGGCGTCTCCCGCTATCAGATGATTTACTCAGGGGAGGACTGCGATCAATGCGGGATATGCGTGGAGGTTTGCCCCATGAACGCCTTGTCGCTCAACGGGGACCTGCACCACGACGAACAGCGCTGCATCGGTTGCGGTTCGTGCGTCTACAAGTGTCCCACCGAGAGCCTCAGCATGACATGGCGTGAGGAAGCCCCAAAAATATACCGCGACAGCACGAGCCTAAACCGCCAACTCACCATCGAGGCGGCGGTGGGCCTTGTCAAAAGGAAGATCACCGGCAGAGCATCTTAGGGGATACCCCACTAGTTTTGCTCTAACACCACAATCGTCTCATATCGATTGAGCGAATACACCTCGTTGACGCTCCGCTTGGCGAGGTGATACAATCGACCTCGGCGCCGTTAGCTCAATTGGCAGAGCAGGGGCCTTTTAAGCCCAAGGTTACAGGTTCGATTCCTGTACGGCGCACAGCCCGCGCTGCCGCCCCAGCCAGCCGCCCTTCGGTTGGGGTGGTTCTCCTTCAGCACTTGCTCTTTCTAACTGGAAGCCCTACAATTCGGCACTTTGGAAGAGCTACTTCTATCATGAGTTCGAGACGCTTAGGAGGGCTTATCATGCCACCGAGCAAGGACACTTCCCCAATTCTCCAAGAAGGGGTGGGAGTTGAGGATATCGCAATCGGCCGCTCTTCAAAGGCCGACGTCATCAAAAGCTTTGGTGACAATTATTGCGCTACACACCTCAAGGAATACTCGGTTGAAATGGCATACGATGAATTGGGGCTTTCATTCTATTATCTTCAGGATGACCCAAGGGAATTGGTTTTCTCTGTTCTCGCCAAACATCCCTTCACAGGTAGAACGAGCAAGGGAATAGGGATAGGCAGCATTATGTATGATGTGGTGGCAATCTATGGCAAGCCAAACTATTGGGACGCTGCCCTAGAAGGTAAATACACTATCACTTATAACGGCGTCCACTTCAGGATTGAACGAGATACATCTCTTCCGCGCTATCCAGTTGATGAAGGGGTCCATCTCCCGAGGAAGATTATCGAGATTTCAATTAGGGAGCCGTGGTAACGGCAAGTGATAATTCCTGGAAGTTGCAGGAGACCCTTTTGCGCCACTTCCTACTTTGGTGCTTCCGCGAATGAAACCTGAATACTGACCTTACCTTCTCCACAAATTATTGTCCCCGGCCGATTATTAGATGCACACAACGCCGCCCCCCCCTCTGGTTGGGGTGGTTACGTGCTTCAGATTGTGATCCCTCACTTGATTCATAGCAGACTTAAGGCCTATTAAGCCCGAGCAACTCAGGTTCGATTCCTGTACGGCGCATCGCTTTTTTTAAACACAAATCCTGCGAAAATCGTGGGATTATTTCATTCTTATTACTGCCAATTGGTATTTAAACGCGAGAGCTCAAATTCTTGCACCTTATCAGGCCCAATGATATACGGCATAATAACTTGTGCACAAAAGTTCGTTTCAATCCGAGCATCTTACAGCTTATTATTAATTAGCAACGAGATGGATAATGGAATATCAAACAAGATGGACATGTTTGCTGGAGGCATAACAATCATGAAAGCCCTGGTGGTCTATGATTCGAAATTCGGCAATACGGAGCGCATCGCTCAGGTCATTGGCAACGCGCTTGGATCATCTTATCAGGTCGAGGTACTTCAAGTGGGAACGATTGTGCCAGACCATTTCGAAGATTTAGAGCTCCTCATCGTGGGCTCTCCGACCCAACGATTTAATCCTACGGAAAGTATCAAGAATTTCCTTAAGGATCTACCACCAAGTGGGCTTAAAGGCATCAAAGTGGCGGCGTTCGATACTCGATTGACCATCGAGGACATCGAAGAAGTAGCCATCCTTTCCTTTTTCGTTCGTATTTTCGGTTATGCCGCCAAATCCATAGCCAATGGACTCAAGCGGAAAGGCGGTGAACCGGTCCTTCCCCCTGAGGGATTCTACGTTCAGGGTATGGAAGGTCCCTTGGTAGAAGGAGAAATCGAGCGAGCCGAGGCTTGGGCCAGGCAGATTGTTGCAGCACAATAGTCTTCGCCCTCTGCATATTTTTTTCTTTCGACAAGCCTTGTAAATGTGAAGATGCGACCGATGAGGCGCACGGAATAGGATCGTTATAGGCTTGGATTGGTTTATGGTCAATTTAAATTCATGGAGGCAGTGACAGATGATCTCCGAACAACCTTTTGGTCGCACCGGGCATACAAGCACACGCCTAATCTTTGGCGCGTATGCCTTGAGTAAGGCGACGCAAGCTGAGGCTGATCGTATTCTTGAGCTGTTACTGGAATCTGGTGTGAACCATATTGACACAGCGCCCATGTATGGAAACGCCGAGAAGTGCATCGGACCATGGATGGAGAAGCACCGGGGTGAGTTTTTCCTCGCCACCAAATCCCGCAAGCGCACATACCAGGGGGCGTGGGATGATCTGAAGCGCTCCCTCGACCGACTGCGCGTTGACCATGTGGACCTCTGGCAGATGCACGGTTTGACCGGTCCAGCAGGCTGGGAAAGAGCGATGGGACCGGGGGGCACATTGGAGGCTTTTGTTGAGGCGCGTGACAAAGGGTTGGTGCGCTTCTTGGGTGTGACAGGCCACGGGATCAAGACAGCGGCAATGCACCTTCGCAGTCTCGAGCGTTTTGATTTCGATACGGTCCTGTTGCCTAACAACTATTCGTTGATGCAGAACCCCCGCTATGCCGCCGACTTCGAAGCGCTGGTCACATTATGTCGAAAACGTCAGGTCGCGGTCCAGACCATCAAATCCATAGCCCGGCGGCCGTGGAAGGATCGCCCTAAGACTTACAACACGTATTTTTACGAACCGCTGGACACCCAAGAGGCGATTGATAATGCGGTTCATTGGGTCTTGGGTTTCCCGGACCTCTTTTTGATCACGGCCGGGGACATGCAGGTTTTGCCCAAGATGCTGGATGCTGCCAATCGCTTCGAGGCGCGGCCATCCGATGCCGAAATGGCCGCTGACGCCGTAGAGTTTGCCATCCAACCGATTTTCGCTTGAGTAGAGGAACCCTGCCGCATTATCCTCACGACCGGAATAGAGTGACATTCCGTGGGACGCAGATTCACGCGTGTTTTCGCAGATATCAAGTAGGCTGCGGCTTGACTGGAGCAGACTCCGCAGGGGCTGCGATATTCAATAGGTTATTCTGGTATTGACTCGTTGAGAAGCAAGCGAATTTCAGAGCGTGGGGGCTGATCTCAGATCCATTAGGCTCTATCAAGAACCTGTATACGAATAAGAATGACGCCTCTGTCCGGTGGGATAGCAGATCACTTCCTGTGAGCATATCTACGATCAGCCTCTTCATTCCTGAGAATAGATATGTCTATACTGGAGATGAAGATCCCCATATAGGCAGGCTGGGCACGATTGGAGAATCCCACTTTAAACATACTAAATGTAATCTTGACACCTCGATTAACGTGTGTAACAATTCACGAAATATATTTCATGTAATAAATAACACATTATAAGCAACCAGAAATATGACCTATAAAAAATGGACTTTTATCACTAACCATGCTGCTGTGCTTACTTTGCTAAACCGTGAAGAGCATATGACATCTCGTGAAATTGCTGCGGCTTTAGATATAACAGAAAGAACTGTTATCCGAATTATCAAGGATCTTGAGGCGGAAGGCTACATTACCAAGCGAAAGGAAGGCAGAGAAAATCGCTATACAATAAATAAAGACCTTCCCCTTCGTCGTAACGACCAACGAGAAGTCTATGTTCGTGAGCTTCTCCAGTTGATTTCCCGCAAGAATTGAAAATGGAAATATTCGGTGATAACCGTAAGGAGAATTTAGGTTGACGAAGACTAATCTTCTACACACCCTTGTCGGGTTATTCCTGTGGAGCAGTCTTTTATTAAGCGCATGCGGATCTAGGGAGGTTAATGCAACCCCCACTTTCAGCGTTGAGTTAGTTCAAACTCAGGCGGTTGCTACATTCTCATCAGGCCAAACGCAGACAGCGATGGCCATGCCAACGAATACACCCACATTTACCCCCACTGCGACATACACAAGCACACTCGCGCTAACGAACACACCCAGTACGCCACTTGTAACTGGCACAGGGATTCCCCCGACCTATTCATGTTATAGTCTGGCCTTCGTGGCAGACGTCACCATCCCTGATAATACAAAAATGAAACCCGGACAAGAATTCACAAAAACCTGGCGAGTGAGAAACAATGGGTCTTGCGCCTGGGAAGCTGGATTTAAATTCAGCTTCACGGGCGGAAATGCGATGGGAGGCTCTACGCTAACACTTGACAAAGCGGTCAAACCTGGCACAGAGACGGAGCTGTCAGTAGATTTGACAGCCCCCCTTACGTCAGGCAGCTTTCGAGGCAACTGGAGAATGTCTACTGCCGCTGGGATATACTTCGGAGATGAAGTATTCGTACTCATCATTGTCGAAGGCAGCGCTTCAGCCACCTCAACTTCAACGGCAACTGGTCCTCCGACTACGACCAAGACACCGACCGAAACACCAACCGAAACACCAACCGAGACACCGACCGAGACACCAGAGCCTTAATGCTTTCATTTAAATAAGAGGAACGCTGTCTTCGACCCCACGGACATGGCAATTCGTGGTTGGCAGTTTCGATTAGGGATTCTTGAAAAGCAAGCGAATTTTCGAGCGGGGGTGGGGCTGAGCTCAAATCCGTTAGGCTCTATCAAGAATCTACATACGAATAGGAATTACGCCTCTGTCCGGTGGGATATCAGTCCATCAATTATTTCCAATAACACACTGGCTTTTAAGCCCAGGCAACTCAGGTTCGATTCCTGTACGACGCATCTCGAAGCGTACCTGAAGGTGGGCTTGTGTTTACCTGAAATCTCTTTCTGAACTCAAAACGCATCCCCTAGCATCGATAAGGAACCGTCAACTCGCCTAACGTATGGTTTCTCTATAATAGGATGACTGGATGTAAAATAGAGTCGAACCCATCCCATAGGTATCTGTCACCTTGGGTCGGTCATCGGCCAAGATCACATTTCACTACACACCGTTGAATTCTCCCGAGGCAAGGAAATCATGGCGGAAGTCCTGCTAGAGAATCTAACCAAGTGCTACGGCTCGGTGGTCGCGGTGAATCGGGTCAATCTTCTCATCAACGACCGTGAGTTCTTCACCATTCTAGGGCCCAGCGGGGCCGGGAAGACCACAGTCTTGAGATTAATTGCCGGGTTTGAAAAGCCTGACGAGGGCGTGATCTACTTTGATGGCGAAAACGTCACCGACCTCCAGCCGTTTAAAAGAAGAATCAAGATGGTTTTCCAGGACTTCGCCCTCTGGCCGCACATGCAGGTCTACAACCGGGATCGCTATTCGAATCTCAACTTCGGCCTGCGCATCCGCAAATGGCTGACCGAGGAGATCGAACAGAAGGTTTCCGAAGTGGTCCAAAGGGTTGGTATCAAGAAGGAGCTTTTTTCTAGGCGACCGGGGGAGCTATCGGAGGGTGAGAAACAGAGGGTGGCCATCGGTCGGGCGATCACCACTACGCCCCGTGTTTTCCTGATGGACGATCCGATGACCAACCTCGACCCTCAGAGCAAGCTCAAGGTCAGGAAAGAAATTCGTAAACTACATCAGGATCTCGAAACGACCACGATCTATGTAACCCATAATATTCCCGATGCCATGGCCATGTCCGATCGGATCGCGGTGATGAGAGACGGGATTTTCGAACAGATCAACACGCCGAAGAACATCTTCCAGTTTCCAAAGAACGAGTTCGTGCGCGATTTCTTCGAAAGCGCAAAAGTCGCCTTTGAGATCTAACCAATACGTAGGTTTAGTCTCGAACCCACACCGACAGAGCATCCCGAAAAGACATTTGTGAATCACCGAAATAACTACCACGAGTAGCGGGCAGGCTTGCCATTCATTCCCGCGATCTTCGGCCGAGGGTTCAGAGAGGATGTCCTTGTTTAGGAATCGATCCTAGCACTTATCACGACGCACAACAGGGATATGTCAATCTGAGATGGAGCCCTTCGATTTCCCTCAGGATAAACTACGCGGAGGCGAAGAATCTCTATGATAGAACCAATAAAAGTCTCATCGCAGGGATTCTTCGGCGCTTCGCGCCTCAGAATGACAACAGAAATGGCACCATCTTTAGCTAAGGATATTCGATGTCATATCCGAGATTTAGCATCCCAATTGCTCCCAACGCAGAATTACGCTAAGCTCGTGATACGTGGGGGTTGGAAGTTGGAGGCTTAAAAATGGGAGAGCCTGTGCCTGATGTGCGAATAGATGTCGTTCGCGCCCGCGGAAAGTGCAACGCCAACTTCCATGAGGGAGAGGCCTTCTTCTATAAGGGGTCGCAACTCATCGGTAGGGAACGTGGTTTCGATTGCCTATTCGCTCAAGCAACCGTTGTGAACAATCTCGATCGATTGAAGCTCGAGAAGGGTCCGATTCACATCTCCTGCCCAGATCCTGGTACGGGAGAAGGCGGCAACGTGACCTTTCGCATTTCATCCATCGAGAGCTGATGAAGACCATCCTGCTCAAACCGGTCGAGATTATCGGACGATGCCCAGCGAATCTATCGCCTGATGATGTGCTCCAGATCAAAGGGATGAAGCTTGAGAACCCGGGTATGAATAACGTTTGCTTCCTAGCCCTCAGTCATATCCCTCCCATGGTGTGGCAATTACAAAGCGAAAGCCGTTTCTTCTCCCATGCTTCCTGCCCGGGCTGCACATCAGAATTGGAACAGGAAAACCGCGTCATCTTTCTCCTCGGACACGAGGACAAATGGGATCTGTGCCAGGTCATCTCCGATTACCTCAAGCTCAGAAAGCAGTTTGGAGAGACAAAACGTTCTGCGGTTCTTAGGGATGAAGCCATTCGACTTCAAGATCAAGGCAACTATGCCGAAGCGCTCCATCCAATGCGGGAAGCGTTAAAAGAGCTACAGCGTGCAAAAACCACATGAAACCAACTTCATCAAACATCACGCTAAAACATGAGGAACCCTGACACGCTCCTTGTATGCGTCGCATCAAGAACCATGTGGTCGGATGACATTCGATCCCAGCCAGATCCGTCAAGGAGATTGCCATGAGCAATAAAGACGACGAACTAAAAAGACTGAAGCGAATTCGTGATCAACAGATCCGAGCGCGCGATCCAACCACCAAAGAAAAGAAACTTCAACATACCATCGCCACTCGGCGGCGGAAATCCGTACGAAAGTTCTCCTTCGTAGAACTCTTTCGCGAAGTATCACACAAGGTCAAGGGCACCCTGATAGGAGCGATCCTGGGATTGCTCATTTTTCTCTTTCTTCCCTACTTCGTGGAAACCAGTTGGATAGATTTCGTGGGTATCGGGGCCATCTTCTTCCTGACCATCCTTGGGTTCTTCCTAGGCCAAGCCCTTGACGCACGTGATAGCTTGAAAGAACTCATCAATAAGTAATACTTGTATTTTGTTGTGATGAAGACAGAAACCTTAAAAAAAGGTCATCCTTCGACAACCCTTCGACAGGCTCTCTTCAGCGAATCCGAAGGTCCCGAGCGAAGCCGAAAGGCTCAGGACAAGCAGGACAAGGCTCGGGATGACCTCATACATCCCAAAGTGCGCGATTTGCCGTCCCAAACGATCACCGAACATGCAAAGGAGCGTCTCATAAATGGACAACCCCATCATCCAAATCATGCTCAACCGAAAATCGATCCGACGCTATACGGATCAGATGCCTTCCGATAAAGTCATAGCCTCCATCGTCCGAACGGGCCAACAGGCGCCGTTCGCTTCGCAGCTCTACAGCGTGCTGCTTTCTAGAGGCAGAGAATCGATCCCCTATGAAGCTCCATTGCTGTTCACGATCTGTGTCGATATGCACAAGCTGCAAGTATTCATGGCCAAACGGAATTGGAGACTGGTGACAAACCACCTCTTCCTGCTGCTTCTCGGCATTCAAGATGCTTCACTTATGGCGGAGAACATGGTCATCGCGGCGGAGAGCTTGGGGTTAGGCAGCTGCTTTTTAGGAGACACGCCTTATCGATCCGAAAAGATCGTGAAGGAATACAAACTGCCCTCAGGGGTCTTCCCCTTGGTCCAACTCGTGATGGGATATCCTGCCGAGGACCCACTTCCCAGGCCGCGATATCCTCTAGATTTCGTCCTTTTTGAGGATAAGTATCCCCAATTCAATGAAAAACAGATCGCTGAAGCGATGAAGGTGATGGACGAAGGGTATTTGGCTCAGGATTACTACCGCAATGTGAATTATATGATCCCTCTCGAAGGAGACAGAGAAGAAACGTTCACCTTCGACGACTACAGTTGGACAGAGCACATTTCCAGAAAGTGGGGGCAGTGGCTCCCATCCTTGGTGGGGTTGCTCAAGAAATTAGAGTCGTGTGGTTTCAAAATCACCGTGAGCCAAGAGAAGGAGTAGATTTCATAGCATTTCGCACGGCTTCAACGAATTCCCACTTCACATCCGGGACGCTGTAGTAGATAATGGAATCACAAGAAGAAACGGCACATAGCGTGGAAGAACGATTTCTAACCATCGCCAAGGTATTTCGACCAGAGCTTGAAACCATGTCGGTCGAGCGACGGTTGGCGGGGATCGGGGACGTATTGTCAGTACTTTATTCCGCCCCGATCGCATTCGCCGGTTTGATTTGGCTCGCTCTCACGACCGATCTCAAGGTGGTTCAAGAAAATGCCATCCTTCTGGTTCTATTCGCCGTCCTGTGGGTGATCTTCAACCGTGCTGTTTTCTTTTTCGTTGTCGAGCTTGGACCCAATCGCTACGCCAGCGCAGATGGTTCCCTTTTCGGCATCGTGTTGTGGTCGGCGATGCTCTTGATCGGTCCAATATTCCTCTGGTTTATCGTCTTGTGGTCTATTTACGGCTTCGTGATCGATCTGCGAACCGCCACCTCTAATGCGTCACGCTGGGATTCCCTGCGAAATTTCAGCTTACAGATTGCCGCGTATACGACCGGTCTGCTGCTCCCCCTCACCTTCTATCGCAGGTTGGGCGGTCAATACCCTTTCGCTGGGTTTACGTCCTCCGCGATTTTTCCGGCCCTTGGTGCGATGCTGCTCTTTCTCCTACTGATGATCGTGCTGTGGTCAGGCTATCTTGCCTATGTCTCCTGGTCACAGGGGATGACCGGTGAGGGAAGCTCGGTTCGAACCACGATCTACTTTTTCTTCCTCGCGCTGGGATTGAATTTTGCCCCCCACCCCTTTGCCATCCTAGCCAGCGGACTTTTTATCCAAAATGGACCCTTGATTTTCATCTTCTTTATGGTGGGAATGTTCATGGTCGCCTACCTGGCTCGCCGCCTGAGCAAGGCGACCGAAAGCACTCGCCAACAATCACGCCAATTGGAAAGGTTAGAACAATTAGGGCGCGCCATCATCAACGCCCCTCCGGGCGAAGAAACCCTTCCAGATATCCTGCAGGAACACCTGCCGAACATGTTCCCCGCAGGGAACCTCGTGGTCTGGACTTTTCCAGATCGGATCCTTTTTAAACACCCTGAGCAATGGACACCAGACCTGGACACTGTCTGGCCCTGGTTGCTGAGGCAAACCGAGGTTCAGGGTTTCCTCCCTAAAGATGCGACACCTTGGAACGACCAATACTTTAAACATCAACCGGTGTTGATGGCTCCCATTCAGGAGTTTGAGAGCGGCCAGACTTTCGGGGGGTTCTACCTCGAACTTCACACCTTAGCCCAACCTTGGGATCGTCGTTCGCTCAACACGCTGATACCTGCTGTTCAATCCTTTACAGATCAGATCACTTCAGCGATGCACCAATCGGTGGTCTATTCTCGATCTCTCGAGTACCAACGCGTGACCCAAGAATTACAAATGGCGGGCGACATTCAATCCAGTCTTCTGCCAACGATCTTACCCAACATACCTGGTTGGCAGTTCGCGATGACACTCGAACCCGCTGGAGAGACATCGGGGGATTTCTTCGATATCATCCCGCTTACGGACGGCAAGATCGGGATCGTGGTCGCCGATGTGATGGATAAAGGTGTCGGCCCGGCCTTATACATGGCCATCAGCCGCACGCTCATCCGTACCTATGCCATCGAGTTGGATTCACAACCCGACACGGTCTTCTTCGCCACCAATGAACGCATCCTGACGGATACGACCAGCAGTTTGTTCGTCACCGCGTTCTACGGTGTCCTCAACCCCAAAACGGGGGAGTTGACATACTGTAACGCGGGCCACAATCCGCCCTACTTGCTTCGTTCAGACGGTATCGCAGACACGCACGCGCTCATCCGCAACGCCATTCCCATTGGGATTGCCGAAGACACGACCTGGGGGAACGATACCGTCCTACTTCAGCCCGGGGATGCGCTCATTCTCTACACCGACGGCATCCCTGACGCTCAGAACCATGGAGGGGAATTCTTTGGGGAGAGTTCCTTGGTTGAGGTAGCAAAAGCAAGCTTAGGGAAATCGGCCGGCGATCTTCAAGCGGCCATTCTGGACGCCGTCCATCAATTTGTCGGTGGCGCCCCGCAATATGATGACATCACCCTCATGGTCCTCGTGCGGGACAGGTGACGCGACGAGACGTTCAAGAGGGAATTCCTTACTTCCGCTTGACCATGGTCAGCACGTTCTCGCCATCGGGGGTGGATGTGAAATCTATCTCATCCATGATCTTCTGTATCAACACGAGTCCGGCGCCACGAAATTCAAGCTGTTCAAGCGGGACCGCAAAATTGGGTTCTGGGACAGTTGTTGGGTCGAAGGGTTTACCGTGATCGCGCAGGATGATTGTTACTGAATCCTCGCTGACCTCGCAGGAGCATTGAATCTCCCCCGGTCCTTCACCCCCATAGGCATGTTCGATGATATTGGTACAGGCCTCGTCGACCGCGACCAGGACCGTGTAAGCAGTCGTCTCGTCGAACCCAACTTCATTAACGGCTCGAGAGACGAATTCAGATATCTTCGCTAAGCTTTTAAACCAGCCAGGGAATGTAGCTTTATACATTTAACTGTAGATTAGAATAGCTCAGAAACTACCCACCGCATCAAGTACGTCGTCAAAGATCCTAAAGAACGTGATCAATCCAGCTAAATCCAAGGTGTGTCGGATCTTCTCGTTCACGTTGGCGATCACCAGATCACCACGGTTGTAGCGCTTGCAGATCTTCTGCGTTTCCAACAACACCCAAACGCCGACACTGGAGATAAATGTAATCTCGCTCATATCAAAAGCAATTCTGAATCTGCCATCGCTCGTGATTGCTTCGAATGCTTCCCTCAATTTTGGGGCCGTATTACTGTCAATTCGACCCACCGCCTTGACCAAATCACATCGTCGATATTGTTTCGTAGTGATATCCATGGATCACGCTCCTCGAGCTCGGTGAGCTATATTGTATCGTCCGGACCTTGATCCGGTCAATCGATTGATTCGACATAGTTTACTCGGTTCGAGAGATTTGATGTCAACCAAAGAGAGGTCATTTTCATCAGCCACAGTGATACGTAGGCTTTAATAACTTGTTATCGCGGTATCATAAGATCGATCCTATTGGGACAACCGCACATGATTTTCCCGTGGGATCAGCGGATCACCGGATGTTAAATCAGAGTGAGATCGACAAAAATGAACAATACAGAAATCCATATTGTGACCGGTGCTTTCGGTTACTCCGGTAAATACATCGCGAAACGCCTCATAGAAGCCGGGTACCAGGTACGAACCCTGACCAACTCCCTCAACCGCCACAATCCCTTTGGGGACAGGATTAAAGCAACGTCTTTTCACTTTGAGAACCCCGAAAAACTCGTTGCTGCCATGCAAGGAGCATCGGTTCTTTACAACACATATTGGGTCCGTTTCAACTACAAGGATTTTCAGCATGCCACCGCAGTGAAGAACACGCGCACACTTTTCCGCGCGGCGAAAGAAGCAGGGGTCAAGAGGATCGTCCACATCAGCATCACCAATCCGTCCGAAGAATCAAATCTCGAATATTTCAGTGGGAAAGCAAAACTAGAGAAAGAGCTTATCGATTTGGGGCTCTCCTACGCGATTCTCCGTCCGGCGGTCATTTTCGGGAAAGAAGACATCCTGATCAACAACATCGCCTGGATATTGAGGAGATTTCCTGTTTTCGGCATCTTCGGGGATGGTAATTACAGCCTACAACCCATCTACGTCGACGATCTAGCAGAGCTGGCAGTTGAGCAAGGAAGTGAAACCGAGGATCGTATTATCGATGCCATCGGCCCGGAGACCTTCACCTATAAGGAGTTGGTGCGAGAGATCGGCAAGATCGTCGATAAGCAGAGGCCATTGATTTCCATCCCCGATACCATGGGCTACCTTGTCGGCTGGTTCCTGGGGAAGATCCGTGGCGATGTCGTCATCACGCGCGAGGAAATCGAGGGCCTGAAGGCGAATCTACTCTATACAAACTCACCACCTGTTGGCGAAACGAGACTAACCGACTGGGCAAGGGAAAATGCTTCTACCCTTGGTGTTAGATACGCTTCTGAGTTGTCCCGGCGTAAAGAGAGGTCAGAAGCGTACGAAAACTTGTGAGGTCTTGGGCTATCCTCGCGGCGAAAGAGCGATCCGCATTAAGCGTAACATATCCAGGAACTGTGCAATGTAGGGGCGGGGTAACCCCGCCCCTACATCATGAACAGCGATTTGCCTTTGGAGAACTGAATCTGGGTCTCCCCCTATCGACGCGGAAGTTCACATCATTTGCACGTTTTGGAATTCTCCCAAATAACGAATTCATGTCAACTCTCATTATGTCATTCCGAGCGCCGATAGGCGAGAGGAATCCCTATGTTGTATCGAATTCAGAAGCCTCACCATAGGGATTCCTCGTCACTTCGTTCCTCGGAATGACAATGTAGAAGATGTCATTCCGAGCGCCGACAGGCGAGAGGAATCCCTATGTTGTATCGAATTCAGAAGCCTCACCATAGGGATTCCTCGTCACTTCGTTCCTCGGAATGACATGATGTCCGAATAATGTTGTATCCTCATCGAAGGTAGACTCCAGCAGGAGTACAACCTCCGCTTACTGACTACCGTTCTTATGTCCAATATTAACTAAGAAGACCCCGACCGCTTGCAGCGATCGGGGTCTTCGCCTGTCAATCTTCGAGTGAAAGCTACCATCCACGGTCTACGAAACACCACCTTTGAGGGTCGGCCAGAGTGGCATTATTCTTCTGCGGGTTTGGCTAAGGGCGACAAGGGAACAACGATCATCATCAGAAGATACGCCATCACAGCTCCTGGGGGGTTCATGAAACCGATCACCACCAGCGCCAGACGGATGACCGTTGGATCGATCGCGAAATATTCGCCGAGTCCACCACATACGCCGGCGATCATGCTGTCTTCGCGCGAACGGTAGAGTCGCTTATACTTCCCTGACATGATTTCCTTCCTCCATTGTTTACTTTCTCTATCGATATCTACGCAGGAGATCGAGAAAGGTTGCAGTGTGTCGCCATGCTCTTACATCGAGGCCAAGGGATCGAACGTGCAAGGGTAAACCAACACAAGCAACACACATCAATCACGACCTGCAAGTAATCAAGTTGGGTCCCGTTTGGAGTTAGCCTACTTGATAGATAGTCCTTGGAGAGCCCTTCGTTCGATTCCCTAGAAGAGTCCTCGGAAGAGAAGCAAAAGGCCGAACAGGGCGAGCGGGATCCCAACCACGGCGCCCAACACCGTCATACTCACCAGCACCCCCACTGCGATCAGCACGAACCCTAAGAGTATGGCGACGAACCTTCCGGTCATCTCGAGGATGAACGTCACGAGGCGCCAAAGTGCCACAAAGGGCCAGAGAACCCATGAGACTTTCTTCGATTCTGTCAACGAAACCTCCTCAAGGCAACTTGCTCAATTTGTGTGGGGCCACCACACAGTAACATGCTAACAGAAGATTCTATTCTTGAAGACCACGGGCCTGATTAATGGCTGACAGAAAAAAACCTGACTGATGGCAAGCCTCGCCACCTCCCCATCCGATTCTCCACCATCAAGATGGATACGGCCCCTCTCGTAAAGCCTCTCTCTTTCTATCTACCCATTCTCACGTCCTAACCTATAATGATCCCAGGGATGTATTCAACCAAATTGTGAGACAGGGGCAAGCGATGAAGAATAATGCGGATGTCATCATCATCGGCGCAGGGATCCATGGGGCCAGTCTGGCCTTTCACTTAACCCAGCGAGGTGCGAAAACCATTGTCTTGGAGCGCCGCTTTCTCGCTGCAGGCGCGACAGGCCGTTCCAGCGGTTTAGTACGCATGCATTATGACCTCGAGCCGGAGAGCCGTTTGGCCTGGGCATCCTATCAATACTTTCTGAACTGGAAAGAGATCGTTGGGGGTGACTGCGGTTTCACTCGAACTGGCTTTCTGCAGCTTGTTCGCACCGAATACGAAGATCATCTCAAAGCCAACATCACGATGCACCAACGAATAGGCATCCCCAGTCTGCTCGTTAGCTCCGAAGACGTTCGTCGTTTAGCTCCTTCTTTCAGGACGGACGACTTCCGTTTCGCGGCCTATGAGCCTGAATCCGGTTATGCTGACCCGAACAGCACGACCGCATCTTTCATGCAGATCGCCCGAGAGCGCGGCGTACAATTGATCCAGGAATGCCAAGCAACGGACATCCTTACGTCAGACGGAAAAATCGGGGGAGTCGAGACCAACAAGGGGACTTTTTCAGCGCCCATCGTGGTCAACGCTGCGGGTCCTTGGGCGGCCGAAGTAGGAAGGATGGCAGGGCTCGATCTGCCCATCGACACATGGCGTCACGACACCATGTTCGTCCGTCGGCCGACCGAACTCGGTCCCTCCCATCCCACCGTCATTGACGACATCAACGCCATGTACTTTCGACCAGAGACCGGTGGCTTAACCCTCGTTGGGCTCGAGGACGAGAATCCAATTGGGGAATCTCCCGATGGGGACACCGATCACGCCAAACCTGGCTTCGTCGAACGCGCGGTAGATCGTATCTGCCTGAGAATACCGAGCATGGAGCGGGCTTCGCTCCATAGCGTTCATGGGGGATACGATGGCATCACCCCCGATCAACGCGCAATCCTCGGTCATGCTGGGCCAGAGGGTTTCTACTTGGTTTGTGGTTTCAGCGGCACTGGTTTTAAGATCGGCCCCGCCGTTGGCACCTGTATGAGCGAGCTTATCCTCGATGGGAAAGCGACGACCGTCGACATCTCCCCTTTCTCCCTCGACCGTTTCGCCGAGGGCAAACCATTGAAAGGCGAACACGGATACGATAGCATCTGGCGCTGAAACAGAGGGCTTCCGGATGCCTATTAGTTGTCTAAACGGAGCTCCAACTCAATTTCATCTCTAATCGGAATTCCATCCATCCCTATAGCAGGGATCTCAGGCTTTAGCTCGCGCGATCTATCGATTGCGTTACAATGCACCGCAACCAACCGGAATCCGAGCTTTTGATAGAAGCGGAGCGCGGCTGTGTTGTCGTTGGTCGTGATCAACCACAGTCGATTGCATCCCCACTCCGTAGCTGTCTCCCTGACTGCTGCCACCAAGGCCGAGCCGACACCACGCCCTTCCACCAAGCTATCGAGACTGACCATCTCACACTCATCTCTGTCGATCCGATAGGTGACCAACCCGATCGGATCTCCTTGATCTTCGGCGATGAACCCCGGCAGTTGGTCAGCCTCGTGCACCCGACCACGGGTAACCATGAGCGCCGATCCCCAGCGCTCATAGAGAAGACCCATCACCCAGTCACGATCTTCCGGTTCCAACCTGCGGAGGACAATCTTTTCTGCCATCGTTTTCTCTAAGGCGGTGGAATGAATATACCCCTCTCCACCAATACCAACCTTTTCGATCACGTTTGATTCTTACTAAGATCCTCTTCAATCTAATAGAACGTCGTCATTCGGTCAAGCGTTAAGGCCATCCGTGCCATATAGACGGGTTTCAAGGTAAGCTCCCCGCTTGCTAAAGATACAAATACTACTTCGCCCAATAGCCAACTGATATACAATAAGGTCGCCCTCGGCATCGAGCCTCTGGCTTGTCATAAGAGGAGGCTGCATGGTTGTACGTCTTCTTAGAACCGGCGTTTTGCTGGCTTTGCTTGCTAGCTGCGCGGCACCACTTACGGCCATCCCAACCATCTCCTCCCCAACTTCGATACCATCCCCCACAACCCCTGCAACAAATATCGACCTCACCCCATTGGATTGGCTCAAACAAAGCTCCTTTAAGCCCATGCCCTCGGTGTTGCCGGAGATCATCACCGTTAACTTACCACAGGGTTTCTACGCACAGGAACCCGGGCTTGGTAGCAGTGAGCTGCCTGGCGGTCATCTTGTGCAGGTGATTGGTGTGGAATATCAAAGACCTGTCGGTGGGCAGATATACATTGAGAACCACGTAACCGTGCAGCTCTTCAGCTACGATAGCCGTGCTGGACGGACGGAACATCTGGATATCCTCTCCGCGCAAGATTACGCATGGAACTTCGAAGAGGTGTCCAATCAACGAGTGGCCCGTTATCACACCTCCGGTGCGGATGGCCGGGTTTGGATATCCGGACCTTTTCTCATCGTCGTTTTCAGTGGTCTCGACGATTCCGAACGCGGTCCATGGGTGGACACATTTACAGAGATCTACCTCGCACAGTTCCCCCCGCCATAATTTGTTGTCCATCTGTATCAATCTGTAGCCGCAGGCTTTAGCCTGCGCTCATGCGCCCTAAGGGGTACGGCCATATCGGTTTCTGAGGATTATTGGGAAAATATTGTTCTTGATATCATGAGGAAGTATCCTCCATCCAATTTTTTGATCAAGCTAACGGGATTTGGAATCTAGAAGCTCTGCTTTTGCATTGTCCTGAGGTAGTCGAAGGAGGCGCAAGCAGAGCTTGCGCACTCCAAAACCTCATGAAGGTAAGGTTACATCACCTTCGCCTCATCAATGTAACCGCAGGCTTTAGCCTGCGTTCACGCACCCTAAGGGGTGCGAAGATATAGGTTTCTGAGGATTATYGGGARAWTATTKTTNTTGWTATYRYGAGGRAGTAACCCCCCGTCCAAATTCTTGATCAAGCTAACGGGTTTTGGAATCCAAAAGCTCTGCTTTTGGGCGCAAGCAGAGCTTGCGCACTCCAAAACCTCATGAAGGTAAGGTTACATCACCTTCGCCTCATCAATATAACCGCAGGCTTTAGCCTGCGTTCACGCACCCTAAGGGGTGCGGCTACATTTCGACACCTGAACCTGTCCCCTGCTAACACTTATTATTTAATAGCACCCCTGAGCTCGGAACATCCTTTCATTCATCAACATTGGCGACGAAACCGCTATCGGGTATGATTGACCAAACCAAAATCCAAGGGATATCAGATGCCAAATCGGGGCTTCCTACGTAAATTCAACAAAGAACAACTCATCGACTTGCTCGAGGACGCAGCTAAGAACTGGCTAGCGCATGACGGCGTATGGTTTCAAGCTGTAGAGGGAAACTATGGTATTGAAGAAGCTGTCCGACTAGACGCTGAAGCCTGGGAGCGCTTCACCGTCATCGAAGCCCATCGGATCATGAAGCGTCACGGGATTAAAGAGGGTGGCGGTCTGCCTGCGCTCGAGCAAGCGCTCAATTTACGGATGTACGCTCTCATAAACAAACAATCCACAAATTGGGTGAATGAACGCACGTTGCGCTTCGAGATGAATGACTGCCGGGTCCAATCTACCCGCCAACGGAAAGGATTGCCCGATTTTCCCTGCAAGTCGGTGGGGCTGGTCGAGTATGCTGGCTTCGCCCGCACCATCGATCCCCGCATCCAGATGCGCTGTATCGCATGCCCACCCGATCCCCACCCTGAGGCCTTCTTCTGCGCCTGGGAATTCAGCATCGCGGGCGATACAAAATGACCGGCTTTGACCGTAAACGTCGCATCCTCTTTAGAGACTTTCCCAGCGAATGCCGTCTCTAAATCATTTCGACCTTTTAGCCCCGGTCTACGACCTGCTGATCAAATCGCCGGGTAGCGAACGACTTGCACAGATGGCCGATCTGCCAATATCTGGCCGCCTGCTCGACGCCGGTGGTGGGACAGGGCGTATCGCCGAAGGGTTGGTCGAACGAGTTGACCGAGTTGTGGTCTCCGATTCCTCGTTGCAGATGCTGCGACAAGCGCGATCCAAGAAAGGACTGGACTTGGTTGGAGGCGAAACGGAACGCTTACCTTTCCCGGATGGCGCTTTCGAACGCGTGGTGATGGTGGACGCCTTCCACCACCTCGCTGATCAAGCTCGCAGCCTGGCTGAGTTATGGAGAGTGTTAATCCCCGGAGGGCTGCTCGTCATTGAAGAGCCCGACATTCGCAGAATAGCCGTCAAATTGGTTGCCTTGGCGGAGAAATTAACCCTTTTCCGAAGCCATTTCATCCCCGCTGAGCGGATTGCCAGAGTCCTAAGGGAATACAACGCTCAGGTTACGGTCCATCGCGAGGGACACACAGCATGGGTTGTGGGCGCAAAGCCCATCTCAAAATATCACCCTGACGAGCCTTTACTTGATACGATTAACGGCTCCTAATCCCTGATCCAAAAACAGCTCTGCTCACCATCGGGTCCATTCACGATCCATCCTCGGTCGGTGAACTCTACTTCATAATTCCCCAAATCATCCTCGAGTTCTGTCAGCAGATTCTGAGCCTTCACATGTGAGAGATGGTACGACTGCCAACTTACCCTTTCGTTCCGATCGGATAACATCGTTCGGCGGCAAGCAAGATAAGGAAGCAATTCAGCGCGCACCCAGTCTGGTGAGTCCTTGGCTAGTTGGATCAAGCCCGGCATGGCATCGTTCGAAAGGGTTGAAAGATAATCGACATCGACCGCCCCTGTATCTGCCAAGCGGACAGCGTTCCGATTGGTGATGAAGGCATCAATATTCAGCAGGTTCAGGGTAGCCACAAAACCGACCACGCCAAGAGCTACGGGAAGGGCAAACCGACGCAGATGACCAGTGATAAGCAGACCGAGGAAAAGAACGAAGAGGATCCCCATCCAAAAAATTGCGACGTGGGTGTAGGTTCGCAGTCGTGTGAAGCCGTAAGCGTTTTCATAAAGCAGCAAGCGCTTGAGCGCCGATACCAGAATCACGCCGACCAAACCGACGAGCGTCGCGCTGAGCCCATTGAACCAAGCGTTGTGACGTTTCCCCTCGCGCTTCACCCAGGTTCCAAGCACCATGATCATCCCTAAACTGAGAACGGCCACTGCAACCAACTCTCCAAAACCTCGTCGCGCGTACTCCGAGAAGGTATAACCGGTAGCGGTGATATTCCCCTGCCCACCGAAGAGGTAGGTGAATTGGATGGCAACAAAAGCGGTGAAAAGTAAGTCGACCGCGCCCAAGACGATCATCGCTTCGATGAAGCCTATGAAAGGTGAGAGGGACGGTCGCTTGAAGCCGATCGCAGGTTTTTCCCCGCGTTCACGGAGAGCAGACACCAAGGCTCCCAGGAAGAAGATCCCACTGGCGATCACGATCAAGGATCGCCTGAACCAGTCAGCTAATCGGTCCAAATCGAACCAGCGCAGGGCGTTTTCGACATAATCCGCGAAGACCAGGTCCGCAGACACAAGCAGCGCAGCAAAGATCACCAAGATCGGGAGGGCCAACAACAACCCGCGCAGAACCGCTAGAAGTCGACTTCGCTCGACACGCTCACCTACAACCTGACGCCAAGCGGTTTGAGCCACTGGCCAGGGGCGGATCCAAGCTTCTAGGGGGACTCCGATCAACGTCCAGCCAAAGTCAAGCCAACCAAAGTCGAACAGCTTCTCATCTCGAAAGGTCCGCACCCAAAGGGCAAAGAGCGCCAAGGTGAGAACGAGATCGAGAAATACGGTCAGCGGCTCCAGCCGAAGGAAGGCCATGATTGAGAAGAAAAGGATCAAGATCACAAACGCTGCCTCGAGCCAGGCAGGACGGACGCCCTCCCGTGCGGCCGTTCCCAGCAGCGCCAGGACGCATAACGCGGACCAAATCGGGAAGGAGATTCCTAACACATGTCCATCAAAAAGGACCTCGACGCTCACCCCCAAGACCAACGCTGCGATCGCCAACCAAACGGGATAACGAAACGCGGAGGTTTCTTGCTCTGCATCAGCTTCCATGGCGGATTGCTTGTTTTCTTCCATTGATCGCTCCTGGTCGATTGGGTTCATCCAATTTCCATTTAACTCCCCTGATCGTTACATTCGATGTATCTCTTGCCTGCAAGTATATCGACGGCAAGCAGTTGCAAACCTAACACTTCTCCACTGACTGGCATACGGTCTTATTCTCTTCCGAAACAGGCTCTCAAATCCCAACAATCCACTCTCAATTACGATCAGATAGCTACGGATGACTTTGGTTTGTCTTGTTTACTCGGGTTGTTTTCCCAATTCTCGTCATTCCGAGGAGTGCTTCGGCTACGCTCAGCAGAAACTCAGCGACGAGGAATCCCTAGGGCGAGGCTTCTAAATCCGTTACAACATAGGAATTCTTCTCGCCTATCGGCACACGGAATGACATCTCCTCTCATGTCATTCCGAGGAGCATTGCGACGAGGAATCTCTAGGATGAGGCTTATAAATCCGGTACATCATAGGAATTCTTCTCGCCTATCGACACTCGGAATGACACCTCCTCTCATGTCATTCCGAGGAACGAAGTGACGAGGAATCCCTAGGATGAAGCTTCTGAATTTGTTACATCACAGGGATTCCTCTCGCCTACCGGCGTTCGGAATGACACCTTCTCTCATGTCATTCCGAGGAGCATCGCGACGAGGAATCCCTAGGGCGAGGCTTCTAAATCCGTTACAACATAGGAATTCTTCTCGCCTATCGGCACTCGGAATGACATTAATTGGTCGGATTTCTACGATCGTAATGTTCCAGTGTAACAAAATTACGATAACTGATGATGAGACTTAATTATTTGCCAAACACTCATTGCATACACAATAATACATAATCTGATGAACTCTCTTGAATGAATACGGTGTCACATGAATAAGTATTATGTCTACATCATGGCAAGCTCAAAAGGAACGCTCTATACAGGAGTTACGGACAATCTAGAAAGACGAGTCTTTGAACACAAAAACAAACTGGTTCCGGGATTCTCCTCGAAGTACAACATCAATCGTTTGGTTTATTACGAAGAAACAAAAGACATTAAAGAAGCCCTCAATAGAGAAAAGCAAATTAAAAGTTGACGTCGAAATAAAAAGGTCGAATTGATCACATCATGTAATCCAAAGTGGCAAGATTTGAGTGATGGGTGGTATGAGACAGGATAGAAATGATCTGACCTTTAAAATAATCCTAATATCACCAATGTCATTCCGAGGAGCGAAGCGACGAGGAATCCCTAGGATGAGGCTTCTGAATTCGTCACATCCTGGGGATTCCTCTCACCTACCGGCGCTAAGAAGGACATCAACCCACATGTCATCCTGAGCCATTCGGCATCAAATCATCAAAACATACTGGTCTGATAACCAACATCCATTGGCAACTTCCCCCCACCCGCGACCTTGTCTGCCCAGCGCGTTGGCTCGGGCAGCCGATAACCAGAGCAACAGCTCAAGACAAACTCCACCGAGTGCTGCACGTCGATAAGATGCCCTGGTGAGACATAAACCGGGCTGACATCGTCTCGCGTCCTGAGAACCATGCCGATCACTTGAGTCGGATCGTGCTCGTCGTAGAGTTCAGCACCATCACCACGCATGGGTCCGGGGTTGAGGTGACGCCCATACAACCTCGATTTGGCGACGCCTATGCTGGGTCTCTCGAACCACAATCCCATGTGCGAGGCAATCCCAATCCCGCGCGGGTGCGCTATTCCCTGTCCATCGAAGATGAGCAGATCGGGTTTTGTCTGAAGCTGTTCCCATGCGGCCAAGACGACCGGTCCCTCACGAAATACCAACAAACCCGGGATATAGGGGAAGGTGATGGCTTTTTTCGAGGTCACAGCTTCGATGGGCGTAAGTTCAGGATAGCTTAGAACGACGATCGCTGCGCGCGCCTGGTCGCCTTCGAAACCCACATCCACCCCACCCACGGTCGTGATTTCCCGACCATCCCACGAGAGGATGAGGCGATCGCGCAGCTCGGCTTGGGTCGCGATCGCTTGTTTGGGTTCTAGGTCCCAGGAGTGAAGTCCTATCAACGACATGCTCTCCTCCCAAAAGTACTATAAAGGACTCTCTGCTTGGCCTCAAGCTCTTGATTTTAGGCATCCGGGCAGCTTCTACGTCGATCTGTGATATGCAATGAGACACATTTCACGCAGCAAAGCTAACTTTGGACTCCATCAGCTTTGCTGATGGCCAGCAGCAGAGCTGCTGGAGTCCAAAAAGGACCTCGCAAGACAGAATATCAGTAGTAATTTCCATACCTATGATTGCTATGTAAAATGACCAACACGTGAATGTCGCTGTAACCTCAAGTGGCTGGTTTGATCAGGATATATTTATAAGTGAGATATTATCGTGCTATGATTCTCATCTACAAACAAACGAATGCGACGGACACAAGGACGGTAAGATGATTGGAAAACAACCCTTCGGACGCACAGATCATATGAGCTCCCGCGTGATCTTTGGGGCTGCCGCGCTGTGGGACGTTACTCAGCAGGAAGCCGATCAGGTCCTCGGTATGCTCCAGGAATATGGGGTCAACCACATCGACACCGCACCCACCTATGGCGATTCGGAGCTCCACGTTGGTCCATGGATGGAGCGGCACAGGGAGGATTTTTTCTTAGCTACGAAGGTCGACCTGCGTACCTATGACGAGGCCTGGGGACAGATCCACGCTTCACTTGAGCGTTTACGTTTGGATCATCTGGATCTCATTCAATTGCATAATTTGATCGAACCCGAGGAGTGGGAAGTGGCGATGGGTTCCAATGGATCGCTGAAGGCCGTCATCGAGGCGCGCGAGCAAGGTATAACCCGCTTCATCGGCGTCACCGGTCACGGTGTGACCGCGGCGACGATGCACAAAAAGAGCCTCGAGCGTTTCGACTTTGACTCGGTTCTCATAACCTACAGCTACATCTTGATGCAGAATCCGGATACCGCTGCCAAGTTCGACTCATTGATAAAGCTATGCCGGGAACGAGAAATCGCCGTACAGACCATAAAATCCGTCACCCGTCGACCATGGGGAGACAGAGAGAAAACGCGTACAACCTGGTATGAACCCTTGGAGGAGCAGGAGGCGATTGATAAGGCGGTTCATTGGGTGTTGGGCAACCTGGATGTGTTTCTCATCTCCGTCGGCGACACCCAAATCCTTCCCAAGGTGTTAGATGCCGCCAGCCGCTTCGAAGCCCGTCCGTCAGAAGAAGAAATGCAGTCGTTGTTATCGGAACAAGAGATGGAGCCGTTGTTTGCATAGCCACGGTGACAAAAGGCTCGGTATCCTCTGCAAAGTCCGCTCGTGAAACGCAGAGGCTGCTCGGGCTTCAACCTTTGGAATCCATCAGCTCTGCTGATGGCCGGCAGCAGAGCTGCCGGAATCCAAAGAAGTTACTGCTAAACAACTTTGCGTATTGTTAACGCGGTTTTAACCGCCATGGTGCACAACTTTAGCCCCATTTCTTAAAATCGGGGCTGATTCGAGTCATTTCTGCCCCTGTTCTGCTTCAGATCAGAGACTAGTTATTCATCATCAACCCCACCGCAAAATGTTTAACCGCGAAAAGAGGGACGGAAAATATGGGGGGATAAGCGCTGCCTACATCCTTACGAATATCCCGCCCCTCTCCTCGCATATAGTTATTAAAATGGACTTAGAAATACAAACCGAGATGAAATGATCCCCATTCCATACCTAATCTATGGGCTGAATCTGGAACAACAACCCAAATCATCCACCAATCAAACAAAATCCACCTCATCGCCGATCGATATTTGGTCCAGAAATTGCGGAGAAGTTTCAAGGACATAGCACGCCGGGGCTGGCGAAGCGTAATAGGGTCGCCAGGGCTTCGCTAAATGGGTGCTTGTGACCACGCCATGACGATTGATCCAGACCGCGGCGATTGGGAAGAAGACGAAGAACATGTGGATGGAGGTGCTGCGGACGCCTTCCTTCTGGTGGACCAGGATCAAGGCTTCACCCGGCTTAAGATTCCTGCGAAACT
>DUEW01000069.1 GCA_011174845.1 Anaerolineae bacterium | reverse complement strand
GCATCGCTTCAAGCACTGTGGATACATCGATGGAATCTGCATGACAGGCTGCCCCGGCTGACGCTGCTACCTTCTCCCCGATCTCCGCCAAAAGCGTGTTAGCTTCAACGCCTCGGAAGCTCACGCTTAACGTGTTCGGAAGGCATACCTCAGGATGACCATTAAGCCTGATCACTTCTTCACCCAGCCCGTCCATAAGAGCATCGTATAGGTGATCCCGCATGGCTTGGAAGTGCGCTATGTTCTCATCTAGATTCCGAGCAGCCAGTGCACATGCTCGCCCGAGTGCGACGATGCTGGGCACATTCTCCGTTCCTGGCCGTCGGTTACTCTCATGATCTGCGCCATGAAGTTGTTTGGCAAGGGCTGTACCACTGCGGATATAAAGCGCACCAATCCCTTTGGGAGCGTAAAGTTTATGCCCCGCAATCGAAAGCAAGTCCACACCAAGGGCGTTCACATCAACAGGAATTTTCCCCGTCGATTGGGCGGCATCAGTGTGCATCAGAGCCCCATGCTGGTGGACAATGTCGGCAAGTTTAGGGATAGGTTCAATCGTCCCCACCTCATTGTTGGCATGCATCACAGTTACTAGGATCGTCTCGGAGGTAATGGCTTTCTCTAAGTCTGAAGGATCCACAAGACCATGCTCATCGACACCTAACACTGTCAATCGGAATCCCTGGCTTTCCAGCCATTGACAAACCTCTGTAACAGCAGGGTGCTCTACGGCTGAGGTGATGATGTGATTACCCCGATCCCTTAACGCCATGGCAGCACCCTTGATGGCATAGTTGTTGCTTTCCGTTCCGCCACTGGTGAAAATCAATTCACTTGGCTGACAGCCGATGAGTGTCGCTACCTCCCGACGGGCAGCTTCAACAGCCTGCTTGGCAAGAACACCGTACGGATGGCTGCTAGAGGGATTGCCGAAGTGCTCACGTAGGTAAGGCAACATGGCGTCGGCGACCTCCTCTGCGATGGGAGTCGTTGCGTTGTAATCAAGATAAATTGTGTCCATATGTCTTATCCAAAAATTTTTAAGAAATGAGGAAGATCGATATTCGTTATTACGATTTATATCGATGGCCTACTCTATGCGGTTTAATGTCTCAATTATATCCCTGCCAACAAATGTTATTGACCCAGGTAGCTCAGGGAGTGAAAGGAATCAACCAATGGGGAACGGACGTTGATCATCCGGCAATCTGGATGAGATCCACGATGGGTTCGAGGCAAACTTGTGGATGTTGAAAGTCTGGCAGGATGGATAGCTCCCACTTTTTCCGATTGGAGAAGTCACATAAAAACCGCATACGCCTGATCTTCAACATCGCTTGAAGATCTCGTCATGCAAGTTGTTATCCATTTGTATCGAAGAGAAAGGCACCTAACCCAGTGCCTTTCTTTTTTTTAGTAAAGGTCACATTACTTCCCTAAGTAATATTACCCTTTCGATCGTCACATAAATGATGAACTAATCCGAAGCGCCAGCCAACTCCCCTGGTTGTAGCTCCGATTCGCCTGATGGCAGCTCCCATTGCCAGGGCACTCCAACCAAAGGCAGCAAAAATCGATCCACACCAATTTGACCCGCCACCTTCCAGGCTAAGATGAGTCCAAAGGAAACCAATAACATCATCGGATTGATGCTCGCAGATCCAGCCATCATAAAATTCCAATTCATAAATCCACCAAAGAATGCTGCGATGCCCGTGAATGCACCAAGAATTAAGGCGACACCCAACAACATCTCACCGTAAGCAATCAGCTTGCCGAACCAAGTATAAGAACCGGTGTCAAGAAGCCATTGAATGACATTGCGATACCAATCAAAAGCGATGGGTGGACGTCCCCCTTCAGGAATCGATACTGCATTTGCCCAGAAACCTTTGAGTGCCTCACCCGTACTAACCCAGGCAGGATTATCGATTTTATTCAAGGAAGCATCGATCCAACGATATCCAAGCCAAATGCGAACGGGTAACCATAGCCAAGCTGCCTGCACTTTGTTGAACAACCACCGCGCTGCTGATCGCAGGAAAGGCGGATCTTCAATGATTTTTCCTCTTCTAGTGATGATTTCAGACATAGTCAATATCCTTTCAGCTTTGTAATAATGATTATATTGTAATAGGGTAATTTTGATACTAATTATCCTAATTAGTTTAATCATATAACATATCCCCAATCACGTCAATAGCCCTAGATTACAGAATTTTTGGGAGAAGATATTTTATGTTCCGATTTAAGCCTGCGTCCTTTTATGGGGTCTTAAACAAGCTCTACAAAGATCCATTGCCGTACTGGGTAAAGCCCCCAACTAAACATCCAGATACAAACTGATCTCATATGGATGGGGGCGGTTCCGGACAGGCCAAACTTCCACCTCCCGTTTATACCGGATCCACTCATCAATTAAGGATTTTGTGAACACACCGCTCACTAGAAGATAATCCTGATCCCCCTCAAGCGCTTGAAGCGCTTCCAACAGCGATGTGGGTAAAGATTTCATTCCTCGCCGCTGTTCTTCACTCCAAGAATAAACATCTGCATCAATTGGACCAAACCCATGCTCGGAAGGATCCAATTTTCGATCGATACCATCTATTCCTGCCATCAACTGAGCCGCGAGTGCAAGGTAAGGATTGCTAGTGGCATCGGGTGGTCGAAATTCGATTCTCGCCTCGTCGGGGTAACCTGCGTATTTGGGAATACGGATGGCCGCACTACGATTCCCCAAAGAGAAGAACGCACTCACGGGCGCTTCGAAGCCGGGCACCAAGCGACGATAGGAGTTTGTACTGGGATTGGTGAAAGCTAAAGCAGAAGCACTATGGTGTAGTAATCCTCCAATATAATAATGCGCTAATTCACTCAGAAAACCATAACCCTCCTGATCGTAAAAGAGATTTACATCTTCTTTCCACAAGCATTGATGGAAGTGCATACCGTTCCCCGATTCCCCATAGAGCGGTTTGGGCATAAACGTGGCCACCTTCTCATAGCTTCTTGCGACCATCTTGATCACATATTTGGCTCGCATAATGGCGTCGCCGGCAGCAACAAGGTCCATCATCGGAATTTCGATCTCCAACTGACCCGCACTACCAACCTCATGGTGGTGATATTTAACCGGTATCCCCATCGCTTCCAGTTTCAGGGTGATCTCATTCCGGAGGTTGTGGAATTGGTCCTTCGGTGGTGAGACATGGTAACCCCCATGCAAAGAGATGAATGGTCCCCCGCCCTCCTCAGCGCTGATCCATTCAGCTTCCTCAGATTGAAAACGATACCCTGCCTGATGGTTCTCATTTTGATAGGATACGAAATCAAAAATGTAGAATTCAAATTCCGGACTCCATCGGCTCTCATCAGCGACCCCCCTACTACGCAAATAGCGCTCCGCTCGCTGGGCAACTGTGCGGGGATCGTCGCTATAAGGTTCCCTGGTATCTGCAGTGAGCGTGTTGCATAGAAAGTTCAAGGTAGGGATATCCCAGAATGGATCCAAGGCAGCAGTCGAGAGATCAGG
>DUEW01000068.1 GCA_011174845.1 Anaerolineae bacterium | reverse complement strand
GAACGGGTTGAGCGGTCAGCAAGCGGCCGGTGTACTGCACTTGTCCAGGGCGACGTTGTACCGGTGGGAACGAAGGGTGAAAGCAGAAGGGCTGCGAGGTCTGGAGGAGCGCAGCCGACGACCGAAGCATTACCGACGCCCGCAGTGGTCTCCGGAGCTGGCAGAGGCGGTACAGGTCTATCGAGAGCAATATGGTTGGGACAAAGAGAAGCTGGCGGTGCTGCTGAAGCAGGAGGGGTGGCAGACCTCGGCTTCCACCGTAGGACGGATCATGAAACGGTTGAAAGCCCGAGGAGTGCTGCGCGAGCCGCTGCGCAATGGTATCCGCACCTACAAGCGCAGCGTGAAGCGTCCTTACGCCACACGGAAGCCAAAAGACTACACTGTGCGGGATCCGGGCGACCTGGTGCAAGTCGATACGCTGGACGTGCGGCCACTGCCGAATGTGGTCTTCAAGCAGATCACCGCCCGGGACATGGTCTCCCGCTGGGATGTGATCGAAGCCTTCCGGAGCGCCACTGCCAGGAACGCACGGGCCTTCCTTGATACCCTGCAGGCGCGCTCACCCTATCCGGTGAAGGCGATCCAGGCCGTCTCGCCCCGGCGGACCGGGGCTCCCGGTCCGAACGGGGTCGATGGCGGGAGCGAGTTCCAGGCGGAGTTTGAAGAGGCGTGCCGGGAGAAAGGGATCCGGCTGTTTGTCCTGCCGCCGCGATCCCCGAAGCTCAATGGGCATGTGGAACGGGCGCAACGGACCCATAGCGAGGAATTCCACGACCGCTATATGGGGGAACTGAAACTGAAGCAGCTGAACGAGGCGATGCGAGAATGGGAGCACACTTACAATCACATCCGGCCGCACTATTCACTTGCACTCAAGACGCCAGCGCAGTATCTTGCAGACCATCACCAAAGGGTGGCTCCGAAAGCTCAACTGTCTCATATGTCCTGAACAGATACAATCGCTTGACCTCAAGCCTCTGGCTGTGCTATAGTAAAACTACCGACCGGTCGGTAGGTTGTACGTATGCAGCGTTCGGATATCCTTCAGGCAGCGGCTCAGATCTTTCGCCAAAAGGGCTATCACGCTACCTCTATGCAGGACATCGCCGACGCCGTCCATCTCCAAAAAGCAAGCCTTTACCACCATATCACGGGCAAGCAGGAAATCCTGCATGCCATTCTCGATCATGCCCTTGATCTTTTAATCGCCGATCTGGAAGAAGTGGTCGCCACAGATCTCCCTCCGGAAGAAAAGCTTCGACGGGCCATGCATGCATATGTGGGGAGGTTGATCCAGGATGCCGATCTGGCGGCCGTTCTGCTGCTCGAATATCGCAGCCTAGAGAAAAAAGCGCGTGCCCAACATATCAAGCGTCGTGATCGTTATGAACATATCTGGCGAAATCTAATTAAAGAGGGGGTGGAGGAGAAAGCCTTTCAACCTGTTGATGATGTGGTCGCCACCTTTGCACTGTTAGGTGTTCAGAATTGGATGATCACATGGTTCAAGCGGGGAGGACCACTGACGGCCGAGCAATTAGCGGATCGTTTTTGTGACTTGTTTCTCTATGGCTTATTAACGCATGAAGGGCATCCTGACACATGACCTCGACGATTGAGGCCTACCAATCAAATGGCGGTGCTCGCATCTACCGCATTCCATTGGAACTTTTCCCCATCCTTTCGGGGTATGCCCACTTGGTGTTCACCGACGATATCATCGCGCTCATCGATGTTGGCTCCGGTTTCGGGGAATCCAACGATCAGCTTGAAGAGGGTATGAAGGAAATCCATTCAAGATATGGAGAGCTAGCCACCTGGGAGGATCTCACCCACGTTTTGATCACGCATGGCCATATTGATCACTTCGGAGGTTTGCCCTACGTTCGAGACCGGACGGAAGCGAAAATTGGTATTCATGAGCTCGATCTGCGAGTGTTGGCCAATTTCGAAGAGCGTTTGAAGATTGTGGAACATCGCCTACGAGTTTATCTGGTGGAAGCTGGAGTGGAGGTGAATAAGCGCGAAGGCATCATGACGCTCTACATGCTAAATAAACACCTTTATTCGTCATTAGCTCCAGATTTCACTTACGACAGTGTGGGGATGCGATTGGGACCGTTTCGCATCTTCCATGTACCGGGTCATTGCCCAGGCCATGTTGTGATCCAACTCGATGATGTGCTTTTCTCTGGTGATCACGTCTTGAAAAAGACGACCCCCCATCAAGCTCCTGAAAGTTTGAGTTTAAACACCGGCCTGGGGCACTACTTGGAATCCCTTCGACTCGTGCGGCGATTGTCTGATGAAATACATCTAGTCCTTGGTGGTCATGAGGGACCGATCTATGATCTGGGAGATCGAATTCGGGAGATTGAAAGTTTGCATTTAGATCGACTGGAGCAGATTTTAGACCTGTTGAAAGAGCCTTTGACTGTCGCTCAGATTTCTCACGCGCTCTTTCCGGAGGTGGAAGGTTATCATGAGTTATTGGCTTTGGAGGAGGCAGGAGCGCATGTGGAATATCTGGTGCAAAGGGGATATTTGGGCATCGACAATTTGGACGAACTCAATTTCGAATCGCCTGCTCCTATTAGATATAAACGCACGGAAGGGACAGGTCGATTGGAAGTGACCTTCAATGCCGAACACCCTGAACCTGCCATAGCATCGGAGGGTATCTCATTAGCGAACCCATCTCCCCTATCAAGTGATGGGTGTTGAGGGAGAATCCCTCCCAAGGAGTGTCTCATGTACTCATTTGAACCGACCGAAGAACAACGCATGCTTATTGAGGCCATAGAGCGCTATGCAACAAACGATTTGAGGGCAGCTGCCCACGATGCCGATGAGACGGGAGAATTACCACCAAGCTTGATTGAAAAGGGGTGGCAATTGGGTGTACTCCAAGCGAGTATCCCAGAGACCTACGGTGGATTTGGCGAGCGATCCGCAGTTACGGGAGTATTGGCAGCTGAAGCCATGGGGTGGGGAGACTTGACAGGTGCCTTGGCGGTCATGCTCCCGGCTACATATGCAATGCCGATCCTTCTCGGGGGGACAGAGGAGCAGAAGAGCGAGCTGCTACCTCCCGTAATCGAAGCGGAATGGAAACCATTCACCTCGGCATTTATCGAGCCCACATTTGACTTCTACCCTGGCGATATGCAAACGACTGCCAAGTTGAACGGTGATGGCTATTTGCTGAATGGTGAGAAGGCCTATGTGCCTTTCGCTGACAAAGCACAATCTTTTCTCATCTATGCTGCATTGGATGGGCAGACACAGGCTTTCATCGTTCCGGCGGGGGTTGAGGGTCTGAAGGTTGGCGAGCGTGAGAAGCTGATGGGAATCGGAGCCCTTCCATCCTTCCGAGTGAAATTGAAGGATCTGCGTCTTCCATTGGAGTCAAGGCTTGGTGGTGAGGATGGTTTTGACATTGGCCCGGTATTGGCCAGTGCACAGGTTGCCATCGCAGCATTAGCGTTGGGGGTGAGCAAGGCGGCATTGGATTACGCTCTCCCATATGCCAAGGAACGCGAAGTTTGGGGCGTCCCAATCGCTCAGAGACAGTCGATCGCCTTCATGTTGGCGGAGATGGCACTGGAAATCGAGGCCGTTCGTTTGTTGGTGTGGGAGGCGGCATGGTTGCTTGACAATGAAAAGGACGCCACGAAGGAAGCCTATTTGGCCTTCACCGGTGCAACTGACATGGCCATGATGGTCACAGACAGGGCGGTTCAAGTCCTTGGTGGTCACGGTTTCATTCGTGAACACCCGGTTG
>DUEW01000067.1 GCA_011174845.1 Anaerolineae bacterium | reverse complement strand
GGTGAAGTCCCCAGCCCGGCTAACCCACCCAAAGGCTGTGTGTTCAACACCCGCTGCCCACTGGCGATAGACATCTGCTTTGAGGTCCCACCCGAGTACCGAGAAGTACAACCTGAGCATTTTGTGGTCTGTCACCTTGTCGAAGCAGGTTAGCCCTACATGGGCATGATCCATTAACTCCCAAAATAGGCTTTGATTGGCCGCCAACCTTAACGACTGCCGAATGCCAAATGCTATAAGTGTGGTGATCTTGAAACAATGAGATCATCAACAAGAAACCGCAACATCAAGCAGGAATGACCGGAGTTATGATTTGTACCAGAATCCTTGATTTGATACGAAAAAGATTATGCAACTAGCCTTGCTTTTAGCTCAAGTGCTGAATATTTAATAAATAGCGCCGCAGCAATAAGCAAGCAGGCCATCGATTAACAGTACTATCTCAAACATCGCACACCTGCGAAAAACACAAGGATAGCCATGTTTCAATTGCTCTCACCAACGAAGATAGTCAATCCCCAGGCTGGCTGGTATCGCGGTGATTTCCACGTCCACTCTAACTTCTCCGACGGTTTCCTACCGCCGGCTATGTTAGTTGAGACTGCAAAGTCTGAAGGGATAGACTTCTTCGCACTCACCGATCACAACATTATCGATGGTTTATGGGAATTGATGCCGGATTCGGATATATTGATAATCCCGGGGTTGGAAGTCACGCTCAAAATTGGGCATTTCAATGTGCTCGGCATCCGAGGCTGGCATGATTGGATGGAAGATATTTGTGTGTATCCTTACGACGATGATTTAGCGTGGGGTAAAGATCGCCCTCCGATCAAAGAAATTTTCGTCCGCGCTTCCAGACAGGGACTGATCAATTGCATTGTTCATCCTCTAAGAGAATCTTGGAAGTGGCTCGATGATCAAACCGACCTGAACTATGTCCACTGTATCGAGGTTTGCAATTGCCCCGGTTTCCATGAAAGCGATTTGGGTACGCCTAAGGCAATTAGGCTATGGACGGAACTGTTGAATGTTGGGTATAGAACGACCGCTCTCGGCGGCAGCGATTACCATCGAACGGTGCCAAGTCCCACGTATACTGGCAGCCATACACGCGAGTCCATCGGATGGCCAACGACCTATGTATACGCTGAAGAACTTTCATCAAATGCCATTCTTTCAGCGGTGATGCGTAGGCGTGTTTATGTCAGCCTGGATCCTAAAGTGTCCTTCCAAGCCGAAGTAAATGGCAAAGTGTATGACATCGGTCAAGATATCGGACTATTCGAGGGTGAGATTAATTTCAGTTCGACCACTTCTGAGTGCCCTGAAGGGTCTTGTGCCCAGATTGTGAGAAACGGGGAGGTTGTAGCGGAAAGATCCGTTACAGATGGCGAGGCCCGACTTCTTTATAGTGACACCACCAAATTATCACAATCCAACTGGTATCGCCTGGATGTCTATGATTCAAACGGGGCCATGTTAGCGATCACCAATCCCATATTTATTGGTCGTCGGATACACCCGCAGATCCAAACCTATGGTGAAGTGCTTAAGCTTGCTTTGCCAGGGATTGAAATGTCATCATCTCAATAGGCTCGAGGAGATACTTTCTTGGTATCTTATTGGAAGGGTTTTTACACCTGAGCGTATGTCAAATCTGAAGAGAAAAAGCGCAAACACGGCGTTTTAGAAGGATGAGCCAATTACATAAGGGAGTAATGCCCTTATGTAACTTATGGTTATCCTAAATGGGAGAGTCGTTAAGTAGATGAGGTTTCTAAAATGTGCTCAATCAGAGAAAGGTGGACTCAACACTGAATGGTTTGGACAAGGGGCTACGAACCTCGATAGGAGGAAAAATACATGAAGGTAACTATCTTGAGAGAAAACAAAATCCGGAAGTGCGTTAATATGAACAAGGAGGCTGTTGATGCGGTTTCCCTGGGATTCACGCGTCTGGTGGAAGGCAAGGTTAGTTTGCCGCCGATTATCCGCGTGGATGTGGAAGCCAACCAGGGAGAAGTGGACATCAAGACCGCCTATATCGAAGGATTGGATCACTTCGCCATCAAAATTGCTTCGGGTTTTTTCGGCAACCCTTCCATCGGGCTGCCCTACGGGAGCGGGATGATGGTGCTGATGAGCGCTAAGACTGGCTTCCTCGAAGCAGTTTTGCTCGATAACGGGTACCTGACCGACCTGCGAACCGGTATAGCCGGAGCGATTGCAGCCAAACACCTGGCGCCAACTCAGATAACGACTGCCGGGGTGATCGGGTCGGGCGTCCAGGCTCGCTACCAGATCCGAGGCCTGCGACTGGTAAGGGACTTCCAACGCCTAATGGTGTACGGCATCATTCCTGATGAAGTGGAGCGATATGCTTCAGAGATGACACAAGAACTGGGTGTTGAAGTGACGATATCGGACAGCCCAGAAGAGGTCTTCCGCCAATCCCAGTTTGTGGCAACCACCACGCCTACACGGGAGCCTTATGCCAAAGCAGCATGGCTGCACGCTGGCATGCACATCACTGCCATGGGTGCTGATGCCGAGCACAAACAGGAGTTATTTGCTGATGTGCTGGGGAAAGCTGACCTGATTGTGTGTGACTCGAAAAGCCAGTGCTTCCGCCTCGGCGAACTGCATCATGCGTTGAAGGCAGGTGTCCTGTCAGAAGATAGCGATATTACAGAGATCGGTGAGTTGACCGCTGGCAGCAAGACCGGTAGGCAAAATGATCAAGAGATCACCATTTGTGACCTGACCGGCGTGGGTGTTCAGGATACCACCATCGCTGTACTGACCTACCAAAAAGCGATTTCCCGCGGGCTGGGAACTTCCTTTGAGGTCTGACATATTCTTGGGAAAGGAGTAGATCATGCATATCGATACATTTGAAATGGAACGCATGCAGGTCCAGTATGAGAATGTCGTCGATTACAATCTTTCTGAAAGCGGTATATTACCGCTGAAGTTGTCAGAACTTCTCGATAGCCCAGGGGATCCGGAGAATTTTCTCAACCAAGAACTTTGCTACCCCGAAGCGGTCGGCTCGCCGTTACTCCGAGAACGCATCGCCCAATTTTATCCAGACTGTAAACCCTCGAACATCACAGTCATCAACGGCGGTTCGGAAGCCAATTACGTGAGTCTGTGGACCTTGCTTGAAAAAGGAAAGCGGTTGGCTTTCATGCTGCCCAATTATATGCAAG
>DUEW01000066.1 GCA_011174845.1 Anaerolineae bacterium | reverse complement strand
ATTCCCTCTTCCATATCTGACACTTTCAGAGATCAACGACAACCTTGAAGAGCGCTTAGCGATCGACCTCAGTATGGCTGCAACATCTCAAGAAGATGAGATCCAATTGATGGATTCTTTTGCACCCGGCCCGCGCTTTGGTGGACAATTACGCCCATTAATGGATCACCTCGTCGAACGTATTCTCCATCATGAAACAATTGTGATTGTCAGCCGACAGGCTCCGCGGTTGTCCGAACTTTGGTCAGAGACCGACACACCAAGACCTGTAATCGAGGTGCTGCCGTCAACACTTTTGCCAGGAGATCTGCATTTCGTCCATGGGGCGCTCTCCGAGGGTTGGCTCCTCAATATTCCCGCTGGTGAGAAAATCCATTTACTGACGGATGCCGAGATCTTTGGTTGGGCGAGGCCACGCCCGCGTCCTCGGCGTCGGAGGATCGCGGAAGCTCCTGAATCCGCTTACGCTGATTTGAAGTTTGGCGATTGGGTCGTCCATGTAGACTATGGCATCGGACATTTCGCCGGGCTCGTCGAACGCACCCTCGATGGATTAAAAAGGGAATACCTGCTGATCGAGTATGGTGGCGGAGATCAGCTTTATGTCCCCATCCATCAAGCAGACCGCATTACACGCTATGTAGGCGCCGATGGTTCAGATCCTACGCCGTCTCGACTGGGTACCCAAGAATGGGATCGTGCTAAATCGGTAGCCAGCAAAGCTGTTGAAGAAATAGCTCGTGAATTGCTCGATTTATACGCGCGTAGGCAGACCATTCAAGGTTACGCTTTTTCAGATGACACGCCATGGCAGGGCGAGCTTGAGACCTCCTTCCCTTATGAAGAAACAGAGGATCAATTTCTAGCCCTCGAAGATGTAAAGCGCGACATGGAACACAGCCGACCCATGGACAGACTTATCTGTGGCGATGTCGGTTATGGGAAAACAGAAGTAGCACTGAGGGCGGCTTTTAAAGCTGTAATGGACGGGAAGCAGGTTGCTATGCTAGTCCCAACCACCGTTCTTGCTCAACAGCACTTCAACACATTTCGCCAAAGAATAGCCGCCTTTCCGATAGAAGTTGAGATGCTTTCCCGCTTCCGTAAGGGTCGTGAAGCAGTGGAAATACTCCACCGTCTGTCCAGCGGGGAGATCGATATCGTCATCGGAACGCATCGTTTATTGCAATCAGATGTCCAGTTTAAAGACCTCGGTTTATTAATTATTGACGAGGAACAACGGTTCGGTGTGACGCATAAAGAATACCTCAAGAAATTAAGGACCGAGGTCGATGTGATCACATTAACCGCCACGCCGATTCCACGCACACTCTTCATGGCTTTGGCTGGTGCGCGAGACATCTCTAACATTAATACTCCACCTGAGGCACGTCTTCCTATCCTCACATATGTAGGACCTTATGACCCACGCTTGATCCGACAAGCCGTGCTCCGAGAGCTTGACAGAGGCGGTCAAGTTTATTTTGTCCACAATAGAGTCCAGACAATTGAGACGATACGGACTCGATTGATGCGCCTCGTCCCAGAAGCCCTTCTAGCCATCGCCCATGGCCAGATGCCCGAAAGAGAGTTATCCGTTGTAATGGAGCGGTTCGCCAATGGCGAAATTGACGTTCTAGTTTGCACCTCAATCATCGAATCTGGCCTGGATATTCCCAATGCCAATACACTGATCGTCGATCGAGCAGATCGATTTGGCTTGGCTCAACTTTATCAACTTCGAGGACGCGTAGGTCGAGGCGCAACCCAAGCCTATGCCTACTTCTTCCGACATCCACGATACCGTATAACAGATGAAGCCCTTTACCGATTGGAGACCATTGCTGAGCACTCACAACTCGGCGCTGGCTACGCGATTGCGATGCGTGACCTTGAAATCAGAGGTGCAGGTGACATCCTCGGAACCCGTCAACACGGGCATATCTCTGCTGTCGGTTTCCACCTCTACACGCGTTTGTTGGCCAGGGCCGTACAGCGCCTTAAAGTGGAATACAAACTTGATGTGCACGATACACCTAGCTTACCCTATATGGTTGAGCTGCTTCCCGTAACGATCGAACTCCCCCTTCCGAGCGTCATCCCCTCCGATTACATTCCCGAGCGAGAACTTCGTTTACAGCTCTATCGACGAATGGCGGAGGTGCGCAGCCTTGAGGGAATTAAAGCCTTAGCCGAGGAATTGACCGACAGATTCGGACCGCTTCCAATCGAAGTTGAAAATCTTCTATATCAACTACGAGTTAGATTGTATGCGGTAGAAGCTGGTGTCGAATCGATATCGATGGAAAACGGAAAACTTCTTTTACACTTGCCTCGAGAGAAGATCGACCTAAATGTCCTAAATCTGGGGAGCGACATTCGCCTCAGTAAACGAGGGTTATGGCTAACTCGATCTGACAATCAAGAATGGACCTCGCGCTTAGTCGAGATCTTGAAGTATCTCTCATCATCAGGAGCTTGACGTTCTTCATAAGCTTTATTTCAATACCTCCCCCCGCTCTCTCTCCACAAAGAAACGTTTGACAGCCCAATCAATCAAGTTAGGCCAGAGTTGGTTGAGCCAGACGATGGGTCGCATCATGAACGGCAAGACAACAGATCGTTTGGGTCTTAGTACACTATCTACCACGGCTTTGGCGACAACTTCTGGTTCTAGCACGATCGCTTTTGGTGAGCGGAGACCCGTGCGACGCTTCATAACGTCTTCTTGGGCAAAGCTCGTCTTTACAGCTCCGGGATAGATCACTGTGACATGGATTCCCCAAGCGGCTACTTCACGTCGCAAAGCCTCCGAAAAACCTCGAACTCCAAACTTCGAGGCTGCATAAACGCTATATGTGGGCGCTCCGATCAAACCTGCGACGGAGGACATTTGGATAATATGGCCTACTTTACGAGCTTGCATGTGAGGCAATACCGCCCTGGTCATGAGAATGGAACCCAGCAGGTTTGTCTGTATCTGACGATCGATCTGCGATTCTGGATCCAATTCCTCCAACCAACCTAATCTCCCCACACCAGCATTATTAAAAAGAATATCGATCTTCCTATATCGCTCCAATGTAGCCTCGACAACCATCTCGACTTGATCAAGTTTGGTGACATCAACCTGTAGGGGCAAGACAGTCACGCTCCTCTTTACCCCTTCCAGTTCCTCGGCTAAAGTCTCCAGATGCTCCAATCGACGGGCAGCTAAGACAAGATGACAACCGTGCTGAGCCATCAACCTCGCTGTTGCCTCACCAATTCCCGATGATGCGCCTGTGATCAGTGCCACGTGGTTTTCCAGCGTCCTTCTTTCCATCACAAATCCCTTCACTCGGGGCTGAATGTTGCTAGATCACTTCACCCAATCCTACCTAATCTTGTTACCGTCGGTGGTGTCTTGCTTCATTCGATCTAACTGATTTCACGGGGGATAAGAAAAAGCACTCGGGGAGCTGAGTATCAGGATGCGTTTGTCCAAGTTCTATGTTTACCAACCATATTCTCGAGTTTAAACCGCCGGGTCGATAACCCGGCGGGAACGAGATCCTACGTATCGTCAGGGATCTGTGATTTCGACGACGGCACTAAGGAACCCCTGATCGCAGATCATTCGAGCAAGTTCTGCCGGCAGGATTAGATCGTCGATGAAATGTCTTCGTGATTAGATGTCTCCCCGGTATTGGATGAGGACTGAGATATACGGCTGGTTTTCAACGTATTCGATTCCGATTGCCCACGTACGCCAATCATATTTATTTCCGCCCTCAGGGGAAGGTCGATGGAAAACATAGAAATTCATGTTATCGAATTCCCTCGGCCATACCGCAACCTGGGTGGTCACACCTGCGATCATCTCGTTGCATTTTACTTCAGGGGAAATTAAAAAGACGTCCTCCAATTGAGGCAGAATAATTTCCCGGAAGGAACCTAGAATGTGGAAATCACTACCCCCAAGAACACCCCAATCGATCTCGCTAAGGTCGCTATATATGCTGCTTACCGAACTGGTGGAGTATAAAACTTCTGGATTCCACCAGTCATGGCGTAGGATCAGACCACGTTTCGGGTTGACAACGCGAGTTAATGTCTCACCATCATGATTGATCAGTCCGGAGACAAAAGTCTCTAACAAAGCGTTCACCCTCAGATCCTCGCAAAATCGCGCTGGTGGGACATCTTCCGTTAGATACCAGAAATTTACCCAACCTGTTCCCCCGGTAGGAGCATATATTTCTACCCACGTAGAACTTCCTAGGCGAGTGCTGCTACCTGTAAGTATGATTCCACGTTGATCATAGGCTAGCTCGCTCACAGCAGTTCCTGAGATGCCAGCCGGCTTGCGTACAATGAT
>DUEW01000065.1 GCA_011174845.1 Anaerolineae bacterium | reverse complement strand
CTGATTTCACCGGAATACGGCTCGTGCATGCGGATTTGTAAGGTCTTTACCGACTTGTCCTTGGAGCCGGATAAACCGATCGAGTTTGGCGTCAGCGAATTCTGCAAGCAGTGCAACAAGTGCGTCGACGCATGCCAAGCGGACGCGATCAGCTCCGATAGAGAACCGTCCTTTGCGGTGGCGTGTCCGTCCAATAACAAGGGGATTCTCCGCTGGACAGTGAATGCGGATCGCTGCTACGAGTTCTGGATTGAGAACTCGGCGTGTTGTTCCAACTGCATCGCCGTCTGCCCGTTTACTCACCGGAATCATACAACTACGTGATTGGCCCGTCGATCTTGGGCTTCCATCAGCCAACGTTTCGCAACCGCACCTTTTCAGGGGGGTTGTGCTGGTTGACTATCTGGAAGCCACTGGGTTTATTATAACTTTCCCTTAGAGGTACTAGGGTCGAAACCCGAAAAGCAAGACGGGATAGACAATTGTCGGCTTGAAGGGTGAAAGGTGATGAATGTCCGTCCCGGTCTGTCAATTGGGCATCTCTTCGGCTTTTTAAAAGATTTGCCAAAATGTGCCAACTACCATCCAAAGTCCTTGGGGCGTACTGTTTGCCCCATTTGCTGAGTAGCCAATGCTCTGGGCCATTTCTCTTGACACGACGCGGGAAGGTGTTGTAACCTGGTAAACGAGGTTGCCGTGAAAGCCAAAAATTATATCTAGAAGAGTCTTTTGGTGGATGGAAGCACGGCGAGACAATCGCCGAGTTTCCGTTTATTTTAAAGAGGAGATAGGAGTCGTGGATCATCGGTGGGCGCTGCAAAACGGCGAAATTATCGATCATAATCTCCTTCAAGGATTGGCCATACTGGCTAGGGCCAACGAACGTTCGATCGTTGAAGAACTGAATATTGCGGTCTCCTCCTATGTCAAAGAGAAGCTCCCTTTGAAGTTGGGCGAAGACGGCCTGAATCTGTTCCTTTCGGAGTTGCGAGAGGAAACTGTTCTGAGGAGGAAGCACGCGGGCTCCGAGAGCAGATAGACGACAAAGATGTGCAGGACGAACATCTTTTTCTTCGATGAGTTAATCACGAGGCGGCGCTCATAATATCTGACGCAGTGCGGAAATATCAGTTATTGGAGGGTTTCCTGCTAGCTCTTGTATGACAAGCTATGTTCGTAGGAAGATGTCAATTCAAAACATCTCTTGGAATCAGGACGTGTACCTTTCTCCCATCCTTCATCGCGTTCCATGTGTTGCAATACCCAAAATCCTAGCAGTACATACGAGCTTCAGTAACCAAGATGGGTGGCGTGGCATCCCAACGATTAGCCATCGCACCCGGATCTTTCAACCTACACTGACGCGAGGGCCTGCTGGAGATCATCGATGAGAAGCTCCGGATCCTCAAGTCCTATCGAAAGCCTCACCAGGCTGTCCTTGATACCGGCTGCGGCTCGCTCCTGGGCGGAAAGCGATGCGTGGGTGTTCGTGACGGGCTGAGTGGCTAGCGTGGTGACGCCTCCAAGGCTTGTGGCCAGCTTGATGATCGAAAGATGGTCCATGAACCGTTTGGTCCCTTCGAAATCAGCATCCAACTCGAAGCTTAGCATTCCCCCAAAACCCTTCATCTGGCGGGCGGCCACCGCGTGATCCGGATGGGCCGGCAAGCCGGGGTAGTAGACGGTACCCACCTGCGTTTGAGTTGAGAGAAATTGAGCGACTGTCATGGCAGTCTCGTTTTGCCGTTTCACGCGTACATCAAGGGTCTGCAGGCCGCGCCACGTGAGAAAGGCGGTCATCGGATCGAGGATGCCACCAAACATCCTGCGCTTCTTCCAGATCCTTTCGCGGTGTTCCTTGTTGCAGCAAGCAAAGCCGGCGGTGATGTCGTGGTGTCCCCCCAGGTACTTCGTGGCACTGTGAATGGCGATGTCTACATCGAGCTCGATTGGCCGTTGGTTCGCCGGTGAGGCAAACGTCGAGTCGAGGATGACCACCGCACCGTGATCGTGGGCAAGCTGCGCCAGCGGTTTGATGTCTATTATTCGAAGCAGGGGATTCATCGGCGATTCGAGAAAGAGAAGTGACACTCCTTGCTCAATTTCAGTGGCACATCGATCCACTTCGTCGCAGCTAAGCTCGAGTGCCTCGATCCCAATCCGTGGCAGGTAGTCGTTGATGAAGCGATAGGTCTCTCCGTAAGTCTGGATGGCCAAGGCACGATTACCCTTCTCAACGAATGCAAGGATTGAGCACGTGATTGCGGCCATCCCTGAGCCGAATCCAGCCGCATCGGAGTAGCCCTCCAACGACGCAACCGTCTTCTCGACTTCGCGAACCGTCGGATTGTCCCAACGAGAATAGATGTAACCAGAGCGGTGCTGCACGACGTCGATCAGTTCGTCGCTGTTTTCAAACTGATAGGTGGCCGACAGCACTACAGGCGGAGTAACCGGGTTTCCTTTCATCGTGGATGACCTCCATTTGCGCAAGCGGTTTTGTCTCCTGTAATCTAGTTTTTCGCAAAATGCAGCAACAACTGTAAAACGAGCCTACGCATTCTAGGACGCAACGGCATGACAAGCAATGGTTTTTCAGGCAAGGATCTGTTACGCCATTGCGGAGGCAAAGGAGGTCTGGCGTGTAGATCACTATCCGGAGGTGATAATGCGGCTCGTTATTAATGGCAGCGGGGGTGAGAAGCATGTGGAAACGGCTACTCAAGGGACTCGTTGGGATGGCAATACTCCTAAGCATCTTGGCGTTAGGGTGTGGAGGCAAACTGCAGCCTGAAGAGGAGGAAGGAGTCGAGGTG
>DUEW01000064.1 GCA_011174845.1 Anaerolineae bacterium | reverse complement strand
CGCAAGCGTCTTTCATCCAAACACACATCAGACTGCCCGGCGACCGTTCCTGGAGTGTAGTAATCGCTGCCGCCGTCGGTGTCGGGGCAAACGCACACGCCATCCACACAACCCTCGGGGCAATCGATAAGGGTGCTCCCAACGCCGTTCGAGTCGCAATAGAACTCACGCAGTTGTGTAGCATTGGCGCACTGGTCTTCCATAGAAAATTCACAACGGCTTAAAGCCTGACAGCGATCAGGGACAGGATGGGGCCCACTGGGCATTCCCATGTAGAACCTCGAGATGACGCTTTCCTCGTAAACACTTCCCTGCTCGAATGGAATTAACCCATGATCTGTATCCATGCAGCCGCAACCGCTTCGTGAGACGAGGTCATACCAGAGTTGCGTGTACAAGGTGCCATCTTGGAATCCAAAGGGTTCGCTGTCACTGATGAAACATGCCTGGCAGCAGTATTCAGGTGAGAGAACCTCATCAGGCCAGAACGATTCACAAGCTCTGGTTGCATCACAGGTATCGCAAACATCGCCAACGCCATCCATGTCGCTATCCAGTTGATCTGGGTTTGGATTGGAAACACAATTGTCGGCGATATTAATTACGCCATCCTCGTCCTCATCCTCCCACCACCATGGCTCACCAATCCTGGGGGCAATGGCTTCGGGAACGAGCCCCATTACGCCAACCCCACCTTGCCAATTTCCCGCCACGGCGCCCACCTCCAAACCCTCGCCCAGAGGCGGCGTTGTGTATTCGCAGGTTTGCGTGCCTTGGCAAGTCCTTACCGGATCGCCGTTGACATAGATTTTTATGAAAGCAACGCCGAGCGGATCCAAGGCTTCAACATGTATTTTCACTCGATCTGTGAGCTTAGGATCCTGTGGCAACATAGAGATCTGAATGGAAGGACCCTGCACCGCTTCCGGTGGCGGCGTAAACGTGGGTTCTCGCGTGAGTGTGATCGTTGGTGAGGGCGTGAGCGTCGGGGGTAAGGTTTGGGTAACAGCCGAGGTGGGCGTCACTTGTCTCTCGATGCGAGGATTAATCCATACAGCCCAATCCTGCGCCGAGCTTCCCTTCGCATCGACGCGTAGAATGAGGGTACCAGTGCCACCGGAGTAACCACTTAGATCGACGTTAATGTCCCTGAGCTTGCCATCATGTGTGTCATCTCGTTCCACCAACATCGCTTCCCCGCCAGCCTGTCCGGGCTTGGTGTCATACCAAAGGGAAAAGCGCACTTCACCCGCACCTGCACCTTTGAGAAAACCGACTTCGGAAACAAAACGATCACCAGGTTGGAGATCTATACCGAGATTATGAAGGTTGTAAGCACCGTAGATATAACCATCTGTCACCCACCGTGGATGAGTCTGGATCGATCGTTCAGCGGGTTGGTCCGTTTCCAGCGTGAAGTTCGGACCTAATGGACGAACAAATCCCCGGTCGTCAGTCTCACTGCCTGGGCATGGAAGTTCGATCTCCTGCTGTTGGAGTCCACCGCTGAACCATCTACCATCACAGTAATGATCAAAAATACCGAGCATTGTTATTGGACTTAGAAGATGGGATCCTTCCGCAGTGCTCAGAACACCGACTGGGTTCTGAAATAAAAGAAAACTCAAAAAAAGGGTTGTCAATGAGCAGATCCGGAAAAACCGTTGCATGGTTTCCGCTCCTAAAGAAATACCCGACGGTCTTCATCGTCGGGCTGAACTTGAAAGCTAGATGTGACACATCTTGTGATTCGCGGAGAGCTCATGTTGTTCGAGGGATCGCAAGTATTTGCTTTAAATTATAGACACCTTTATGCAAAGTGCTAATTTTTTGGCATGCGATTCGAGCGGCTAGTTTTTACATAGAACATCTTATTCGGTATACATCCTGTATCGAGGCCATCAACACGGTCAGGATAGGCGCCAAACAACTTTGTACTTCTTCTTCCGCGCCTTATCTGCAATACGCGCTTATCTCAAAGCGTGTAAGGACGAATGGGCAACAATATCCCGCGCAGGAGTCCCGATCAACAGGGTGAAGCGCTTCCTGATACCACCGAAGCATGTGCATGGATGCGAATTCATCAGAAAATCAGTAGATGAGAATGGTGATAGGATAAGACGATAGTTCCTATTTATAGAGACTGCATCAGATCAATCGGCACGAAATCACTGAATCAAGACTCATCACAACGCCCTACTCATCGTTTATCTAAAACCTTATTCTTACAGGCGCGACAATAAAACCGTATCCGCTGGACAAGCTTCTTTCGCTCCGGTGATCATCTCAGGCTACGCTTCGCTCGCTTCACCTAAGTAATAGCGCCGCTGAAAAGCAAAGGCCACATTCACCAGCCCGATCATCACCGGCACCTCAATCAAGGGCCCGATGACTGCCGCGAAGGCCACACCCGATCCGATCCCGAAGACCGCCACGGCCACAGCGATCGCCAACTCGAAGTTGTTGCTTGCCGCAGTGAACGCCAGCGTGGTGGTCTTACTGTAGTCAGCGCCGACTGCCCTGCCCATGAAGAAGCTGACCAGGAACATGAACACGAAATAGATCAACAGCGGGATGGCGATGCGAATGACGTCACCCGGGATGGTGACGATCAATTCGCCCTTCAGGCTGAACATCACCACGATCGTGAAGAGCAGCGCCGTCAGGGTCAGTGGGCTGATCTTGGGAACGAATTTCGAGTAATACCAGTCCTTTCCCTTCGCACGAACCAGGAAGAATCGAGTGAAGAAACCCGCCAGGAAAGGGATCCCCAGGTAAATGAAAACGCTCTTGGCGATCTCTCCGATGGTGATGTCCACCGTCGAGCCACTCATCCCAAATCTCGTTGGCAGCAGCGTGATGAAGATGTAGGCATACAGGCTGTAGAACAGCACCTGGAAGATGCTGTTGAAAGCCACCAGTCCGGCGGCGTACTCGGTATCACCCTTGGCCAATTCGTTCCACACGATGACCATGGCGATGCAGCGCGCCAGGCCGATCAGGATCAAGCCTGTCATGTATTCCGGGTAACCGCGCAGGAAAACGATCGCTAGAACGAACATCAAGATCGGGCCGATCACCCAATTCTGTACCAGCGACAGGCCGAGCACCTTCCAGTTGCGGAAGATGTCACCCAGCTCGTCATAATGGACCTTCGCCAGCGGCGGGTACATCATCAGGATCAAGCCGATAGCGATGGGAATATTGGTTGTGCTTACGGAGACAGCAGTATTGAAATCGGAAACCGCCTGCGGAAAGAGATACCCGATGAGAACACCAACCGCCATGGCCAGGAAGATCCACAAGGTGAGGTAGCGATCGAGCGTGGAAAGCTGCTTGGTTTGAGGTTTACCCATGGGTTGAGCAACCGTCGACTCTGATGATGACATGTCAATCTCCTCAATGACTGAAATGATGGAACCTCTCACTTGCCTCCGCCCAGGCGAGCCCGGATGATCTATTCCGATTTCTCACCGATGGAAAGCCGATGATCTGCTGCATATCCATGAAATACGCTACAAAAGCGTCATAAACATCCCGAAGATATACCCTGCCAGCGTGCTGAACAGGCTTACCAGAATCACATACACTGTGGTCTTCTTCCTCCCCAGGATGTGACCTGTGACCAGGATGCTCTGCAGCGAGAGCTCCGGATCAGCGAGTAGATAGGCCAGGAGAGGGCCGCGATGCATGCCTAGTTCGAGAAACATGCGCGCGATGGGCACCTCCACCAGTGTTGGGAAGTACATGAAGACGCCAAAGAGCACGCCAATCAGGTTCGCCCAAATAGTGTTTCGTCCCGCCAATGATTGCACCCACTGTTCAGGAAGCACGGCCTTGACCATACCCGCCACGAAAACCCCAGCAATGAGAAGGGGAAAAATCTGTTTGACGAATTTCCAGGTCTCCCACAGCCATTCGCTGATTTCATCGCGCTCGAAAGCGCGCGATGCCACTAAACCAATCGCAGCGATCAGGAGCAACTCACCAACGAACCTTCCGGTGATTCCCACCACCAGGCTTCCCTCACTGAACGTCGGAGCAGCCACGAGCACGGTTGCAGCCACAAGCCCGATGGCGAGGTGAGTCCATTGATTGAAGCGCACGAGCACGTTTTCGAGTCCAAGATAGGCCACGGGGGCTATGATCACGAGCAGTAGAATAAGCACTGCACCCTGGAGGTTGAGATTAAGAGTCGCCAGGGTCGTTGCTAGACCTTCGGAGAGCGAAAACGGCAGCCGGACACTTGCCCAAGTATTCGTGAGCAGGTCGACCTGGAGGGTTCCCACGATGAGAACCGCAAAGAGCAACAGAAACACGATCCAAATTGCGGGCTTAATCTTAGCCTGTTGTTCAAATAAACCGTTATCCGCCATCTCTTGAGCCCGTTTGGCTTCCTGCGCTCGAAAGATCCAGGTCATGATCATACCGATCCCAATGCCAAACACGATGGAAAGGATAATGCGGGCCAGGGCGATGTCAAAACCAATGGCCGCACCTGTATACGCGATCGCCAGGATATTCACAGCGGGGCCAACAAAGAGAAATGTGATCGCTGCGCCCAATCCCGCACCACGCTTCCAAATCCCAGCGAAGAGCGGCAAGATGGTGCAGGAACACACGGCCAGGATAAACCCACCCAACGCGGCGGCTGGATAACTGACCCATTTCTTCGTTTTAGGTCCAAGGAAGCGCGTGATCGCCTCTTTCGGGATCATGGCGCTCATGTAGCCCGCAATAACAAAAGCTGGAAGCAGGCAGAGCAGCACGTGTGCAGCCAGGTAGTCCAATAAACCCACCCATCCGGACCAGAGCATTGTGCCTAGAACGTTGAAAAGCTCTCCCATATAGAACCTCTACCATGTATTCAAGAACCGGAATATATATCTACAAAAAAAGAGGGGTGGTTTTGGTGATGGGAAAACATGCGTCTTCCTCTACATCGCATTCTCACCTAAAGTGCAATCCAGCCACAGCTTCGTCAAGCCAGGCGATGATATGCGACGGAGCTGGGATTTTCCCGGAGGAGACCAGCTTCTCGTTGATCACCAAGCCCGGTGTAGAGAGGAGGTCGTAGTCAAGGAAATTCTCGATTTCGGTCACTTTCTCGATAGTCACCTCCACCTCAGGGTGATCCTCTTTCCACTGTTCCACGGCTTGTATGGCATGCAGCTCAACACGTTCACAATTCTCACATCCAGGACCTAAGACTTTGATCGACAGCATCGTGCCCTACTCCTTACTCGAATGGTTTCAAATGAAAACAGGCATCCATCAGTTAAACTGCGACCTTCTGCTCGCATTTCGGGCAATGACATTGGTCAGGTGACACCTCGCGGATGGGCGCGAACACGAGTTCAAAGCCGCTCGTGCGGGCTAGAGCCACAGCCATGCGCTTCGCCTCCCCGAGAAGAGGCTCGATGTCAGGTTGTGCAAGGGCATAAAAGATGTTCAAGCCATCCCGGCGGTCGACGACCAATCCCGCCTCGCGCAACTTTGCAAGCTGCTGGGAGATGTAGGCCTGACGCTGCCCCAGTCGCGCCTCCAGATGGCATACGCACGCCTCAGCTTCCGTTTCCAGCACTTCGAGGATCTGCAAGCGTATCGGGTGCGCCAGCGCTTTCATGAGATCGGCGACTCGCTTGTACCCTTTCATCACAACGCTCCTTGCCTTATTCAATATTCGGAATATATTATATATCAACTTAATGAAATCTATCATGTCGATGATCAGGTAAACCCGATGACATCTATCCAGGCATGGTTTCTGGGATGAATAACCTGGCCAATCCACGAGGATCGAAGTTCGTGAGGTTATCTCAAGGGCGGTTATTCAGGATTCGAAACAAGGATCCAGAGGTTATTAGTCCGACGCCTACATGAGCACCCCGCGCCAGGACGCGCGGGGCGAGTTCGAATCCTGCAGGCATATTCAAATCAGCAAGATAAATGCTTGCCTGGTGATCGGTAGCCTTTTCCGCAATTCCCATAACTGCTTACGGATTGACTTTTCAGGATTCATTAGCTCACCTTGAATTAATCACAACTTTATTTCGTTTTTGAACTAATCATCCGGGTATCGATCACCTCGAACTGAACATCGCGCGTACCTCAGTCACTCCGGTGGATACTCGCGCAGCAGCTTTCTAACCTTTCTTGGGAAATCCAAGGTACCGTACAACCCGTTCAATATATCGTTCGTACTCCATACCGTGCTCTCTACGCAAATGCTCTTCCTCTGTTAGCACCATAAGATGAATCATTGGAATGAATAAGATTGCCCATCCAAGGGCATACCATGAGGGCCAAAGCAGAGCGAAACCGGTTATATAGAGTCCACAGCCCAAGACTTGAGGATTTCTGGTGAGCCTATAGAGACCGGACTGTCTTAAAATGCCAGTTTGCTGCCCAAGCGATCGAGCTATTCCAAGATAAAACATACCGATCAGCAACGTGGTCAACCCGATAGTAATCAATGCCAACCCAATGAAACGGAGGACAGAATTCATATGGGAAACCGGCCAATCATCTGGAAGGTAGATGGACGGAAAACCACCGTATACGAAAAAGATGAGAGCCTGAAGAGAGGAAGAAAAAATGGTCAGGCGACCTCTTCGAAAGTAATCGCGTCGGATAAATATGCGAAAAATAATCACGGCAGCTACAAGCAATAGAGAAGCTGAAAGTATGTAAACAGCAGTCACGTTCATAACAAATCTTGTTCTGGATAGGCTCCCGTATCCGTTCGATTGGGCCGCTGCATAACGGACGCGCGCTGCTTGCCCTGGCTGACCCTTAGGCCATGCCGGAGAGCAACACTGCAACACTCCGCTCACGCATTATCGCTCAGCCGGCAGGCTTCGCTACCCGGTGAATCGATGTCATTGCACCGATCTATGCAACCTGATTGTCACGAGCTAATTACTACGATGGAGTAAGCAGGGGCGCGTTACGCGACTGCCATTTTCACAAGGAAGCGGGGCGCATCCTACAGCAGCTTTAGCAAGCGATCATGTGATCCGAGTGATCTCAACGAAATCCCCAAATGATTCCGCTGAGCGTATGAGAGACGATAGACCATCGGATGGATCCTGTTTTCATCGCCAGCTATCCTACGCAGGCTCCCAACCCCGCCGCTCCAGCTATCAGGGTCCAGGTTTCGATCCATGGGAAAGGGATTCGGGGGCGTAGTGCCACAATGCGAACCACAATGTTGGCCAGGCGAAGCCCCACAATTTGTCCTCAGGAAATAAATGGATATAGACCCCCCGCCACGCATCCCATTTCCAGAATAGATCTTCCCAAAGCCAGGGATAAGGAGAAATAAATACTTGCTAGAGATACCTTACGAGACATTGATCTCCATCCTTCAGTGTAGTTTGATGCGAATAGGTAACCTCAACTGTGAAAAGATAGAGAAGGGGATTCGAATTACAGCCCGTCACCCACAAGCTCCGCCTGAGCAATCAGGTTGTGGATTTCTAGCGGTTCGCTCTTGCTGGAATCCCGAATCAGGGAAAGCGCATCAATTTCACAAGCTGAGACACATACACCACAACCCATGCACTTTTCACGATTGGGCTGAGCGATTGCGTCCTCTAACTCCATCACTTCAAAGGGGCATGCTTCAACACAATCACCACACCCGATGCATACCTCTACGTCCACGGTGCTCGTATAGCCTGAAGCCGCCAGGACCGGCGTTCCATTACGCACAGCTTGCATGGCTGTGCAGCAGCACTTGCAGCAGTTGCAAATGCCGAAAAATCGATCCAGCATCACATCTCTGAAGAAGGCGTGATGGACATGGCCCCGTTCGTGTGCAGCCTCCAGAATGTCACAGGCTTCCTCCGAAGGTATCCACCTGGCGCGTTGCGGATGGTGCTCGACGATGAAACCTGCAAATGGCTCCCCAACGACCAAGCAAACGTCGAGCGGCAAGCAAGGTTCTGGGCGGGAAGCACGGCACGGGCACTCAAGCACGACGATATGATCCGGGTTTTTGAGGATGATGTCGCGCGCATCGCGGTAGGGGATCACTCTCTCCAAGTTTTCCAGACAGATATCTTCCCTTACCATGACAAGTTGTCGGGCTGCTTCGGTGGTGAGAACTTTCGCATGGTACGTCTGCTCGAGGCCCTGTTTGTGGTTGTCTTGATTTGTATTTGAGGGAAACAGTCGGCCAAGGATTCCCAAGATGGACTCGATCATCCGCGCCAGTCGATGTTCACCGTTTAGGATGCTGATGTAGAGATACGACCAGCGGGAATAGACGTAGCCGTGGAGAAAGTCGAAAAAAGTAAATCCCGGCGTACGGCGCCCCTCTTCAAAAAACGCTCTTGTCGAGGGACAAATCAAACCTCCGTTCATACCCTGAGTGTTCTTCTGTTTGGTTTGCTCCAACATGAATCACCTTTATCTAAAGATATCGTTTGCTAGGGAGGTTTATTTGTCTCCTTTGCCATCAAGCCGTTCAAGAATCGTCTTCGCCCAAGTGCTGGCTCGTTCGATTTCACCATCGTAGAGAGGGCCTTCCCTTCCAATGACATGGAAGGTCTCAGGGGCGATGATTCGACTACCCCCCAATTTGCGCAGCTTTTGAGCCAGCTTCTTGGCTGCCGTGAAACGCGCCAATATCGGGGACATCTTGTAAGATGTGTCGAAGGCTGCGATGGGTTTGCCTCGGAGAATGCGTTTAGGTAACCTCTCGAAAATGGGTCGAACCACCTCCGGCAGGTTCATACGGTGGGTTGGGCTCCCCATCACCACCAGATCGACATTCTCCAAATCCGAAGCATTGAGTCGATCCGAGCTGAGCAAACGAACGGGACCGACAGATTCGATTTCTTCAGCGATCGCTTCGGCGACCCTTTGCGTGTTGCCAAATTTAGAGAAATAAACAACTAAGCTATTCACCAGTCTTGATCCTTTCCTGTTAGGTAATAGCGATGTGCGTTCACTGCAGGTGCACCCCATATCTCAAGAAATCTCAATACAGGCGGCACCTCCCTCACCTCGGATAGAGGTTTAAAATTAATTTCAGCAGCATCGGCATCATAGAAAATAGAATCTACATAACGGACTTCATCATCCACGGCAACCTGCACCCAAGCGTGCGAGGTAACTGTTCCATCTGGGAACCTATTGCGCAGAGCATGAACGACCTTTGCTTCGAATCCCAATCGGGTGAGCAGGCTGACCAACGCATTCGCTTGCTGTGAACAATACCCGTAGCCTCTTTCGAAGGCTTTAGCGTAGCTGTCGAAGCTATTGCGTCGACTGTACGCCATTCTCTCCGCTACCAGGGATCGTGCGGCTTCCACCAGCTTCATGCCCGATTCACCCGATTCGCGCAGCAGCACTGCTGCTCGGGATACGGTCAACGAGTCCAGGCCAGATCGGACTCCCCGTGGCAACGATAAGGTGGCCGGAAGCGCATACAGCGGGACCCCAATCACCATCACCACAACCGCACTTAGCACGAATTTGATCATCATTTTTCACCCATCCTTTATCACCAAAAAGACTATTTAAGGAGCGCGTTCAAAACAAAATCGGCGACTTGATCAGAGTCCAACCAGATCCGGCCATCGTCGTCCGCATGGGAGGCAATCCCTAAGTACAGGTTCATGATCAACGCAGTAGTGAAGTTTGTATCAACCGATCGGAATATCCCTTGCTCGATACCCAGGGAGATGATGTCTTCGCGAATCAATTTGTGCATCGGTTGATAGACCTGCCAGAGCTCCTGTTTGAGCTCCTCATCGGCGCCATAGAGCGTATGAACCAGGATGCGAAGCTGGGGCAGGTATTCCGATACAACCAACCATCCTGCCTCAAAGAAGCGTTTTAATCGGCGCTCAGCGCCGTGCTCACGCAGGACACGATCGTTGATATATTCGAGGTGAGCGTTTGCGGTTTCATGGATCAACGCCAGCATAAGCCCCCGCTTGCTCTCGAAATAGTTGTAGATGGTCCCTTTGGCGAATCCGGCTGCCTTGGAGATTTGATTGATATTCGCTTTTTCATAACCCTCGCGGGCGAACGCTTCTATGGCCGACTGCAACAACATCTGCCGGGTTTCGGTCTTGATTTGTTTGCGCTCAGATTCTTTATAGCGTGGCATGTTCTTGTCCTGTCATTAATATGGGTGACCGCCCACCCATATTATATGAAGAAAATTGGTTTGTCAAGTAGAAAATACACAGCGTGGGTAACGCTGAGTTTCATGACTCAAAAGGTTTCCCTCCACCCACACAAATCTCCAAGATGCCGCATCGGTGTACTTCACCACATTCCGTGCCAGATAAACTTCTTCTGTGGGCGCTCTGGTTCTTTAATGATCGTACGTATGTCCCCCCTCACTTTCTTGCGCACAGGCTTGGAATGGACATTGGGAAAATTTTTTCTCATCGGAGAGCTAGCCAATCGGTCCCCCTTGACGGGATAAGAAAAGAGGTCTATAGAATCATAGCTCACCATCCACCTGATAGAGCATGCCTAAGCGGTTTGATGGATATCATTCCAATTGTGAGGTACGTTTCATGCGGGAGATCGAAGAACCAGAGATTGACCACTCCTCAGTCGCATCGTTAAGTCATCCCCCATTCGTTCGGTTAAAAGGTTTCCTTGCCCGCATGCAAAAGAACGAAGAGATCATTTTGGTTATAACCTCCGCCATCGTAGGCATCGGTGCAGGGATAGGAGCGGTGATCTTCCGTTTTCTGATCCGGGTCGTTGAATATGTGGGGTATGACTGGCTTCCATCAATGCTGCCCAGGTTGGGAAAAGCCTATGTGGTCCTTGTCCCCGCAGTTGGAGGTTTACTGGTTGGGCTATTGATCTACTTCTTCGCCCGTGAGGCGAAGGGGCACGGCGTACCTGAGGTCATGGAAGCAGTGGCCTTGCGCGGCGGTCGCATTCGGCCGATTGTGGCCATGGTCAAGTCTCTCGCCTCCTCGCTATGCATTGGCAGCGGTGGTTCTGTCGGGCGTGAGGGACCGATCGTTCAGATCGGTTCAGCGTTGGGATCGACCATAGGTCAGAAACTCAACCTCTCCAACGAGCGCATCCGCAACCTAGTTGCCTGTGGCGCAGCTGGTGGGATTGCAGCAACCTTCAACGCACCGATCGCAGGGGTTATATTCGCCCTCGAGGTGATCCTGGGCGAATTTAGCGTAGCCTATTTCGGCACAGTCGTTATCTCTGCTGTCATGGCCAGCGTCATCGGTCAGGCAGTTTTTGGAGACATGCCGGCTTTTCCCTTACCCACAGAATACCACCTGAACAGCGTCTGGGAATTTACATTTTATCCACTCTTAGGCGTATTAGCCGCGCTCATCGGTAGCCTCTTCGTTCGTACGTTATATTGGTCCGAAGATCGTTTCGACGAATGGAGGGCCATCCCTGAGTGGTTAAAACCCGCCATAGGCGGCGCCCTACTAGGCGGCTTAGCACTGCTTTACCCGCTGGTCACACCTCTGAAATGGGATCGCCTACCGCAAGTCTTCAATGTGGGCTACGATGTCATCCAGGGCACCGTTGCGGGCAAAATTGTGCTCGGAAGCGTCCTGCTCTTGCTCTTCCTCAAGCTTATCGCCACCGCATTGACCCTCGGCTCAGGGGGATCCGGTGGTATTTTTGCCCCCTCCCTTTTTATGGGTGCGATGTTGGGCGCGAGTTTCGGTACACTTATGAACCTGCTCTTCCCTGCAATCAGCGCCCCTCCGGGGGCTTACGCGCTGGTGGGAATGGCCGCGTTATTCTCAGCTAGTGCTCACGCCCCGATTACGGCCGTCATCATCCTCTTCGAATTAACCGGCGACTATCGCATCATCCTACCACTCATGCTCACGGTCGTGATCGCCACACTCTTATCAAGAAAGTTATTAAATGGCGAGTCGATCTACACGCTCAAACTGACCCGCCGTGGAGTTAGTTTGCAACAGGGGCGCGACGTGGACGTGATGCAAGGGGTATATGTGCGAGAAGTTATGGTCAGCGAGGTAGATACGGTCTCCTACAACCTGTCGCTGGTCGATCTCTCCGAAACCTTCGCTCGCATCAGGCATCACGGCTTCCCGATTCTAGGTGCAGACGGCAGGTTATGGGGCATGGTTACGATCAGCGATCTGGAAGTTGCTGTGGCCAAGAAAAACCCGCGTCGTACGCCTGTCACAGAGATCGGAACACCTTTCACTCGCCTCGTGGTCGCATACCCAGACGAGACAATCGGTGATGTCCTACGCAAGATGGGACCACAGGGGATCGGTCGGCTGCCTGTCGTCTCACAGTCGAACCCACGACGCTTACTTGGTTTGATCGGCCGCGACGACATCATCCGCGCTTACGAGGTAGCGATTACCCGCCGGGCGGAACTTTCCCACCGGATTCAGCGGATGGCCTTCCGTGAAGCGGAGAGCACAGAATTTGTTGATTACACTCTCACGACGAGCGATGGCGCAGTTGGAAAGAGCATCTCGGAACTTTCACCCATGCTACCGCAGGATTGCATTATCGTTTCAATCCACCGCGACGATCAGGTGATCATCCCACATGGCAATACCCGGCTTCAATCCGGAGACAGACTTACTGCCTTCGTGCACAGCGAAGCCACCTCTTCACTGTTCCAGGCATTGAAGGTGTTAGACCTCCCATCCGGATAAGACAACGCTTTCCCCTCTTTAGCGAACTTCTATTACATACTTGAACAGGTCGGACCGTCGGGTTGAATATCCCCGGATCTGGCACCTTCTCTTACCTAAGAAATAATATGTCTTTGTTCCGAAATCAGGAGATTCTGGTTATTTTTCCTGATCCTAAATGAGCACACTACCCTCAGCATCGTTCAAGGAACCAGCACTTGATTAAAGAAGTCAGGACATGGAATACGACCCTCTAGTCCCTATCCCGAATCCAAATCGCGCCCCTCGGAGCGAAAAATGACTAAGGTACGAAGCGCACTCACGAGCGCTTTCCCTCAGTTAGCTTGACTCCGATTTGATCGTCGAACTTGTTTTAGCCGGCATAATGCCCAAGCGAACTCCAAAGTTAGTCCCCGCTCAGGTGCAAACCCTGATCGAGTGGATTGATCAAGGAGCGTTGGACAAGTAGACACCCGCTGAGTCAAAATCGTTACGAAGTTTTCGCTATAAAGCTCCTGGTTTTCATTCGTTCCGCGCTCTGATCTTCACGTAGTTCAAGGGTTATCCATACTGGACGCAAAAAATCTATAGGTTAAACTATATAACTGGCTCACATCCGGAAGGTTTTCGTTTATGATTTTGGGATAGGTGGAAGGGATGATGGGAAGGCGGGAGCAACGAACTGCGCAAGCCGTCAGGCTTGGTTTAATCGCCAATGTGCTGCTTGCCGGTTTGAAGAACGCAATCGGCATCATTGGGCACAGTCCGGCGCTTCTCGCGGATGGTGTTAATTCAACGTCAGACGTCGCCTATTATCTCGTCGTTGCTGTGTTTATGAGGGAGGCGAAAAAGCCGCCGGACGAAGAGCATCCCTACGGCCACCGACAGATGGAGAGCATCGCCGGTGTAGCTGTTGGGGCGTTCGTGATCGCCACCGCCGTTGCCATCTTTTGGGATGCGATTAATACGGTCTACTATTTTCTCATCGGTGAAGGCGACCGGACAGCATCTTCCTCGACGGCGCTTATCGTTGCTTTACTGACGGTGATCCTAAAGATATTCCTCACCCTCTACACACGCTGGGTGGGTGACGAGACCCAGAGCGCGGCGGTGAACGCGCTAGCGTACGACCATCGCAACGACATTTTCTCTGCCCTCGCGGCAACGATCGGGATATTGTTCGCGCGGATTGGTTATATATGGATGGATCCTCTGGCTGGAGCACTTGTCGCCATCGTCATCCTGCGGACGGGCGCGATGATCATTCGGGACTCATCCATTGAGCTCATGTCGACAAAACCCGATCCGGATCTGCTCTCTCAAGTTCACGGCCTGGTCTTGAATGTTACAGGTGTGCGAGCTGTGGAGGACGTCTTTGTGCACCGATTTGGCCCCTACCTCGTGCTGAACATCACGTTAGGAATCGATGGATCGATGAGCGTTCAGCAGGGTGATCGGATCTCAACCATGGTTGAAGAAATCCTTCTCGAGCGGATAGATTTCCTCAGCAGGGTTCACATCCATTATCATCCTGCAAGTGATAGCTCGATGTGACCTGTGGCAGTAAACAAAATTGCTTCCAAGATTTACTGAATGGAAAAATCAGAGAAGGTGGACCCCTCTCGCCTCCTACCTCTTGCGAGCATGTCCATCGTAGGCTTCACGCCTGGGGTACCAATCCGGCAGCATTAACGTGGGGATCATCGGTACTAAAAGGGGCACCATAGACAATTTGTCGCTCGGTGAGGTATAGCTCGCGCGTTGAGATTAATCAGGCGCTGCATCATGCGTAAAATCAGATGCACATCAACGACCGCTACTTGATACGGACAAAGTCTGCCGGAGAAACCCGTATTCAGACCTACAGCAAGCCCATGTTCCGCAGTTCGCCCTCAGCTCGCTCATACAGCGACGCAGGAATATCCTGGTAAGGAGCCCGAGGGTGACCGGGGTCCATGCCTCTCATCTTCAGCACCGCGTAAGTCATGGTTAGCGTGGGACCGTATTTCAAGATCGACCGTGCTTTCACCACCTTAAGCTGGTGCTCGCCAGTTTT
>DUEW01000063.1 GCA_011174845.1 Anaerolineae bacterium | reverse complement strand
CTTTGATAGGCTTGCATTAACCGATCTAGGTCGCGCGTGCCTATCGCGATGGCAAGGTCTCTCATCCCCTGTTTCATCTCGGGGGTGATTTGACCGACCATCCCAAAATCGACGAACACCAACCTCCAACCATCAGGCTCGAGGGATTCGACAAACAGGTTGCCGGGATGTGGATCTGCATGAAAAAAACCCACGACGAAGATCTGCCAAAGATAGGTGCGGACCAAACGCTCTGCTACCTCAACTAGGTCAACTCCCAATGCCTCAACGGCGGCGTAATCCGTTATTTTCGTGAAGTACACATCCTCAAGAGTCAAGACCCGAACGGTGGTGTGGGCCTCATAAACATCTGGGATACGCACCTCCGGGTTATCGCGGAACATCTCCCCGAAGCGTCGCGCGTTATCGGCCTCCGCTAGATAATCGACCTCCTCCCACAATGTCCGGCTGAATTCGGCCATCAGGGCGTCTAGATTGGCACGTCGCGTGATCGGCGGATAATGCTTGAGCCAACCGATGACCCTGGTCAGGGCCGCCAGATCGACTTGGATCAGGTCATGAATATCCGGACGTTGAATCTTAACCACAACCGCTTCCCCACCGGGAAGCGTGGCGCGGTGGACCTGCCCTAACGAGGCTGACGCCAGGGGATGGGGATCAAAAAAGGCGAAACGCTCGTCAAGGGGAACCCCAAACTCCCCCTCCACCATGTTGCGCATGGCCTCAAAGGACTCTGGATCGACCTCATCCTGCAAACCCGCCAACTCGGAGGTTATGGTTTCAGGGAGAATATCTAATCTAGCAGAAAGGAACTGCCCGACTTTGATCCACACCCCGCCCAAACGGGTGGCCAAGGCGCGAAAACGAATCGCGGCATTGCGATAGCGTCTTGGAGCGGTTCGACGCGACAACTTCCGCAGACCGATCCGCCTCAGGATCACGTCCCAAAACAGTGCACTGATCACCACGGTCGCAAAAAAACGCGTGACCCGCGCGTATCTGGCGCGTAAATATCGAGCCGGTTTCTTTGCCGATATTGGAGAGTCGATGTTTCGGGATTCCATTCTATTATCCGGTGCGAAAGTATCTTTCACCATCACACTGCTCTGCTAAGCAACTGTTGGGGAGGCTAGACGATTGATCACCCACTTGCTCGCTTCGGCCACGACGGCTGGTATCACCAGGAGCGGGAGGACAACTTCCCAATGCGATAACGTGAGCGGAACCGTATTGAAAATGGATTGCAGGAAGGGCGCATAAATCACCAGCAACAGAAGCACAAGCGAGGATAGTACTGCGTAAAACATCCATACGTTGCTGAACACCCCGATTCTGACCAACGGATAATGATCCGAACGGGCAGTGAAGGCTCTCAGTAATTCGGAGAACGACAAGGTGACGAAAGCCATCGTACCGGCCAGCGGGGTTTGTCCCTGATCGACGCCAAGGCCGATCCAGTAGGCTAACAAGGTGACGGCGGCGATAGCTATCGTTTGGATCCCGATGCGTACCCACATCTCACGGTTGATGATCGACTCTTCCGGTGGGCGCGGTTTGCGACTCATCGTGTCGGGATCGCCCTTCTCCATACCTAAGGCCAAGGCAGGGGCTCCGTCTGTGATCAGATTCAACCACAACAGTTGAATGGCAGTCAGTGGGGAAGGTAATCCAGCCAAGATGGCGATGAAGATCACCGCGATTTCCGCCAAGTTGCACGAGAGCAGATAGAATACGAACTTGCGGATGTTGGCGTAAATCACACGTCCCTGCTCAACCGCCGCGACGATGCTGGCGTAGTTGTCATCAGTAAGCACCATATCGGCGGTCTCTTTGGCCACATCGGTGCCGGTGATCCCCATGGCCACACCGATATCGGCTCGCTTTAACGCCGGCGCGTCGTTCACGCCATCACCCGTCATGGCCACGATTTGGCGGTTGTGTTTCAGAGCATCTACAATACGCACTTTGTGTTCCGGCGAAACACGGGCGAAAACATCGTTTTGCATCACCTCTCGCCGTAGCGTCTGGTCATCCATCTGTTCCATGCTGACACCGGTGATCACTTGGTGATCCGGCTCAAAGAGATCGATCTGCTCGCCGATGGCGCGTGCGGTATCGGGGTAATCACCGGTGATCATCAGCGTGCGAATACCGGCGCGACGAGCTTTCTCAATGGCTGGTTTCACTTGAATGCGCGGGGGATCGATCATCCCAAGCAGGCCGACAAAGGTGAAATCGCGCTCGATCTTCTCAGGGGTGGTATCTTCGGACACGCTACGCTCCACCCGGAACGCAACGGCTAACACTCGTAGCGCCTGCCGTGCCATGGCCGCGTTGGTGGTTAAGATGTCACTTTTCATTTCATCGGTAAGGGGGGCCGGTCGATCATGCATACGCTGGTAACTTGTGCATAAATCGAGGATCACGTCCGGTGCGCCTTTGATAGCGGCTACCTCCCATTCCCGCAACCTAGTGTCATAGAAAGGACTGGCGTCTCCCGGTTCAGGCGACTTGATTTTATGAACCGTCGTCATTCGTTTACGCTCGGAATCAAAGGGGATTTCATCGATGCGTGGGTAAGCCCGTTCCAAGACATCTCGGTCAGCGCCAGCCTTGGCTGCGGCGACGATCAACGCTGCTTCCGTAGGATCTCCCACAACACGCAACCTTTCGTTGCCGTCCCCCTCGTCCCCGATCTCGAACTCCGCATCGTTGGCCAGCGCTGCCACCCAAAGAGCTGTGGTAGAGGCGGGGTAGTCTTTCAGATCGATCATCTTTCCATCGATGCGAAACTCACCGATCGGCTCGTATCCACTACCAGTAACCTCAAAGGCAACACCGTCGACCCACAATTGAGTGACGGTCATTTGATTCTGGGTGAGGGTGCCGGTTTTATCGGAACAAATCACCGTTGTCGAACCCAGAGTCTCGACCGAGGACAGCCGACGGATGAGGGCGTGGCGGCGAATCATCTCGCGCATGCCAGAAGCCAGGGTAATGGTCACCACCGCTGGCAACCCTTCGGGCACCGCCGCTACAGCAAGGCTCACGGCCACCAGGAACATGTCCAACGGGGCGACGCCTCGAATCCAACCGAGGAGAAAAATGATGCCGCAGATGCCCAGTGCTGCCCAGCCCAAGAACTTACCGAGTTGATCCAACCGACGCTGAAGCGGTGTGGGCTCCTCGTGTACCGATTGCAGCATGGCAGCGATCATGCCGATCTGGGTGTTCATCCCTGTGCTGACCACGATGCCCTTACCACGACCATATGAGATCAGCGTTCCGCTGAAGGCGGTATTACGACGGTCACCCAACGATTCGTCCATCGTGAGGACAACACGGGCATCCTTCACGACCGGGACCGATTCACCTGTCAGGGCGGCTTCTTCAATCTTTAAATTTACGGTCTCTAGCAGTCGCAAGTCCGCCGGGATGTAGTTTCCGACTTCGAGCAAGACAACGTCCCCGGGGACCAACTCGCGTGCCGGAACCGTCTGGCGGTGTCCCTCGCGAATCACATGCGCATCCGGCGCGGCCAGTCGTCTCAAGGCGGCTAGAGCTTCTTCGGCACGGCGCTCTTGAATAACGCCAAGGATGGCATTGAGCAACACGATCGCGAGAATAGCACTGGCTTCGATGTAGTCCCCTAACAGGGCCGAAATGATCGAAGCCACGATCAAAACGATCACGATGAAGTTGTTGAACTGCTCCAGGAGCAATCGCCAGATGGTGGGACGCGACGGTTCGTCCAGTTCGTTCGGGCCACACTCAACAAAACGGCGGGTGACCTCCTCGGAAGTAAGCCCGTGCGTAGGTGAGGTCTGAAGCGCGCGGATGACCTTGGAAGCCTCCAACGCGTGCCAGATCTCACTCCCATTGACAACGTCCTGCCCGCCTTCGGCGGCGGACGTTAATTTCTCACTCATAAATTAAAAACATAACTCCAATAGTTAATGTCTGGGGCGTTTAACCACAGCGAAGGGATTATAGCACGCAGGACCATGCACCTATCTGACAACTACTTCCCAAGTTTCAGACAAGGCGAGTTCGGCGTCTGGGTTATCTCATTACGAATGTAGGATCCCGATCTGACGTATGGCTTAGCGAAAAACAAGGTGTGAGAGGATTAAAAACCTGCGCCGCACTGTGATCATGAAACACGGTGCGGCGCAAGAGCTGCAAAACCCAATGGAATTAACCCTTGACAGAACCTGCTAACAATCCGCGCACAAAGAAACGCTGCAGACCAAAGAATACCAGCATCGGGATGATGAATGAGAGGAATGCAGCGCCAGTGAGGATATGCCAATTGCCTCCTCGCGGGTCGATCAAGTTCGTGATCTGAACTGTGAGGACTGGGTTCGATGAAAGGAAAATCTTAGCCACCAGGAAGTCGTTCCAGATCCACAAGAACTGAAAGATCCCGAGCGAGGCGATGGCTGGAATAGAAAGCGGCATGGCCAATTTCCAAAACGCGGTCCAATGACTGGCACCATCGATGTAGACCGACTCGAAGATCTCGCGCGGCAATCCACCCAAGAAGTTCCGCATCAGATAGATGGCGTAGGGCAGGCCGAAGCCGGTGTGAAAGAGCCAGATCCCGACAAAGGTGCTTTGAAGCCCAACCTCCGTATAAAGACGGGCAATGGGAACGAGCGCCATCTGGAGCGGGATGACTTGTAAACCTACTAAGATGGCGAAGATCCACATCCGTCCCGGGAAATCCATCCAGGCAAAGGCATAGGCAGCAAAAGCCGCGAAGAGAATCGGCAGCAGTGCTGAAGGGATGGATACCAATATCGTATTCCAGAAGGCGCGCCCCATGCCCTCAGGATTGAGCAGATCGCTGGCGTTGCAATCAAATTTCGCCAGTGTGCTATCTAACTCTTGTCCACAATCGGTGAGATAATCCTGGGTTCCCTTATAGCCGACCAGCGCGTCGGCATAATTCCGCACCCCCAGTTTCCCAACCTCGGCTTTTTCGCCTCCGGCCAACGAATCCATATAAACGAGTATTGGTGCCAAGAGTTCCAAGGCCGCGTTGGGGTCTTCCGGCAACACAGGATCCTCTAGGTGAGGTTTGCCCTCGATCTCCCGCCGCAGCACTGCCAAGAGACGGTTTGAGCGAGGGTAGTTCGCAACAAGTTCAGGATCGGATAGATTGGCTCCTAGAAGGAGATCACCTTGTTCACCGTGACAAGAGGCGCAATAGGTGGTGTATTCCACTTGCCCCTCAATCTCTCCTTTGCCAAATGGGTTGAGCACGGTCCACCAACCCGTGGTGCGCACCGCCTCGCGTGATCGGAAGGAGGTCACGAAGATACCTAGCGTGGGGATGACCCATATCAGGCATAAAACAACAATGGCTAGATTTAATGGCAGTCGACTAAAGAAGCGATTCAAACGAGCTAACGGCCTCATCGGATCGCCTCCTGTTCCCGAAAACGACGAACGTTGATGATCATGATCGGTATGGTGAGAACGAGAAGCAAGACCGCGATCGCCATGGATCGCCCGGTGTCGGTCACGATCAATTTGAACATGCGGTTAGCGATCACCTCAGTGCCGAAGTTCCCGCCTGTCATCACAAACACAATGTCAAAAATCTTAAGGATAATAATCACCATCGTCGTTATCACGACCGTAACCGTTGGCAAGATCATAGGAAACATAATTCGCCAGAAGACCTGCCAATCCGTGGCCCCATCCACGCGGGCCGCCTCGAGGACCTCCTCGGGTAGGCCCTTCAACGCTGCGGAGAGGATGGTCATGCAAAACCCGGCCCATAACCAAATACCCACCACCATCAGAGCCAGATTGTTGATCCCTGATTGACTGAGCCAGGGTATGGGGTCAATACCCAAGGCCACCAAGATCGCGTTGAGCACACCAATTTGCTCACCGGTTCCAGTCTCAATGTAATACATGAAACGCCAGATCACACTTGCGCCCACGAACGAAATCGCCATCGGCATGAAGATGATGGCTTTGACGAGGGCCTCGTATTTGACCCGATCGGCTAAAACGGCGATCAGCAAACCCATGGCCACTACGGCCGGCACCATGATCAACAACCACAGTACGTTGTTCTTGAGAGCGGTGGTCATATCCGGGTGCGTGAGAGCGTAACGATAATTCTCGAAATTACCCCAACACGGCTGCCCCTCGACACAATCGACGCTCGCCGGCTGTTCACCCCTCCGGTCGCGGAAGCTTAACACCACTGTGTTAATCGTTGGATAGACTATAAATACTAGGATCACGATGAGAGCAGGTAGGACGTAAAGCCAGGGAACCACACGCCCTTGCTGCATGATTTTAGGAGCAGCCATGTTAGCCTCCTCTAAAGATGAACGTATGAGGGAAAAGGTGCTGGGGTGGAGGCCACCCCAGCACCATATTAGCACTGAAGGGTTATTGACCCAGTCCTTCAGCTTGTGCTGCTGCAGCGGCTGCAAGCGCGGTTGCGATGTCAGCACCTTGGACGATTTCGACGATCGCCCGCCACTCGGCTTCACCGAAGGGAGCTGGGATCGTGTCACCCAAGTCGGGCGTGAAACCAGCCGCATTGGCTAGAGCCGCGCCCTTCTTCGCCAGGGCAGCATCGATGTATTTACCCGCCGCCCATTTGTTCGGCGAGAGGTCAAAACCGGCCTTGGCCCATGCGGTTGCGCCCTCGGCACTGGTTAGGTAAGCGACCATCGCCTGGGTGGCTGGTGAGTCACCAAAGGCCATCAGGAAGTCCGCCCCTCCTTGCATCCCCTGCGCTCCAGGGAAGGCAAAGAAGTCGTAGTCGATCCCGT
>DUEW01000062.1 GCA_011174845.1 Anaerolineae bacterium | reverse complement strand
GGGTCAGGTCTTCCGTGCTGATATGGGTGCAGAGGCATTCTATGATATCCTGCGCGAATTGGATCTTGACAAATTAGCTGAGGATCTCTGGCTTGAAGTAAGGACCACGCGCAGTAAACAACAAAAGAAGAAAGCGACCAAACGATTGAAGGTTGTGGAGGCCTTCCGCCGATCCGGAAATCGGCCGGAGTGGATGGTGCTTACCATGCTTCCGGTCATCCCTCCAGATCTACGTCCCATGGTCCAGCTGGATGGCGGTCGTTTCGCTACTTCGGATTTGAACGATCTTTACCGCAGGGTAATCAATCGGAACAATCGGTTAAAGCGCTTGGTTGAACTCGGCGCACCCGATGTCATCGTTCGTAACGAGAAACGCATGCTGCAGGAGGCGGTTGACTCGCTGGTGGACAATGCCCAACGTGGTAAAGCTCTCTCTCGCCGCGGGCGACGAGAACTTAAATCACTCAGCGATATGCTCAAAGGCAAGAAAGGTCGCTTCCGTCGTAACCTGCTAGGGAAGCGAGTCGATTATTCTGGGCGATCGGTGATCGTGATCGGACCTCATCTGAAACTCTATCAATGTGGATTACCGAAGACGATGGCTCTGGAACTTTATCGACCGTTCGTGATCTCGAAGTTAGTTTCTTATCTGTACGCTGCCAATGTCAAAGGAGCGAAGAGGATCATCGAACGTGAACGCCCAGAGGTTTGGGAGGTTTTAGAAGAGGTCATTAAGGACCGGCCCGTGTTGCTCAACCGAGCGCCGACCTTGCACCGGCTTGGCATTCAAGCTTTTGAGCCTGTCCTTGTCGAAGGCAAGGCCATTCAGCTACACCCATTGGTTTGCGCAGCGTTCAACGCTGACTTCGACGGTGATCAGATGTCGGTCCACCTTCCACTTTCTCAGAAGGCCGTACGTGAAGCTCGTGAATTGATGCTCTCCTCAAAGAATTTGCTCAAGCCTGCGGATGGAGAGCCAATTGTCGGACCGACCAAGGACATGGTACTTGGTGTGTATTATCTGACCATGGATGTTGAGGGGAAAGAGCACCTCGGTGCTGGTAGAGCCTTCACAGATATAGATGAGGTGGAAATGGCTTACGCTCTGGGCCAAATCGATCTCCATGCCCCTATTCATCTTAAAACAGAGACTTGGTATAACGACGAGGGTCAGCGCCTCAAGGAAGCAGAAAGCCAGTTAATCAACACCACCGTCGGACGTGTGTTGTTCAACCGTGTACTGCCCGAGGAATTGCAGTTCGTCAATCGCGTGTTGGACAAAGGTGCTATCCAAGAGTTGGTGAGCGACATCTACCACTTGCTTCGTGAAGAGGGTACACCTGCGATCGTTGATGCCATCAAGGACATTGGATTTGCCTACGCGACACGATCGGGAGCTACGATCGCAGTGTCCGACATAACTGTTCCCCCAAATCGAGAAGAAATTATCAATCGGACACTGGAGGAAGCGGAAGCAGTTCGATTGGATTATCAGCGCGGGCTGCTAACCGAACAGGAGCAAGTGGAGCACATTATTGAGCTATGGCAGCAAACGACAAACGAAGTGGCTGATGCAGTGCGTGAGGGGATGGATCCCACAGGAAATTTAAGCACGATGGCGATCTCGGGGGCTACGAAGGGCGGTTTTGGCCCGATCTCCCAACTGGCCGGCATGCGTGGCTTGATGGCAGATCCGGCAGGGAGGATCATTCCACTGCCTATACGGTCTAACTTCCGTGATGGTCTCTCCACATTGGAGTACTTCATCTCCACCCATGGCGCGCGGAAGGGTTTAACTGATACAGCCCTCCGAACTGCCGATGCGGGCTATTTAACACGACGTCTTGTCGATGTGGCTCAAGATGTGATCATCAACGACGACGATTGTGGAACGGAACAAGGCATCTGGATCAGGCGTTCTGATGATGTGGCGGGACAACAATTCCACGATCGAATAATGGGGCGAGTAACCGCTAAGCGAGCAGCTGATCCGGAGACTGGCGAGGTGTTGGTTAAGAAAGGTGCCATGATCGACTTGGAAATGGCTCGCAAGTTGGGTGAATCCAATCTCACGGAACTTTACGTGCGTTCCCCACTTACATGCGAGCTTCAATTTGGGATGTGCCGGAAGTGCTACGGAATGGACCTCGGTCGCGGGAATATTGTCGAATCAGGAGCGGCGGTAGGTATCGTCGCAGCTCAATCGATCGGTGAGCCTGGCACACAGCTAACGCTGCGTACTTTCCACACGGGTGGTGTAGCCGCTGGCGGGGACATCACCACGGGTCTTCCACGTGTCGAGGAGCTTTTCGAAGCCCGTAAGAAGCCAAAGGGTGAAGCGGTCATTGCGGAAATCTCAGGCACGGCTCAGGTCATGACTCCTGAAGTTCCTGAGGGACCGCGCTCAGTCCGGATTGTCGAGAGCCAATTGCTTAAAGATGAGTATTCGATACCGGGCAACTGGGCTTTGAAGATAGAAGACGGTACTGAAATATCTACAGGTGATCTGATCGCTAAAAGAGGAGACTCGACCATCATCGCCAGCCACAGCGGTCGAGTGAGGATTGAGGATCAAAAGGTGATCGTCGCCTATGATCAAGTGGATGAGGCGTTGTATGATATTCCACCAAGCGCTCGATTACTGGTGAAGGATAGGGAAAAGGTCCAAGCTGGGGAGCAAATTACTGAGGGCTCGCTTAACCCTCATCGCATTCTGCGAATCCTTGGTCGTGAAGCATGTGAGTTGTATTTGCTCACGGAGGTTCAGAAAGTATATCGCTCACAAGGACAGAATATTAACGACAAGCATTTCGAAGTCATCATCCGCAAGATGCTCTCGAAAGCGCAGGTTACACAGCCGGGTGATACCGATCTCTTGCCCGGTGATCTGGCTGATCGTCGTTTCTTGAAGCGATTGAACGAGCAAATGCTCCAAGAGGGGAGGCAACCGGCTCGAGCGATGCAGGTTCTGCTTGGTGTGACCAAGGCTTCCCTGAGTACAGAATCCTTCCTTTCGGCATCCTCCTTCCAACATACGATTAAGGTCTTAGCGGGTGCAGCGATTGAAGGGAAGGTGGACTACCTCCGGGGATTAAAGGAAAATGTGATCATCGGCAAACTGATCCCGGCGGGAACAGGCTTTCCTGGTTCGGTCGTGGCCCTACATGATGAACGATTGGATGGGGAGTTGGAGGTTGAGGCTGAGGTCGAAATCGAAGAAGTCCTACCGCAGCCGGAAGCAGTCGCAGCTGATTAAAATATCTCCTTGAGGTCGTCGCACACTTTTAGCTGCACAACGCAGGCCAAAGCCTGCGGCTAGAGTTGAAGACAAACGGAAGTTCGTACATGGCGGCACCTTTCAGGGTGCAATGAGCGGTGGTTGAAGTCTGAAGCTAGGAGAATGTTGACAGGCTGAACCCTGACAGTTATAATGCCCCAACCTGCCCCGCCAAATACGGCTGGGGCGGGTCTGTGAATCCCCAACTTCCCCGTCGTCCAGCGATCTTGGATGGAGCCTGCGGGCACGGCGGCGAAGCGAAGCTGGAGGTAAGGAATGAAGTACGCGGTACTCGAATCTGGCGGAAAGCAATACATCGCTAGGGAAGGGGAGGTCATCGAGATCGATCGTTTATCGGTAGAAGTTGGTAATTCGATTGATTTTAAGGACGTGTTACTGGTCGTCGAAAACACTAAGGTTCATGTCGGCTCCCCTTATGTAAAGGGCGTAAAAGTGCGGGGTACGATTGTCGAACAATTCAGAGCTCCCAAGGTCATAATATTCAAGTACATTCCAAAGGAACGCTATCGAAGGAAGCTCGGTCATCGACAACGCTATACGAGAGTCACCATCGACAAGATCACCTTGACAACCCCTCGCTCGAAATCGGCTGCTGAAGAAGCGGCAGAAAAACCGAAAAAGATAACGAGCAAGGCAAAAATAGAAACCACCAAACCGATCGGCTCGAAGAAGACCGAGACGACCAAATCGACAACGGCAAAGAAATCGACGACCCGCAAAACAACTGCAGGAAGTAAGGCTAAGGGCGCTCAACCGAAGAGCTCTACAAAAGCGAAGAGTTCAAAAGCAAGTACAAAACCGAAGGATAAGGCTACAGATAACAAGTAGGCAATAACGAGGTTGATGATGGCACACAAGAAGGGTGGCGGCTCCAGCCGCAATGGACGAGACAGTCAATCCAAACGCTTAGGCGTCAAGAAATTTGGAGGGGAACAGGTGCGTTCTGGGAATATCCTGGTCCGTCAGCGCGGAACCAAAATACATCCCGGAATGAATGTAAAACGTGGCCGTGATGACACCTTATTCGCGATCGCTGATGGCTACGTGGTCTACGATTTTCTCAACAAAGGACGTAAGCGCGTTAACGTTATCCAAAGGTAGCAATACATTTAAATTTCCTGTGACCGATGCCCCACCTGCTGAGTCCTACCCCGGGGATCAGCGAACCAGAGGCGGTCACGAATAACCCGGGGAGGTATAGGAAATATGAAGAAAGACATACATCCGACGTATTATCCAAAAGCCACCGTTATCTGCGCCTGTGGCAATTCGTGGCAAACTGGTTCTACGGTTGAAGTTATTCAGACCGATGTTTGCTCAAAATGTCACCCGTTTTACACAGGTGAACAGCGAATCGTAGATACCGAGGGACAGGTAGATCGTTTTTACAAGCGGTTACAAGCTCGCGAGGATTATCTTCAAGAACTGGAGGCGAAGGATGCTGGACGAACTTCGCCTGAGCTTCCAATTGGTGAGCTTGAACTCGGCACTCGTCCTGAGGCAGCTTTGACCAAAGCGGGAATTGAGACCGTTGGTCAAATACTCGAGATGATGCAATCTGGCGACGAGGCTTTGTTATCCATCGATGGTTTTGGTCGCAAGAGTTTGGCGATTCTGAAGCGAAGTTTACGTAGACGCGGTTTCGAGCTTCAGGAAGGGGCTCTCAAAGCGACAGTAAATTGATCCGACTTGCATCAAGTCTGCCCTGGTGTACACTTTGGACGGGTGCGTTTCACCTGTCCTTTCTCTTTAAGCTGGATTGAATGAGGGCATCATGAAGCATATAAGCGGCAGGGTGGAGGTCATCGCTGGACCCATGTTCAGCGGTAAGACAGAAGAGCTCATCCGGCGGCTACGCCGGGCGGAAATTGCTAAACAAAAGATACAGGTTTTCAAACCGAGCCTCGACAAACGTTACGGAACGGAGAAACTGGCCTCGCATGCTGGTGCAGAATTTAAGGCTTCACCAGTCGATAAGGCGGGGGAAATCCTGGACCACGTTGCAGAAGGAACTACTGTGGTCGCTGTCGATGAGGCACAATTTTTCGACGATGAGATTACCTCGGTGGTTCAAGTGCTCGCCGACCGTGGGGTTCGTGTGATCGTGGCTGGCCTCGACACGGATTTCCGCGG
>DUEW01000061.1 GCA_011174845.1 Anaerolineae bacterium | reverse complement strand
GTAGACGCACGGTCGAGATGTAGCGCCTGTCTCAGGATCGGCGACGATCAATCCCCACTTCTGGGTCACAAGATCGGGGGTGGTCCCCCCGATCAGTGGGTCTGGCCAATATCCGAGTGCCATGATCGCAGTGTCGGCTTCAACGGTGAAGTTCGAGCCTTCAATTGGGAGAGGACGACGACGACCGCTATCGTCGGGCTCGCCTAGCTCGCACTGTAAGCATTCCACCGCGCTCAGCCGCCCATCGGGGCCGGCGATGAATCGGATGGGTTGGGTCAGGAAGCGGAAGCTGGCGCCTTCTTCCTTGGCCAATTCACGATCCTTTTTCCCACCCGGCATCTCCGCCTCGGTCCTTCTGTAGAGGCAGGTGACCTCTTCCGCTCCTAATCTGAGCGCACTCCGGAGACAATCCGAAGCAGTGTCGCCGCCGCCGATGACGACCAAACGCCGTCCGACTTCGGGTTTTGAGTCCTTACCTTCGGGGATGTGCTTCGGATCGACATTGGCTCGAACGAGGAACTCTGTCGCCTGATAAACACCTGGCAAATCAATGCCTGGGACGTCCATCTTGGCATCGATGCCAGTGCCCACCCCGACGAATACGGCTTGATAGCCCTCATTGAAAAGGTCATCGATGGTCTTGCTTTCGCCTATACGGGTATTGTTGACAAAGTTAACGCCTGCTTGTTCCAGGTCCCCGAGCCGCGCAAAGACGACTTCCTTGGCGAGTTTAAAATTCGGGATACCATAAAGCAACAGACCTCCCGGGGCAGGTGCGGCCTCGAAGATGGTGACATCGTGTCCCCTCTGGCGAAGTTGTTCAGCGCACGCTATACCGGACGGACCAGCACCCACGATGGCGACTTGTTTTCCAGACGGGGGACCAACGGGGATTTCAACCGCGCCATGCTGACGTTGGTAGTCAGCGACAAAAACCTCCAACGCACCCGTGATGACCGGCTCGCTCCGTTTATTGCGTGGACAAGCTCCCTGGCACAACGCCTCATGTGGGCAGACCCGACCGCAGATTTCCGGCATGGAACTGGTCTTGCGATAAATTTCGGCTGCCCCGATGAAATCACCTTTCTCGATTAACCACATTGCGGCAGGGATGTCGTTGTGTCCGGGACACGCCTCGTAGCAAGGGGCTGGATCAGGGCAGTGGATGCAGCGCTCAGCAGCCCGCATCGCGGCTTCGGCGGTTAATGGAAGGAAGGTGGGCTCGAAGTCTTTCACCCGTTCCGCTGGCGGTCTGGCTTTCTGTTCCTCCAGAGGGATCTTCATCCGAGCTTTACGATCGATCTCTGGTTTTTCTCCTGCTTTAGCCTGCATCACAGATCCTCCATCAAAAGTCCACTCCGATGATACTGACCGAAGTGGTCTTATAGCAGTCGAAAATGTCATGACCCTTTGTGACGGTTGTCACCATCCTAGGTTAGGTTCATCGACTCGTGTAGAATAACCTTCATCCTCAGCGAAACTTTTTATGGAGTTATGCGTGTCAGTAAGTAGGGGACGAGAATACGATCAAGACGAATTGGTTCTAAAAGCCCAGGCTGGTGATGCAGGGGCGTTCGATCGCCTTGTCGAAATTTACACCCCCCGCCTCTATCAGGTCGTGCGTCGATTTGCGAGCGATCGAGGAGAGGCGGAGGCGATCGTGCAGGAGACCTGGCTGCGTGCCTGGCGAGCGTTGCCTCGAACTGTCAAGGATCGTCCCATGGGTCCTTGGTTAGTTCGGATTGCGGTCAATGTGACTCGCGACATCTGGAGGAAGAAGAAGCCTCTCGATTTTGCGGATACGGGTGGCGAAGAGGATTTTCTACAGGATGAACGACCGGGTCCTGAGGAGCGGATGTCTCAGAAAGAGGCGCTTGAAAGTCTCGTTCGAGGGGTAGAGCGCTTGAGACCCGAATATCGGATGGTGATCGCCTTGCGTTATGACGCCGTGCTCTCCTATCAAGAAATCGCGAGCGCGCTGAATCTGCCGGTAAACACCGTGCGTACGCACCTACACCGAGCGAAAAACACGCTACGTAACTGGTTGGAGACGAATGATGCCTGATCGGTTGGATGAATTGTTGGCAGTTATGCCAGCTGATCCATGCCCTGAAGATCTCACGGTCCGCATTCAAGCTCGCTTGACGTATATGCGGTGGAGATCTCGGAGAATACGACGTGTTTTGCATTTTATGTTGGTAGGAGTGAGCGTCGTGGGGATGTGGCTGATCCTGCCCCGAGTAGAGACGTTCTTAACAGCTTTGCCGGACCTTTCCCTCGCTGCCGTTGAAGAGTGGTTGAATGCCCTGGCGCGCTCACCAGGGGAGGCTCTCTTGAACCTTTCGGGGGTGATCATAACGTGGATTTCTGAACTTGCATCTGCATTAGAGATTGAAATCGTTCTCGCACTAGGAATTCTGACAGCGTCTGCGCTGTATGGAATCATCACTTTGCTCTCGAACGGCGCGTCGCGGAAGGAAGCAATGGCATGAACCGATGGCGGATTGTGGTTGTAACGCTTGTGGTCTTGGCAATTGTATCGATGATTATCTCTGTGCTGTTCTTTGACCTGGCCTGGTGGAGACGATCATTGGCCTCGCTGGGTTCAGCACGAGCCCCTCACCGTGCGTGGCGTACAGCGCTTTTTCAGGATGAAGGGGTGCGCGCGAACTTCGCGACCTTGATCGCTAGTCTTGTAACGCAATTCCTGTTCGGAGTGTTGATTCTTTATCTTGTACCAGATCGTGTACGGAACATGGCGCAAGATCTTTCAAAGGGTTGGCAACGAGTATTAAAATTCTTCGCGGTCGGAGTTCTAATGGTCGTCATCTTAGGAGCGGTGGGTTTGCTTTCCATCCTGGCGGTGCATACCATGCCCTTACCTTTCATCCTGCTGGGGATTCTCTTCCTAGCATCTTTTAGTGGGGTTGTGGCTCTTGCTTATCAACTTGGTTTCGCCATGCTTGCCCGAGCTGGATGGACCAGCAGATCGCCCCTCGTCTCGCTTGTCCTGGGAACCCTTATCCTTTTCGCCCTCACCAATGTTCCTTATCTTGGCAGTATCTTTTTGATCATGGTTCTACTTACTGGAGCTGGTACGTCCATTGCAACTCGTTTCGGTAGTGGCAAACCCTGGAATTTACTCCCCTTGATGGAGGATGTTCAAGCATGAAACGCTGGATGTGGATTTTGATACTTATCATTGTCTTGGCCGGAGGTTTCTTCGGGTATCGAGCCTATCGCGCCTCAAAACAGCAGGCTTCTCTTTCGGATCTTCAAACCGTGGAGGCGAACTCAGGCTCGTTAACGGGGACGGTTGGTGCAACTGGCACCGTCCGTGCGAATCAATCTGCGGTCCTGATCTTTGAGACCTCCGGCACAGTGGAGTCGGTGAAGGTCGCGATAGGAGATCGGGTCATCGCCGGTGAGGAATTAGCTCGATTGGAGAGGACCTCGCTGCCCTCCCAGGTCATTTTAGCTCAAGCGGATCTGGTGACTACTCAAAGGGCGTTGGACGATCTCTTGTATTCTGTAGAGGCAAGCGCCATGGCGCAGAGAGCGTTGGCACAAGCGCAAGACGCGCTCGAAGACGCCAACTACATGCTATCCGTACGACAGGAAGGCAATCGAGCGAGTCAGGAGACCCTAGATGCAACGCGCGCCGATCTCATCCTGGCCGAGAGGGAAGTGGAACAAGCACAAGCCTTGTACGATCGTTTGGCGGGACGCTCTGAAGATGATCCAACTCGAGCGATCGCGCTCTCCAACTTGGCAGCTGCGCGCCAGCATCGCGATGCCATTCGACGAAATTTGAATTGGTACACAGGCCGTCCCAGCGATATAGAGCAAGCCTTGTTAGATTCTGATGTTGCCTTAGCTGAGGCACAATTGGCGGACGCTTTACGAGAGTGGGAGCGATTGAAAGATGGCCCTGATCCAGATGATGTTGCTGCAGCTCAAGCACGCGTCACGGCAGCACAGGCCACGTTGGAGTTAGCAGCGGTGAAGGCGCCGTTCGCTGGAACGATCACTTCCGTTGAGGTCAAACCAGGGGATCAGGTAAACCCTGGGACATTGGCTTTTGGGGTAGCAGACTTATCTCGTCTACTGGTTGATGTCGAAATCTCCGAGATCGATATTAACCGCGTCCAGATTGGACAATCAGTGACTCTCAACTTTGACGCAGTCCTCAACCGTGCATATCAGGGAGAGGTGGTTGAAATGGGTATGACCGGTGTGGTGGTTCAGGGAGTTGTGAATTTCAAGGTGACCGTCGAGTTGATCGACCCTGATGAAGCGATCAAATCAGGAATGACCGCCGCGGTGAACATCGTCGTCAGCCAAATCGAGAATGTGCTCTTGGTGCCCAATCGGGCGGTGCGTCTTCTGGACGGAGAGCGAGTAGTGTATGTGTTGCAGGAAAACGGGCTCGAACCGGTTCGAATCGAACTAGGTATCTCCTCCGAAACCCATAGCGAGGTGGTCGGTGGCGATCTTCGGGAAGGCGATTTGATTGTGCTTAACCCACCATCGATTCTTTTCGAAGCTGGCCAAGGTCCGGGATTTTTCGGGCGATAAAAATGAGCGAGTGGTTGATAGAGGCTGAGAATCTGACCAAGGTCTACCAGATGGGTGAAGTAGAAGTGCACGCTCTGCGAGGCGTATCGCTGCGTGTCGCACAGGGTGAGGTGATGTCCATCATGGGACCTTCCGGATCGGGCAAAAGCACCTTAATGAACATCATCGGATGTCTTGACCGCCCAACCAGCGGAACTTACCGGCTGGATGGTCAATTGACCTCCAACTTGAATGACGATCAACTGGCGGAGATCCGCAACAAGCAAGTAGGTTTCGTATTCCAGACGTTCAACATGCTCGGTCGTCAAACTGCATTAGTAAATGTGGAGCTACCCATGCGGTATGCAGGCGTGATCAATGGACGGCGGAAAAGAGCCATTGCTGCCTTGGAGGCGGTCGGCTTGGGGGATCGTATCCATCATCGACCGAACGAACTGTCAGGAGGACAACAGCAACGCGTGGCAATCGCGCGGGCGTTGGTTAACAATCCATCAATCATTTTAGCCGATGAGCCGACGGGAAACCTGGATACGAAATCTGGCGAAGAGGTGGTAAAGATCCTCCTTAACCTGAACGAGGAATTCGATACGACTTTGGTTTTTGTCACCCACGATCCAGAGATTGCAGCCCATACCCAGCGGGTGATCCACTTAAGGGATGGCATGATTGAGGAAGACGGGGATTAGGCGCTATGGCGCTTGGGCACTTTGGGTGTTTAACCCTTGGTGCCATAGTGCCAATGATGTCGAATACTAATGCCTTTAGGTTGACATATGAGTTTATGGAACAGTATCTTTGAGGCCTTGGACAGCCTCTCAAGCAACAAAGTCCGATCGGGTCTGACGGTACTAGGTATCGTGATCGGTGTCGGTGCAGTGATTGCCATGTTGGCGATCGGGAGCGGTGCCCAAGAAACGATCACCGGTTCGATCAGCGGCATCGGCACCAACTTGCTCTTCGTGATGCGGGGGAGTATCAGCGAGGAGGTACGTAACCCGCAGCCTTTGACCTTCAGTGATGCGATGGCGATCGGCGATCCTTTCGCCGCGCCATCTGTCATCGGTGTCGCGCCCATGATCAGCGGGACCGTGGAGGTCAGTTTCGCGGGGGAGAGCATATTTACTCAAGGAAGCGGTGTCACGCCGGATTATCAGATGGTGCGCAATGTCGATCTGTTAGAAGGTGAATTCATCAATGAAATCCAAATGCTGGGTCGATCGGCCGTGGTCATCCTTGGCCCTGATGTGGCGGAGGAGCTCTTCGGTCGCACGGAGGGTGTTGTGGGAGAGACGGTTCGAATCGAGGGACAACCCTTCAGGGTGATCGGCGTGAAGGTGCCCAAAGGTGGTTCGGGGTTCGTCAACCAAGACGATGAGGTGTTGATTCCGATGACGACCGCACAAGCGAGACTCCTACGACGCTCACGTGATTCGGTGGACATGATCCTCGTCCAAGCCATCAGCGCTGAGAACGTAGCAATGGCGAGCGAGGAGATCTCGACCATCTTGCGCTCGCGGCATCGTTCGCCGATCGGCGAGGATGACTTCACCATTTTTACCCAACAAGATTTTCTCGAGACAGCTACTACCATTACCAACGTTCTAACGATCTTCCTCGGTGGCATCGCCGCCATCTCGTTACTCGTCGGCGGGATCGGCATCATGAACATCATGCTGGTTTCGGTGACCGAGCGTACGCGGGAGATTGGCCTGCGTAAAGCTGTAGGCGCACGCAAGCGAGACATCCTGCTCCAGTTCCTCACCGAATCGGCGTTATTGAGCTTGATCGGAGGGTTGATCGGCATCCTGCTCGGTTGGGGTTTGTCGGAACTGGTGGGAGCCATCGCAGCTGCCTCGAACACAGAACTTGTCCCATCTATGGGTTTAGACGCGGTGCTGTTAGCAACACTTTTCTCCACCGCGGTTGGTTTGTTCTTCGGTCTGTACCCCGCCAAACGGGCCGCTGATTTGGAACCGGTGGAGGCGTTGCGTTACGAGTAGAGGGTTGAATATCTGAAGTTCCAAGCCCCATCCTTTTTACCATTTTGGATTTCATTTATGCACAGAACGACCAACGACCGATCACGGCATCGAGCTCACACTGGAGAAAGAAACAGGCGCTGGTCTCCCGAAGAGCGTTGGCCTATTTTTATGCTCGGTGCCCTTTTCCTCGCTACGCTTGCTTGTGCTCGACCGCAATCTCTCAGGGATCTCAGATCCCAATCGACACCCGACCTGTCGACCCAGCCGCCATCATCTGTCCCTCCAACAAGTAGTGCCACGCCATCTCACACGCCTACTAAGGTTTCGACAGCTACACAAGTCCCAACACCCACACCAACGCCAAAGGTCATAACCGAGGACAATGTAGAGCAGATTCAACCGTTGTACGTCTTGCGTGGACCCACGAGAGGTGTGACGCAGGTGGTGATCTCACCGGACGGCAAGCTTGTAGCTGCGAGTTCTCTGGACGGGACCATTTGGTTATGGCGGGTGAGCGATGGTCGTTT
>DUEW01000060.1 GCA_011174845.1 Anaerolineae bacterium | reverse complement strand
GTGATGCCCAATCATCTGCATGGCATTATTATGATCCTTGGTAAGACGAACGATCTAATTTCATTACGTAGGGGCGGTTCGCGAACCGCCCCTACCTGCAATTTCAATCGAAAATCCTTGGGACGGTAAATAGGTGCTTTCAAGACGGTGTCCACGAAACAGATTAATCAAATCCGAGGTACACCTGGTGAGAGGGTTTGGCAGAGAAATTTTTATGATCATGTCATACGCAATGATGAAGAATTGCAACGTATTCGCAATTATATTATCGACAACCCTCTTAAGTGGGAGCTTGATGAATATCATCCTCTAAACCGAAGCTAGGTGGTGAGCTCCATCGGCATAACGGTAGCAGATTTTAATGACGAGGTGAAAAAGTGTCCTAAAAGGAAAGGGCAGGGTTAAGCCGTCCTTCCACCTACCAGCCTTAAATCAACTCGTCGTTTGTTCCTAATCCTTACCCTTACCGTGCTCCTCACGTATCCTGTCTCTTAATTGGCTTCGAACACAGCTCCAATCGCCATCGCAGGTCCCTTCGAATAAGCTCATGATCTCTTCCTCACTCACGCCATACTGCAACGCGAGGTGAGTTGCGGTGCGCTCGTTGCTCCCAGCCTGCTGGGCAATGGCAGGGTTCTCACGCAGGTAATCATGGACGCATTTCCAATCACCGTCGCAGATCTCGTTGAACACAACCAGAATATCACCCTCGCCAACACCATATTGGTAGGCATAATGAGTTGCGATGCGATGATTGAACCCCGTCTGGCGTTCCTCTTGCGTCTGCATACGTAGTTGCTGTCGGAACTCTTGGACACCAATCCCCAAGATCGATAAAGCGCTGGTCGTTTCGTCTGCCAATTGATAAGCCTTCCGGATTTCCCCCCAGTTGTAGCCCTCGCTGTGGGCGATGATAAGGGACGCCCAATCATCGTCAAGTTGCGTTGCGAGTTTGGCTGCGTGACGCAACTCCGTGATGTTGATACCCATTTCAAGGTAGCTATCGAGGGCACCAGGATCAAGGTCCAACTCCTGGGCCGTACGATACAACTGGCCCAGCTTGCCCGGTGAGATCCCATCCGCTAACCTCGCCAGGGCCTCTTCAAAGTCGGCATCATATCGCAGGACGCAACGCAACGCAGTGCGAATCTGATTAGCAGAATTCTCGCCACTCAAGACCCGATCCACCAACTCGACGATCCCCACGTCATCTATCGCCTCTGCATACCGATTCAATTGAACGAGCAAGCCCCACCCTGTACCATCCAAGTGCCAGTCCCGGATCTGTTCCCAGGTGAGGTCTTCAATAGTCAGAGCAAGTTGATAGGCATGCCATAGACGTCCAAATCCAGTTTGGCGACCGGTAAGTCCGCCCAGGAATATGTAGTAGATGTCCTCGCAGGTATAGATGGTTTCAGCTTGATCAGGGAAAAGCTTGCTGACTTCGTCGGCAATCCGTTGTGCCATAGGGTGACAACCAAATAGGGGTTCGACGACAACAACCAACAACGTATCGGTATGCGTTGATCCGCATTCATCCGTGACGGTTACGCTGGCAGTGTATCTGCCAGCTTTTGTATAGGTAGCGCTCGCAGTGTTTGAGTTTGGATCGCTGGTGAAACTTGATGCTCCTTCGAAACTCCACTCATAGAAGAAGGGAGGTACACCACCAACGACCTCCGCCGTGAAATGAAATGTGGCCTCGCCTCCTTCGAGTTCTGCGATCGGCGGCATCTCATCAGCGAGAAGGGTCACCAGCGGACCGACGGTCACGATGTCGGATGTCATTCCCGTCATGGGGATCTCTGAGCTGTCGGTGACGGTTACGACCCATTCATAGTCACCTGGGACCAGATACTTGTGGTTTGTAAGGTGGGGGAACAATTTAATATCGTTCTCCTCAAGAAGATCGCCATCGCCAAAATCCCAGACCAAGTTGTAAGGAGGGGTACCTTCTCCAACCTTGACCTCGAAGGTAACACCATCACATGCGACGGTTGGAGACACTTCAATGTACAACCCATCCTCGGCCATGACTGGTATGGGTGTAACGATGGTAGCCAAGACGAGGAGCGTAACGAAAAGTTGATAGCGGGACATATGTTGACCTCCAAGTTGTTTCGAAATTATCGAACCGGGGTTCCTCTCAATACCCAATTGTGATGAGAAATGATCTGGTGTGAAATTTAAATTCGTCTCATCCTAATAAACGAATATCGTGAAGTAGTGTTACAGCTAGCGAGCCTATTACCCATTTACCTCCTCACAGCAAACTGTTTCAATGTGTTATTGGATTCAACGAATGCGAAAGTTGGTGGGGAACGATTTGGTAATCATTTTTGGTTATGAATTCGTTCTTTATCGTTTAATCGGACCGTTGACTGCAATGATACTTTTACAAGGAAGGTGCAGGTAGCTGGATTAGGATCACGGGGTTGGTGTGCAGTAGTGAGGATGCCCTGGCTTGTTGTTGCACTTGCTCGGGTCTATTGTCGGAATCGATGGCGGCGTGGGGGATGGTTCCTGGGTGGGAGTCGCTGATGGAGATTGGGTATCGGTTGGCGTTGGGGTAGCCGCGGGAGTGATGGTCAGTGTATTCGTTGGCTGTGATGAAGCAGCAGCTGTAATGGTTAGTATGTCTGTTGGCGGTGGTGTAGCCGTCGCTTCTGGTTGATTCCCAGAAGGTGTTCCTTCTGTGGCTGGTGGTCTTGTCGCAACTTGATTGGCAGCTTCGGTTGGCGGCTCGCTCTTATCTGTATCGTGCTCCGGAAGTTCTTCATTCACCGCAGTTGGCTTGCCCTCGTCTTGGTTGGATAAAGTTCCTGTCTCAAGTTCATATACGCTTATAGTTGTAGGGGTCAGTTGTGTTCCGGAGGATGAGCCATTGTTACTCTCCTTCCAAACTGAAGAGAGTACGGGTAGCGTGATGGCAAAACAAAGGATGGTTGCCATTGCTGCAGCCAGTGGTATGAAGGTACGGCGTTTACGACGCTGCGGGGTGTGAACCTGTTGGGGTGAAGACTCAGACTCGACCAACGGTGACGCCTCTTTTCCAAAGGCAGTGCGAAAAGCGCGTTTCAAATCAGCCATAGAATCAAAGCGCTGTTCAGGATTAATTGAAATCGCGCGGGATAACACTTCAACGACTTTCGGAGACAGTTGAGTCGATAACTGGTTGCCTCGCGTTGAACGGTTTGGAGCACCTTTAAGATAGTCTCTAAGTGCAAGCAATCCTTCAGCCACAGGTAAGCCCGTGAGCAGTTCAAGCGCGATCAAGCCCAATGAGTATTGGTCGGAGAGAGGGGTCATTCCTGCACCTTGAATGACCTCAGGCGCTTTGTAAGCTTCTCCGCCGTATGGCGGTGTGCCTGGTGAACGGAGTTTTCCCAGAACAGAAGCTTGTCCCAAATCGGTGACCTGGGCATGACCTTCTTCATCGATAAGGATGTTTGATGGCTTGAGATTTCCATGGAGAATCCCATGGGAATGGGCATACTCTAATGCTGAAGTTATCTCCATGATGACACGTTCAATATCTAATGCAGTGAGGGTGCCCCTATCAAGGCGGTCTTGTAAGTTACCGGCTGCGGCATGAGGTGTAACAATGTAGGGTCGACCGTTATGCATTCCGGATCCCGCGATTGGTGGGATGTTCGGGTGAACCATTCTAAAGATACCGCGCATCGAATCGCGCAACTGTACGAGAAGTTCACGATTCTGGGCGACCTCTGTTGGGAACAGCTTAATAATCACGAAATTCTCGCCATCAGGAGCAACAGCTTTATAAGTCTGTGAAACATGGCTGGCTTTTCCCGAATCCACAGCGGGACCAAGTTCCGCAATTATTCGATATCCAGCTATTTCTGATCCCACCATATTTGTCATCTTGCCCTTATACCTTTACCTTTTCATTGGGTTTATCAGGTTTTTGATGCACACTTCACTTATCTTGACCAAGCGTCTTCGACGTTAGGAAAAGTAAGACCAACTTTGCGTCAAAGAAGCCAAGACAGGTCGGGCAGGAAACTTGCTGTCTATTATTGGGGAATGCAAGTGCACCCCGATAAGAGAATCGGGTGGGGCTGAATATTGTTACAGCAGAGAGTTAGGATATTTGTACTAGGTTAATGCGGTCCATGTTCATCAAACATAGGACGAGTCTCACACCGAAGAACCTAGATTTAAGTGTGAGGTCATGATATTTTGTCAATACGTGAGAGAGATTTCACTTGATCAGCGATCCRGGTTTCCATCGTTCCTCTTRTTTGTGTTATTTTGCAGAATTTCGTACTGTGTAACAGACTTCAWCGAAAAACGTTGTTATGGTTAAAGATATCAATCCTCTGCCTGTTGATGCAGAACTAATCGCCCAAGCGAAAGCCGGGCAGATWGAAGCATTTGGTSAACTTTACCAAAGATATCTTGAACCCATTTACCGCTACATRCGTATCCGGGTGGCAGAGGATGGCATTGCTGARGACCTTACCGAACTTGTTTTCCTACGCGCGTTTGAGGCGCTTGATCGTTACAAAGAGCGAGGCATACCGTTCTCGGCYTTTCTTTACCAGGTGGCCAGGAACCTGTTGGTTGATCACTATCGCCAGCAGAAGAAGGAGGTTCCTCTTGAAGTCGCGGATCATATGGCGGCAACAGACACTACCGTTGACGAACAGGTCATACGGAGTGAACGTATAGAGATGTTGCAGCGTGCTTTGGTCGATCTGCGCCCTGATTATCAAGAGGTCATCCGATTGCGTGTAATACTGGCCTTGCCGACAGCGACGGTCGCTGAGTGGATGGGAAGAAGTGAGGGGGCTGTCCGAGTGCTGCTGCATCGTGCGCTGAATGTCATGCGAGAGCGGTTGATTGAAAATGGTGAGTAAGATGAATCACTCAGAGTTGGAGATCCTCGATGAGGGTTTAGCTCGGTGTCAATCCGATGAAGCCAAGGTTGAGGATTTCCTACAAGAATATCCTGAGCATGCAGAGGCCTTGGGAGTCTTGCTAGGACTTGCCGAAGAGATTCAAGCTAGCTTGGCTCCCTCGGGGCCAGACGATGTTTTTGCGTCGACATCTCCATCGCGCCTGCTGAATCTACTTCGTGCAAGACATAGAGAAGCTCAGAAGGGGGTAAGGAAGTGGGCTTGGCGTCGAAATTGGCCAATGAGGTGGGCTTGGCGCCCTGCATATCTTCTGATAACTGCATTGCTTGTAATCGGTATTCTGGGGGCGACCGCCGGTGTGGCTTGGGCTTCAACGGGGGCGTTACCTGGGGACAACCTTTATGGTATTAAACGGGCAATTGAGGAAACTCGCCTTGCACTAACGTGGACCGCCATCGGCGATGCCGGACTGCTGGTTCAGTTTGCCGATGAGCGTTTGAATGAGATCGAAGCGTTATTGGCCGTTGGTCGTGAAGTCGATATTCATTTACCCCTGGCCGGATATGAGGATATGATCACCCGCCTCGTAGAAGTGGCTGAAGAAGCACCGTACAGTGGAAAACCAGGATCGCTAGAACATCTTCAGGCGAGACTGATGCAAAATATCCGAACCTTAGAGAGAGTCCAGGCTCAGTTGACTCCACGAGCTCAAGAAGCGATCAAAAAAGCCATCGAACGTTCACAACACGGTCGTGAGGTGATTGAGCATATTCGGCAAGGTGGGCGTCCCAGCGACATTGCTCCCGGGCAATTGAAGAAGACACCCGATGAGCCAGGAGGACAATCCGATGACCGCGGAGGGGGCAAACCACCAACGAAGACGCCTAAACCCAAGCCGACCAAGGACGAGTCGTAAAAGCCACGAGCTCCCATTCAAATAAACGCTAGTTCTCAGATTGATCGTTGAATTGAAGATTTTAGATAGGGGCGGGTAACTCCGCCCCTATGTATTGCATCACTTAAACCAAATCGATGTTTGTTCCCTCTTTTCGGCCCATACCTTTGTACGCCAATGTGTCGTTAACCCTCCCCAAGGGTTTAAAATGGGCATAGAATGAAAGTTTATTAGCTAAGTGAAATCTGGATGAAGTAGGGGCGACCGGTCGAAGATGCCGGGTGATTTCCCCGGCCCGTGCGCCCCTGCAGGTCTATGAGATAATCAGTGGGATTGCTTCATAGCCATAAGGACGATCGATGAGGTCAGTCCAAGGAGTATCAAGATCTGATCTGCTCCGCAGATTGAGCGAACTTGAGGAAGATATCAGATACCAGGATTTCGCTGAGGACATCTCAGAGGATTTCGACTACATATCTGGTCGTGTTCCAATCTTGCTTTCCGCGCCACATGGAACCATTCACACACGATTAGGAAAACCAAAACAAGAAGACGAATATACTTCAGGTTTCGCCAAGCTGATTGCCGAGATGGCCAATACGCATGTGCTGTACACGCGCTACCGGTCGCTCACCGATCCTAACTGGTATCCAGAAGCGTCCTATAAGAAAATTCTCCAACAGGTTATAGAAAGGGAAAACATTTGCTTTGTGCTTGACATCCACGGCGTTGCCGAGCATCGAATGTTTGGTATCGCTTTAGGAACACTTGGTGGAAAAAGTTGCCCACAGCACCGCAATATCATCATTCGCCACTTAGAGAGATTTGGTTTCAGTCAGGATGCGGATGACATTCTCCATCGCCTCGATCTCGATCGAACATTTACCGCTGAAGGGATTAAGGGACAAGAAACGATCACACGTTTTGTTTCTGAGCGTCTGGCCGTGCCCGCAGCTCAGTTTGAACTCCACCCATATTTGAGGATCGTTGAGAGGCGTCCTGAGGCCACAGAGCCAGAGCCGTTTCGGGGTGTCCCGGAATTGATCGAAGCAACCATCAACGCTTTTATCGCCTTGGTGCATGAACTCTCTGCTTCATGCTCGTGAAGCCTTTATCTAGATCCCTTACAATCATAGATGTTGGTTGGTTTCTATATCTCGATTTTGCTGGCCATTTCGTATTTTGTGCCCAGACATACGATCTTCGCCGATGGATCTCACGCTCTGAATGAATATCTTGTATCATTGAAATCTATCGATGGGTGCAAATACGGTAAGGCAAATGGATAGTTCCGGTTGTTGAACATATAGCAGTGATCGAGGACTTATATCCCTGATTTCATGC
>DUEW01000006.1 GCA_011174845.1 Anaerolineae bacterium | reverse complement strand
CCTCACGAATGAACCATATCCTGCAACATTGTAGGGACAATTCACCGTTCGCCCCGCGTAGACGGAGCCGTTCGCCCCGCGTAGACGGAGCCGTTCGCCCCGCGTAGACGGGGCTCGCGGCCCGAACGGTGAAATATCCCTACAGTGATCGAGCAAGTTAATATCTTTTCAGGAGATTGTGTTTTTCTTCTATTCATTTTCTACAAAGATTTCCACGACCGAATGAAATCCCCACTGCGCATATCATCCTGGGGGACAAAAAGATATCGCCTGGACTAGCTTGAACCACAGTTGGTTTCAACCCTTAAGGAAGACCAGGTAATGGGCTTTGTGCGCTCGGTGTATAGTCCCCAACCAAAGCATCCGCCAAAGCTTGTAGCTGTCCGCTCGTAGTTCCATAGGTGCTCATATAGGTAGTAATGCGGGGAAAGTCTAAGATATCTGTCGGTGACTTCAATGCAACGACGATCATGGGTTTCCCCGTCAATAGTAGAGCTTCGACAAGGTTCACCTGCCATAGATCGTCGTACCGAAATTGGTTAAGATGTGACTCCCATGTCAACATGAGGATAAGATCATATCCGGCTGTCTGTTTAGGTAAGCTCTCCAGATAGCCGACCTCAGGGATCGGACCGCTCCACGGACTTGAGTAACGAACGACATAGGTTTCAAAGCCGCTCGCGTGAAGCGCGGTGGTCAATAATGGGTACAATCCCCATCCGTCCGTCGGACCAATGATCAAAATTTTTCGCAACTCCGATGGAATGGGAACCAGATTCAGCTCGTCTTTGAGCAACGCCAAAGCCGTATGACCAACACCAAGGGCCAATGCACGGTTCGCTTCCCAGTCTGGTGCAGATGTTTCAGAGAGAGGGAATGAAATAAGATCTGAGGAAGCCTTAAGGGTAAGTATTCGTTCCACGGCATCCTGTATTCGATCCATGGAGATTTCACCTTGCTGCACGGCCATCTCTAATCGATTTCGTGTTGCTAGCGCTTGCTCTGGCGAGGTGATGAGAAGCATGTCAACACCCGCCCTCACCGCCTCCACCGAAGCCTCAGGAATCGTACGCCCCCCCTCCGTTATCGCACTCATGCTCATCGAATCAGTGAGGATCACGCCTTGAAAAAACATCTCATCACGCAACACCCGTAAAATGTCCTCTGAGAGAGTGGCCGGTCGAGCAGTCTCGTCAAGACACGGGAAAGCCACGTGACTTGTCATCACAACCGAGGCTCCGGCATCAAAACCTGCTTGAAATGGGGGCAGATAAATCGATCGTAAATATTGGCAATCGACATCATCTATGGGAAGTGTGTAATGTGAGTCGCCTGCAACGCCCCCATGTCCCGGAAAGTGTTTCAGCACCGGGATCAGACCAGCTTGAAGGTAACCTTTAACCGCTCCCGCGACGAAGTCGCTGACAAGTTCTGGATCACCACCAAAAGATCGTTGGGAGATGACCGTATTGTCATATTCAATCAGCACATCTGCTACCGGTCCCAACACCATATTTACGCCACTGAAAGCAAGTTCGCTAGCAGCGGATATAGCGACCCGATAAGCTATCTCGGCATCCAGTGTAGCTCCCTGCGCCATGGCAGGAGGATAAATGGTAACCACGGTTTGAAATCTAGTGACATATTGACCCTCATGATCCACCGATATGAAGAGAGGGACGCCTCCTGCTTGGGCACAGCGCTGCAGAATGGATGAGGTTTGTCGCAATTGTTCTGGCGAGATCACATTGCCCGTCCGGTACACTACAGCGCCCGGCGCGAGCTGCCGTATGAATTGACACGTGGCTTCGCTCACCTCCTGTCCATTGACGCCCGTCATAACCAACTGCCCAACCATTTGTTTTAAGGTCATCTGCGAAAGTATCGTTTGAACCCGAGGATCAGGTGTAGGTGTATAGGTTGGGGTTGGGGTCGGAGTTTGGCTGGGAGTTGGGGTTATTGTGACGGTAGGAGTCGTGCTTGAAGTCGGAGGCAAAGTTGAGGTTCGCGTTAAGGAAGGTGGTGGGGGGTTCATTCCCAGAATTTCACCGGCAATGTTAGTAAATTCCTCCCACGATCCAATACTGACCCACAAGAACACACAACAAAGCGGGATGGCAATGCCTGCGAAGATTCCGATAACAAGGAGAAGACGTGGAAATGATCCCGATGACCTCGATCCTGGCACGGTCACCTCCGCCAAGAAGGCATCAGTTCAGTCCCAGGCCAATCCACCGTGAGATTCTCTAAACCGCTCCCATCGGGTCGAATGCGATAAATGTCGCGATCACCGTCATCTTCGGTAGCGAAGAGGATCCATCTTCCATCTGGTGACCAGGATGGGGTACCCGGTGCGGATAGCGTTCCTTCGATGTAGGAAGCCGTAATCTTATGGAGCCACTGCGTCTGCCAAGTCGTGAGATCGTGGACGCATAACCTCCAATCGTCCATCGAGCATATGAAAGCCACTTTGAGACCGTCGGGGGATAACGCAGGATAGAGACTATCATTTATCGTCTTGCCATCCCATGTATTCCTCAAAGACAACTCATTAGGTTCACGACCTAATTCAGCGGATACTCGCCAGAGGCGGTACATGTTCTCACGGAAGCCCATAAATAAAAATTCAGCTGTGTTGGCCGACCAACTTGGGTTGCCGAAATGGACATCCTGTATCGAAGCGGTCGTAAAAGTCCGCCGATTGTTCTGGAGATCTACGACCTCCATCTGGTAGCGTCCATCCCGAAATACGGCATAAGCTAGGGATTTCCCATCCGGGGTACAAGCCGGCGTACCTAGATTGCTAAAACCGGGTTCAGTAGGCTGCCACATCTCTTGAGTGCCCATGAAGGGGTCAACGATATAAATCCTTTGTGGTTCGATCTGTTCAGCATCGGCCACTTCAATGTAGAGACGATCCCCACACCAACTGGGCCAGCGAACGATCTCATAACCCGGGGGCAGTGGGATTTGGCGTGCCAGTTTCATGTCCGAAGATGAGGATATGTACAGCCTATACTCATCACCCTGAATAGACACGAAAGCAAAGTCGTATGCCGACTTGGGAACTTGGGTCGGAATAGAAGCTTCTTCGATTTCTTTGCCCACCCGGATGACATCAAGCGCCAGGAGCTGCGTCCCGTTTGCTACGAGCACCTCCTGAGTCGGATCACCATCGAGGTTTTCCAAGATCATGGCAAAACCTTGTTCGTTGAAGATGGAGTCCATTGGATAGCTCCAGAGTGTGATGTTGTCTCCATCTACCGCCTCGATAGAATATGGAAGCTCAATACCGTAGTAACTGATCGTGGCAAATACAATATCATCCACTCCGTCCCCATTAACATCGCCAACGACATGAACACCGCTCCGCTGTCGTTGCCATAGCGTTTGACCGCCCCCATCGAACACAGCAGACACACCTGAAAAACCTGAACTGAGAATGATCTCGATACGACCATCTCCATTGACATCTCCTACTGAGATGTCCATCCCCTCCTCTTCTACACCCGCCAACCATTCCTGGTTGCCGTTGGGATCGAAAACAGCAACTTGACCAGCACCTGAGATAATTTCTCCAGTGCCATCACTATCAACGTCAGCGATGAGGACATCCCTTCCATACCAACTTTTTTGACGAGACCACAAGATCTCCAGTGAAAGCCCATCTAGAAGGAATACCTTGTTCTCGTAATTCTCGACCGCGACCTCTATAACACCATCGCCATCCAAGTCCCCGATATCGAGGCCCTGTGGATGACCGCTCCCCAAACTCTTCGACGCGAGTTGGACACCTGTGCGGCCATCCAAGACAATCAACTCCCCACCACCCCACGGATAGGTGCCCACAGAAGCGAAGACGTCCATATCACCGTCATAGTCCACATCGCCATAAGCTAAATCCGTTACTTCCTCAAAGCCGCCATGAGCTTCCCAGAGTTTGATGCCAGTGGGACCAAAGGCACTGATGATCGCTTGCTGATTCGTCGCTTGGTCCCCCTTCCCTGCTCCAACGACTTCTAGAACACCATCATTGTTCACATCCACGATATCAACGTTGACCGCAGCATCCATCTGAGTCGTGATGCGATAGGACCACAACTCGTCACCATTGAAACCATTGACAACCACCACGAAACCATTTTTTGTCCCAAAAGCCACATCAGGAATTCCATCTTCATTAAGATCGCCCGTTGCCATACCATCGCCCCACGAATCGAGATATTGGATGACACTTGGCGACGTATAGGTCCATTTGACTGAAACACCTAACTTTTGCGGTAATTCCGTTGGTACGACCGCGGATGGTTCAGAAGTCGGGAGGCTCTCCGTAGGCACAGGTGTCAACTCAACACCACTGGGGAAGATCTTTGGTACCAACAAGATCCCGAGAAACGCGATCAAGGCCAATACACCTAAACCGTAAATCCAGCGAGGCACTTTCCGCCGGGGTGCGCCTTCGACCCGTCTGACCTCGGGAACGATCGGTTCTCTTGGTCGTGGGGGGACCGGTTCGACTTCGAGAAATTCTTCGTCCGCAATGGCGGGAACCGGTACCACATCTGGTTCAACAATGGTCACTTCGTCCCTTGGTTTTTCAGGGATCGCATCTTTTACCGCTTGGACCATGTCAGCGGCTGATGCATATCGGTTATCGCGATCCTTATCCAAAGCTTTCAGAATCACTCGTTCTAAAGATTCGGGCAAATCGGGGTTCAGTGTACGAGGAAGGGGCAGAGGGTCATGCAGATGCTTGACGAAAATCGCCGGTGGTGTCTCGGCCCGATAAGGTTGGCGACCGGTCGCCATTTCAAATAAAACAATACCCAAAGAGTAAATGTCACTGCGTCCGTCGAGCTTTTTGCCCAAGATCTGTTCGGGTGACATATATGCCGGTGTCCCAATCGTAGCCCCTGTCTGCGTGAATTTTGTAGTCCCCGCGACGATCTTTGCGATTCCGAAATCCGTCAACAGACAATTTTCCCGGTCATCGATCAGGATGTTGCTCGGTTTAACGTCACGATGGACAATTTTCCAGGAATGGGCATAAGCTAGAGCATCGCCAACTTGTGAGATGAATTTCCGTACTTTTAGCAGGGGGAGCGGTCGATCGTCTAAGATGTCCGCAAGCGTGCCTGTTTCGATAAAAGGCATGACGATGAAGGTGTATCCTTCAGATTCACCGAAGTCATGAACCGGGAGAATGTGAACATGTTGCAGCTTGGCAATGACTTTAGCTTCCTGCTTAAAGCGACCTACGAATTCCGGATCGCTTGCGAAATGTCGTGGGAGGATCTTCAAAGCTACATAGCGGTCCACCGCTGGCTGATAGGCCTTGTAAACCGCCGCCATGCCTCCTTCACCCAACGATTCGACGACCCGATACTGACCGAGTTGTTTTCCAGTGAGGTCTTCCATGGCCTTGCGTCTCTTTCACCCGGGGGTAAATAAGGAGGTATTAAAATGCAAAGGAGCATACAATTGAGTTATGGATTGCATCGCGAACCATTATCGCGCAGATTTTATAGCCATACCTTATACTTATTCCCATATTTCACCGCATGAATAACCAATGAAACCACTGAAAAAACACCCCCAAGGAGCCTGGAGGTATAAATATGGGGGTGTGGGCTGCGCCCACACCCCCATATATACCGGTCCCTCTCCCGTAGTTGATCTTTTTTCAGTAGATTCACCAATGACTCCTTACAAACTGTCTAGCGTATCTCTATTTATCATGCTTTCCTTGACATAGAATTAAACAACATATTCAAATAACCGGAAACTTTAGCATACTACCGATGATGACTAAGAGAGTTGAAACCGACCTGTATCGTGCGATTCTAAACCGACGTTCTGTACGTCGGTATGATCGAACTCCGTTGGACAAAGAAATAATCGCCCAAGTTCAACATATCATCGACAATGTCGAACCGTTGCTTGATGAAAACCAGTTCGAGGTTCTTCATCATAACGGCATGCTGATCGATAAAGCTTTCATCGCAAGCATGGGCGCTTACGGATACATTGTTACACCACCCCATGCCTTAGCTCCGTACATCATCGGAAGTCAATATCCATTGGTCGATTTAGGGTATCGTGTCGAACAAATCGTCGTACGACTTACATGCCTCGAAATCGGAACCTGCTACATTGGCACCTTATATCGCGAGGAGGAAAATCGATTGCGTCTTGATCTACCAACGGATTCTCGCTGTGGCGCGTTGCTGGTATTCGGACATCCAGCCAGATCTACATCCGGACGTGCTTTGAATTCTCTGATGCGTTCGGTACCTATGGGGAACACCCGGCTTCCTTTGAATCAACTCTTCTTTCAAGAGACTTTCGACCTCCCCACGAACCCACCAGATCATCTCTCTCCAATCCTTTCTGCTGCGCGGTTTTCTCCCTCCGCGGTCAATGCACAACCATGGCGGTTCTTATGGCGCAATGGAGGGTTGCACCTTTTCGTGAAACGGTACAACTCCAAATATGGCCCCGGTGAAGGCCAGGCCTATCGTTTCTATGACGGCGGGATCTGTATGGCGAATATCAAGCTTGCGCTGAAAGCTCTAAATATAAAAGGTAAATGGATCTTGTATGGCCATGAGCACGAAGCGCCAGACCACCCCCCGAATCTTGAGCCTCTAGCAAAAATAACATTTGAGTGAAGCGAAGGACAGCACGTTTCTCCATCCTGATTCCTATAATTTGGCCCTTTGCAGGAAATGCGCGTATGCACGCTAAAGATATATACTTCAAAATATTGTTTATAGGGTCATAAATATGCCATACAAGATGATGATCCCCGGACCGGTATCCGTCGAGGAAAATGTGTTACGCGAAATGGGAAGCCCGGTTAGAGCCCACCATGGCGCGGAATGGTTGGCAATTTATAAAGAGACGATCGACCTTCTAAAGCTTGTTTTTAAAACTCGGAGCGATGTCCATATCCTTATAGGATCTGGATCTGCTGGTTTGGACGCAGCCATTGGCAGCCTGACTGCGCCGGGCGAGAAGGTTATCGTCGGTAAGAACGGCTTCTTCGGCGAACGGCTGTGTGAGATCTGTCGCGAATATGGTTTGAATATAGTTACGGTCGATTCTCCCCTCGGTGAACCCCTAGACCCCGCTGCCTTCGCAGAGACATTCGACCATCATCCCGACGCTGCCGCTTTGATCATGGTGCACCTGGAAACCGCAACAGCCATCGTGAATCCTCTTTCGGAGATCGCGTTAGAAGCGAATAAAAGACGAGTGCCCGTCATCGTCGATGCGGTGTCATCTTTAGGTGGTGTTCCACTAGAATTTGATGAATGGAAGATCGATATCTGTGTGAGCGCCTCCCAGAAATGTCTCGGCGCGCCTCCTGGCTTGGCAACGGTCGCGATCAGCCAGCTCGCTTGGGAGGTCATGGATGCTAAACCACAACGAAATCACGGTTGGTATCTCAACCTTCAAACGTGGCGACGATTTGCTGAAGAGTGGGCCGAATGGCATCCCTATCCAGTCACCATGGCAACCAATAACATTCTTGCGCTTAGAGCAGGTCTACGCAGCTTACTGGCGGATGGTATTGAAAAGCGAATACAACACTACACACAGCTTGCATTACGACTTCGAGACGGCGTTCGCAAATTGGGTCTGCAACCATTTACCCCAGATGATCAGCTTGCCCCTGTGGCAACAGCAATTTACGGCCCAACCGGTGTACCAACCGGAGAGATTGTTCATTACCTATTTGACGAACACGACATCATGATTTCCGGAGGTCTCGGAGAGAGCCTAAAAGACCGCGTCTTCCGTGTAGGACACATGGGTAAGATGATAAACGAGGAGGATATTGACGCAGTTCTCGATGGTTTGGCACAATTTTTATCAAGTCGTGGCTTGTAGCTAATTGCCATACTGAATAAACACGCATTCCCTGACAGCGTTGGTTGGGGATTTGGTTGATTTTAATGAATGTAAGATGGATCTGGGAGTTGGATAAGCAGCGCACCTAATCCTCCTTGTTTCTCACCCTCCGCATGATTGGAAGCAGCGCAGTTTCAAGACAGATTACACACAAGCAGAGCATCAGATCCTCGTTCATCGCAGTCTTCGTCAACGGATGTGAAATTTACAGTTAGAGTTTCTCCTTGTTACTTTCCATATGAATCCAGATCTCCCCTATTAGGCAGATTTACCTAGTGATTAAAGGCTCTCTAGGGAGGACAATACTCGGGGAGGCGCCAAGTGAGAAAGACGCTTATTTTCGCCATCGTGACATTTCTCCTGCTTACCGGTTGTGCAACCGAAGCACCCCCTCTTCCGACCTCGACGCCAACCTCAATCCCTCCGACTACAACCTCAACACAAACTGCTACCTTTACTTCAACCTATACACCTACGGTTACCGTAACAGCGAGCATTACACCGACTGCAACCGATACCCCTACAGTTACCCTCACCCCAACGGAAACTGATACACCAACCCCAATCGATACCCCAACCCCATCAATCACACCTACAGAGGAACCAGCTACTATCACTGCCGATGGAAATGTCAATTGCCGGTACGGGCCAGATCCGGTTTATTTGTACGCTTGGCTGCTTTCTGATGGAGATACCGCACAACTCGATGGTCGTAACTATGCGGGCACATGGCTTTGGGTACTGCCACACGACACGGACTGGCATTGTTGGGTCGCTGCATCCTTCGTCACTGCTTCCGTGGACATCATGACCGTGCCTACGGTCTATCCCCCCATCTACATCAACCCATCTGTGCCCGCGATATCCGGTGTGAAAGCGAGCCGGAGCGGTTCAAGTGTCACAATCAGCTGGAATCCCGCACCACCGTCTGTCGATTTAGGTTATTTGATCGAAGCGAGAATTTGTAGCGGCACCTATCTCATGGACGTGGTTTATAGCACGACTAACACATCTTATACGCTAAACGACAAGACTGGCTGTTCGGGGGACTCCTACGGTCAGGTCCGTGTATTCAATAAGTTGGGTTATGGTCCACCATACAAGATAGCCTGGCCGTAATAGTTTGGAGGTCTGACTTATCCATTCGCTGTCATTTTCTTCGTGTCAACTTGGATCAGATGCTCGGAAAATGAAGCAGGGGTGACCTGTCGGTCGCCCACTTTTTTAACCCGAGTGATTCTTTCGCTTGTGCCATACAAAAATCCAAGAACCGAGGAATCCCTCTGGTGAAACATCAGACTTCGGTAAATGATATATAGCCTTGCCCATAACGACCCCTAGAACAACATCATGTGCTTCTCGTGTTTTCCCAAACCAAACAAACCATTTTACATTCCTATCTCGATTTTCTACCTATTTGCTTGCTTTCTACAAATCCTGTACGCCTCAAGGACCACAATGACATATAATGTAACTATTCATGTTCAATTAATGACCGCAAGGTATCGGATACACCAGAGAGGATTAGAGGGTGACCCTCCGCAAGATCGGCCGCTACGAAATCCTCTCGGAGCTCGGTCGAGGCGGGATGTCGACGGTTTACCTCGCTCACGACCCGAGATTCGAGCGCGACGTAGCGGTGAAGCTGCTTCCACGCGAGTTCCTGCACGATCCCACTTTTATCGCTCGCTTTAGGCGCGAGGCAAAGACCATCGCCTCACTTGAACACTCGTCCATCGTCCCCGTCTACGATTTCGGTGAGGAAGAAGGCCAACCCTATCTCGTCATGCGGCATATGATTGGCGGATCACTGATCACAAAATTAGAGCAGGGACCACTTTCCCTCGAAGAAATCTCGAACATCACTTCCAGACTTGCCACTGCCCTTGACGAAGCTCATGAACGAGGAATGATCCATCGCGACATCAAGCCGGGAAATATCTTGTTTGATCACCATGGCGATGCCTTCCTCACCGATTTCGGCATCGTTAAATTAACTCAGGAGACGACCACCTACACGGGGGGCGGGATTATCGGCACTCCAGCCTATATGAGCCCCGAACAAGCACGCGGCGATCGCGAGCTCGATCTGCGGAGCGACGTGTACGCACTCGGTGTGATCGTGTTCGAAATGCTCTCTGGGAACCCCCCCTATGAAGCTGACACACCGATCGGTGTCGCGATTAAACACATCACAGAACCAATACCAAACATCCTCGACACGAGACCAGATCTACAACCCGATTTCGCAACCCTCATCGAGCGTGTGCTATGTAAAGAACGTGAAGGGCGGTACGCTACCGCTGGTGAGTTCGCAGCTGAGCTCGAGAAAAACATTACGCAGGAGAGGGAGGCTGTTGCGCCAGAGGCTGTTGCGACTTTTGAGGAACAGGTTGTCATCCCCGAGGAAATGGTTACCGAAGAGGAGGAAGGTCTCACTCCAGAACCTTCGTTCGCACCTGACAAGGTGATTTCAGAACCTGAGAAAGAGTCGACGATCATTGAACCCGAAGTTTTGGAGCCGGAGATCAGAGAGCCTGTTGAGCCCGAAATCCCCGAATCCGAGATTCCGGTTGTAGAACCCCTGCTAGAACCAACGCCAGTAGTCAAGAGAGGACGGTTCAAGATACCCGTCTGGGGATGGGCAGCGGGCGGCGTGATCATTGTCGGTATCGTAGTGATCGGATTGCTCACCTCTGGAAACGGTCTTTTCACCACCCAGCCAATTTCAACCCCTCTGCCAACCCCCCGCCCCACGCTACCAGCCGCTGCAACTGCACTACCAGCAGAACCGACCCCATTACCAACCAAGACCTTCCCGCCGGTTGAAGGCCCTGAACCCTCCTACAGGATAGGCATATTCTATTACCCCTGGTACAGTAACCCAGAAATTCACGATCGTTGGATCCATTGGGAAGAACCGGATTTCGATCCACCGATTGACATCAGCAGCGATTATTACCCACTCTTAGGTACTTACAGTTCATTTGATCCCCATGCCGTGGCGCAACACTTCGCTTGGCTTCGCCAGGCTGGCGTCGGTGTCGTCATCACATCTTGGTGGGGACGAGATTCTATCGAGGATGAGGCCGTCATGCTCCTGCTCGAGATGGCAGAGCGATATAACCTCAAGGTCGCCTTTCACCTTGAACCGTATGATGGACGCTCCCCTGGCCGAATCGTCGAAGACATCCGATACCTCTACGCCAGATACGGCAGCCATCCGGCCTTTTTCCGCACAAATGCCCAAAGTCGTTGGAGCCCCGATGACCGCCCGAAAGGCCTGTTTTTCGTTTTTAATATCACGCAGATGCCCCCGGAGGGAGAACCGATCGAACCTGAACATTGGGCGGACGCAATAGAAGCGATCCACAATTTGCCCGATGGCGGTTTGGTGATCGCTCAGACAATCGAGGCCAATTGGATTGACCGTGGACATTTTGACGGAATGTATAACTACGTCACTCTAAACCATGTACCAGGAGAAAGTTTTAACTGGGCTTGGAATATCCCTCAGCATGCATGGTACGTCCCCAGTGTCATACCTGGCTTCTCTGGTCAGAGAATAGGCTATCCAGAGAGCTACAACGTTCCTCGTCGAGATGGCGCAACATACGAAGAGCAGTGGCGAACCGCTCTTGGTACCAGCGTGGAACCTCAGATGGTCACCATCACCTCTTTCAACGAGTGGCATGAGGGGACCCAGATTGAGCCAGCAGACATGGGGAAGACGAACAACCGGGATTTCACCTACTCCGATTATGGCGAACTCGGCCCAGAGGGGTATTTAAGGCTCACGCGCGAATTTGTCGATCAATTCCTCGACACCGAATGGCCTGCAACATACCGTGCCCAAGTTCATATTACAACCACTTCCGATTGGACAATCTTTAAAATCGTCAATGGCGCTTCTTGGATTCGCCCGAGCATTGTCTTGGTGAGCGAGGAAGCTGAAGTCGCCGGGATGGTCGATGGTGATCTCTTTCTTCAGCAACCAATTGAGAGAGCAGAAGAAAGAGGGGTGGTAGAGCTCGTTATCGATATCCTCTTTACCGATATGGATCCGGATGGCACGCTAACATTAAGAATTGAACGCGGCCATCTAGGCTGGACAGAAGTTAAGCTCTTCAATTATTTTGGGGAAGAGCCGGTATTGATTGAAACTTTCCGTTGGGATGAGATCGCAGGTCCCGGTAGAAATTTTACTACCTTCCAATTACCCGCTTCTGAAATATCCGCCCGTATTCCATGATTTAATGTGCCGAACCAACTACTAAACTTTCGTAGTTGAAACAACTAAAGATCCCCGGATACGATTTGATAGTCCATTTACGACCTTACATCAGAGCGATATAGCAAGACCATCACTGAAGAAGGGAATCCTTAGGGGAAGACATTAGATTCACATCTGCTCACATGAATGAAATTTTAAGCCCGCTGGGTCATAATTTCTACGCTGATTTCGATCGTGAATACATCCCCGATGATATCTGCCCGTTTAGGTGGCCATATTCATGACGATTGAAACGATATTCACTGGACACAGATGCCGGGATCAGCACACGGAGTTTCTTGGCTTTCAAATTCTGATCCCGGGGGAAGCTGGAGCAATTGGGTGGGGTTCACCTGATCAACGTAGACCAGGGCATCATAAACACGGGCGAGCCGGATGTTATGAAAACCACTGTTAGGATCGTCTGGCTGATACACTCCGAGGGTTAAGCGCGATAGAAGTGGTCGATCGAGCCAAACAGTTTCAAGGCTTTCTTCATCGAAGGTTTCCCTTATCGGGATAATAAACACTGGTAAGGCCGTGCTACGGGCAAACCATTCGAAACTACCTGGTGGCGCTGAAGAGACCTTTATTGTCGTCAACACCCTGTCTTCAAAGAGCGAATCAAATGCGGTCATCTCACCTCTGCCAAAGGCAAATCCGATCGTAAACGGATCCTCCTCATAGATCGCGCTTAACATCGAGCCAACTGAGGGGTGGAAAGATATATTTCCTAAATAACCTCCTTGGACGGCTCCGGCGAAATCATAGTCGTACTCCCAAAGGATAAACTTAGCTCTATACCCAACCTGTCCGAGCAGCCAATCGACATTTTCAACCACTTGACTACTTCTTTCCCCCAGATACTCATAGACAAGTTCTCTTCGTTCGGTTTCCCCAAGATCCATTCGCATAAGATTCGCAATGACCAAATCCATAGGTAAAAATGGATTATCCACCTCAAACCCAAAGAGGCTGATTTTTGGTGCAGTACCAGATTCCTGGTTATGGATACGCATCCACTCGATCAAATCAAGCATCTCTTGGGTATTCCACCGGGGATCGTCGAGTTCCGCTAAAAATAAGGATGGATTCCCTTCCCCCGTTTGAATGTAATGATTGATCAGCTTCGCATCATCCTGACCGATTTCAAAGACTAACGTGTTGAAACTTAGCTCTCTAACGAGGTACTGCAGAATGCGGTGCCTTATCGTGAAGGATTCACTCGTCCCAAAGGTTAGTCCACCGAGATTAACAACGTGCGAATCTCCGATCAACTCACCGAGTGGAGCGAGGTCACCGAGACTGTGCCCAGGCTCAGTGGTAGTCATCGGGATGGCGTTCGCACTTAACCAGTCCATCAGGTTGAAATCAAGCATCTGTCGAATATTCGTCGGATCAAGTTCCGAAGGAATCGAGCCCACAGGTGGAGCTGAACGTGGGGGTTGCCATGAGGGGAAGCCATCGAAATCCCCATGATTCGTCAACTTCGTCATGCCCGTCCCATCGGTCTTCACAATGTAGATCTCGAAGTCGCCATCCTCGTCGGAGTGAAACGCGATATATTGTCCATCTGGTGACCAAGCAGGCGATTTGTCTTGGCCATTATGGTCCGTGAGACTAACCTGGTTTCGGCCATCGGCGTCCATGATATAGATATCTTCATTCCCACCTCTGTCCGAAACAAACGCTATCTTTCTTCCATCAGGTGACCAGGTGGGGCTTACATCGCTGGAAGCGTTCCTCGACAGATTCGCTTGTCCTGACCCATCCGAGTTCATGACATAGATCTCATTGTTGCCATCACGGGAGGATTGAAAAACGATCCTCTCGCCCTCAGGAGACCAGCTTGGTGAGGAATCCCATGCCCGAGTGTTTGTCAATTTTGTTTGTTGCAGATTTGTCGTGTCTAGCACATAGATATTGAGTACGGTAACCTTCTCATCTGACGAGTCGTAAAAACTATCCCTTGAAGAAGTAAAGGCGATTTTCGATCCATCCGGAGACCAGCTGGGTTCTATGTCTAGAGAGCGATAATTTGTCATGACCCGAACCTGTCCCGTACCGTCGGCGTTCATGACAAAGATTTCAAGGTATTCAGCGCCTCTTCGGCGGACGAAAGCGATCCGATTGCCATCGGGTGACCAAACAGGTTGGCTTAGCCGTGCATCATCGTCCGTCAGACGTTCCACCTCCTTGCTATCGAGTTCCATCACATAGATTTCGGACTCCCCATCGCGGTAGGAGGAAAAAACGATGCGCCCTGTCCCGCCGCCCAAAAGTTCAGTCGTCGCTGAGCGTGTTTCAGTTATTGGATTCGCAGGGGGAGCTGTTGCAACTGTGCTATCCGATGGTTGGTCCCTTGCCTCATCCAAAGCGATAGGTTGCTGACCACAAGCAGTTAGAGCAACCACAGAAAGGGTCCACAAGATGATGAACAATCTCACGAAGTAACGCACAAAACCATTCCTAAGATATCAAAATGGAGTGTAAGGTATTGAAATGCGAGTATGTTTCTATTTCTCTTCCTTCTCCCTTAGCGGAGTTAGGAACAGATGCGGACGCGCTCCATGATCAGCCAAATATACTCGCTACACCTAGTTTTAGCCAGAAGATCGTGGAATCACAACGCCTCATGAATATACGTCAGATACCACAAGTTTACCAACGTGCTTCGTGGTAGGGTAGCACCAAGCTGTACATTGTAATTTTACTTAGCGCAACTTTCAGATTTGGCTTGGGGGATGTGTCTCGATTGACTCAGCCCATCTTGATGTGGATTGTATGATCTTCACCATCTTCCAATAGTGGAATATCCACACCAGTCAGGATCTTTCCGTCCAACGTCGTTTCCTTTACCCCACAGTTGACGCCTTCTGGATTATCAACGAGGATGCGATAAGAGGTATCCCCATCCTTGTAGGTGATTTCATAGCCAGACCATTTGCCAGGAATGCAAGGATTGATTTGAAGCGCCTTTCCCACCCGTCGCAATCCTAGGATGGCCTCCAAACCCAAGCGATACATCCAACCTGCCGAGCCAGTGTACCAGGTCCAACCACCCCGTCCAATGTGAGGCGGAACGCTATACACGTCCGCCGCCACAACATAGGGTTCTACCCTATAGCGTTCGACTTTATCTAGCGTGTTTCCGCGGTAAATGGGATTTAGGATCCGGTACAATGCCTCTGCGCGATCCCCCTCCCCTAAATCAGCAAAAGCCCATGCGATCCACAACGCAGCGTGCGTATATTGACCCCCATTTTCGCGGATACCCGGCGGATAACCCTTGATATACCCCGGATCACGTGATGTCTTATCGAATGGGGGGACAAGAAGCAATATCTGTTGGTCATCGCGCACAAGTCGTTCAGTGACGGATTTCATGGCGCGCTCCGCTCGCCCACGGATTTCATGACCAAGCTTCTGAGATCCACCTCGAGCCACCTCGTCGTTGGCTACTCCGGATAAGATAGCCCAAGATTGAACAATGGAATTGATCTGGCATTCATTATTTTCGATCGATCCCAGTGGTGTGCCATCGTCATAATACGCTCGCCGGTACCAATTCCCATCCCAAGCGTTCGCTTCTATCGCCTGGAGCAATTCCGATGACTGCTGTCGGTATGAGGCTCCTTGCTCCTCATCACCCATAAGATCACACAAGGAAGCGTAACGATTCAAGGTAGCGTATAAGAACCACCCCAGCCATACACTTTCACCGCGGCCTTCTATGCCCACCCGACTCATACCGTCGTTCCAATCCCCACTGCCGATCAGGGGTAGGTTATGCTGACCCCTCGTTGAACCTTTCTTCAACGCTCGTTGACAATGCTCATAGAGTGTATGACTCTCACCAATGGTCACATAATGACCATACCGCTCCTGCTCGTCCTCTTCCAGGGGCTCACCCTTCAGAAAGGGTATTTGTTCACTTAAGATTGAGTGATCACCGGTTGTGGCAACATAATGTGCCGTCACATATGGAAGCCATAATAGATCATCTGAACAGCGTGTACGCACTCCTCGGCCGGAGGGCGGATGCCACCAATGCAAGACATCCCCCTCTTCGAATTGATGACATGCAGCATCCAAGATGTGATCTCGCGCAACCTCCGGGATTGAATACATTAGGGCCATGACGTCTTGAAGTTGATCTCGATAGCCATAAGCCCCACTTGATTGATAAAGAGCAGACCTTCCCCAGACTCGACTAGATATCACTTGGTACAACAACCAACGGTTCGTGAGTAAATTCATGGTCGGGTCGGGTGTTACCACCTCGACGGCACCTAAGAGGTTGTCCCATAACTCTTGTAGACCCTGCCATGCTGCCTCTATATGCGCCGGGTCTTGGTATTGCTTCACTAATTTGAGCACAGCTTGATGATCTCTTTCCTCTCCCAGCAAGAAAAAGACTTCTTTACCCTCTCCAGCGTCTAATTCAACATGAAGTTGTATCGCCGCACACGGATCCAGACCACTTTCTACTGTGCCGGCTAGGCCGACGCGCGCCAACGCTACTGGACGTTGCAGGCTTCCCATCCGACCGAGAAATTCAGCCCGATCAGCAGTCAGACCATGAGGTTCTTCAATGGTGGTTAAAAATGCGACCCGTTCACCAAAATCGGCATTATAAGGATTACGAGCTAGAAGCGTTTGGGTTTCAGGATTGAACTCAAGCACAATATATTGTTGGGTTTCATCCCGGTCTGTGCCCAGTACCCATTCAGCATAATAGGTCGCTGTTATCCGTCGATGACGATGCCACATGTTTTCTAACCGTAATCCAATCACCTTTATAGGTGCGTCCTGGGGAGTAAATATACGTAATTGCTGTTTGAGGCCATGGCTATGATGCTCGAAGACAGAGTAGCCAGCTCCGTGTCGGATTAGATAAGGAGCTGATGTACCAGCGGGCGAGGGTGTGGGTGACCAAATCTGCCCTGTTTCTTCATCACGTAAATACAAAGCCTCAGCCGGATCATCGCTCACCGGGTCATTGCGCCAAGGGGTCAGCCGGTTCTCGCCGCTATTTTCGCACCAGGTAAAGCCTAAACTTGACTCGGACACCAGGAAGCCAAAATTGGGATTGGAGATGACGTTGACCCAGGGGGCTGGTGACCATTGGCCTGGCTCAAGCCAAATCACATACTCTCGTCCATCAGGGCTGAATCCACCGATGCTGTTATCGAATAGAAGATCCGTGGGACGGATCAAAGGTGGCGTTGGTTCGACATCTTCAGGACCGGGTAATGTGGGAACAAAGTGCGGAAGACGAGCCGGGTAGGGACGCAGTTGATCAAGCTGTTCAGGTAGAGAACCTTTCCTTCCATCGAGAATAACTCGAGCAGCCGTTTCCAGCAGTACCCGATTGTCCTCTCGCATTTGATCAGCGCGTAATAAAAAGATTCCACCCCGTCGATCCAGCCAAGTGTCAGCTTTAACTCGCTTGATAAGTTGGAGAAGTTGCGCTTGCAATTCCTGGTCGTACCCCGTTTCCCGTTGATTGACGATGACCAAATCGACCTTGATCTCTTTTTCACGCCAGTAAGCATGAGCTAGCAGTACTTCACGTACCAGAGCCAATTCTTCCAAGTTTTTGATCTTTACCAACAGAATCGGATAGTCGCCAGAAATTGCATAGGCCCATAATCCTGATTGTCCTTTCGTATTGGTGGCCAGTGTATTGGGATCAGCTCGTAGATCTTTATAAGGGTAGTGGAGAAAGGACAAGAGGAGTTGATTGTATTCGACATCCCGGCTTGAGAGACCATATTGTCGCAGCTCACGTTCGCTATGAGCTCGGGCAAGGTCAAAAGACCGTTCAATCCGATGCCATGCCTGATATCGGTCAACAAGCTCCAGGACCTCTTCTCTCGAACCTGCTGCCAGGGTCATATAAGCAATCTGCACCTTCGTGTACGGTTCCAGTTGAATCTCCTGACCAAGGGCCATGATCGGATCCAAGGTGGAACCGATGGCTCCAGAAAGCCATCGATCCGTTCTTTCTAAGGCTACTGGTGAACGGGGAGATCTGCCTCTACCAAGAAATCGACCCCGATCACCTTCATAAGCGCCCGTGATGTCAAGACCCTGCTCCAACACCAGTGAGTGAGCCATGTAGATTGGAGTTTCATCCGCAGAACGGGAACGACGGCGATACAACATCGTATTGAATTCGGGCAGATATTCACTTTCTACAAAAAGTTTATTAAAGGCCGGATGACGTCTGTCATCAGATTGGAGCGCAAGAACGACTTCAGCGTAGCTAGTTAACGCCAAGTGTCGCGTACGATCACTATGGTTGATCAGGGTGAGGCGCCGAACCTCTACATCATCTTCCGGCGGTACGGTGATTTCCATATGCAGGGAGATATCGTGATCTCGTCGTTGAAATTCAGTTTTGTGGGGTGAAAAGAGCACTGTTTGGCTTTCTGGGGGAGAAACTGTAGGTTGATAAGTGGCTGACCAGAGAGCGCCAAGATCCCTATCTTGAATGTAGATCCAGGTTCCCCAGGCATCGAGGGTAGTGTCAGCACGCCAACGCGTAAGGTCGATTCCTTGCCAACGGCTAAAACCTCCACCAGAGCTTGTGATGAACACACAATACCGACCGTTGGAGAGATAATTCACATAGGGGAGCGACCTGTCCACCGGAACCTGCCAAGGTGAGATTACGACCAAAGATTCAGCCGGATGGATAGGTCTTACTTCCTGAGGGTGTGGATATTCGACAGAGACTCGCCTCGGCACCCTCTCTTGCAAGAGCATATCTACGCTCTGTACACGGGGATCAGCGTGGAAGCGCCTTACCATCACCTCATCTTGAAGATAATTAGCAAGAGCTATCAAGATCATGCCTTGATGGTGCGCCATGTAGGATTGCACAATTGCATGCTCCTGCTTCGCAGGTAAACGTGAAGAGGTGTAGTCAATAGCTTCATAAAAACCATAATGTCCTACCATCTTAAGCTCTAGAAGCCGCTGGATATTTCCCATTACAGATTGTGGGAAAAGCGAGAGGGCAATCAGAGAAGCGTAGGGCGAAATGACCAGATCCTCGCCTAGCCCACGCCTGAAACCCAGACCTGGAATCCCAAATCCCCGATATTGATAATTCATATTCGCATCGAACCGATAATATCCCGACTCAGAGATGCCCCAGGGGCTGCCTCTATGACGCGCGTACTGAATCTGACGCCTGACAATCACGCGACAACTTTGATTTAGAAGGGTTTCTTCGTAACCACGTAATAGCAATAAGGGCATGAGATACTCGAACATGCTCCCATTCCAAGAGAGGAGCACTCGGGTGCCATCAATTTTTGTCAGGGGACGGGCGAGGTGCAACCAATGACTTTGAGGTACATCACCCTTGGCAATCGCCAACAGACTGGCTATTCTCGACTCGGACGCTAACAAATCGTAGTAATTCTGGTCTAACTTCTCAGCAGCAACGTTGTGTCCAATGTGGAATACCTGGCGTTTAGGGTCAAATAAGAAACCAAAGTCCATCTCGTTGAAGAACACTTCTGCTAGCTCTGCTAAGTCTCTATAGCCATATAATATGACCTCTACTGCCATTCGGGCATCTCTCAACTCCTCGTTTAGTTGCTTACACCAAATCCTGGCTTCCTCGATTTGGTCCAATGGGCCGGTTTGATCGGTGATCCGCTCCCGCAGCTCTGACACGAGAATCTGCGCAGCTCTGCAAACCTCCTTCACCTCGGTGAGCCGTGCCGTTGTTGGCAAGGCAGCAACCAATGCTTGCCACATCACCTCAATATCTTTACGGTCGTCTTCAGTACTCGTCGGATCCTTCTTCAGGTGCTGAAATAGGCGCGGGGGTTGTTTCAAAAGAGTAAGCCACCGAAGCATCATGCTCGCTTCGCGGTTCGCACTGAAAAGATGATTTTGAATATGGTCCGCACAAATGCGCATATCGCTCAGCAGCATGGCGTCGAGCATAGAAGCGCCGGATTCAACAAACGACGTTAAAAGTTGATTCAATTCTTGCCATGCTTCGTTATATAGATAGGACCACAGTTGCGGCCAATTTTCAGGTTCGTATTGCACCGCGAGGATCCGGTCACGAAGATGATCCAAGTATGCCTGTAATGGTCTTAGGACATGCTCAAGTTCCTTGCTATCAAGATCTTCTAACGTCTCGCTGAGGGCAGCCAAAATATCGAGGAGACCCTGCCAACGTTGCCAGAGCAGGATTGGCGTTTGAGGTAATTCCAGACAACCTTGCCTCAGGGCTAGCAAACATGCGGCGAGGTTACCACTGTCAACGGTCGATACATAGCGTGGGGGTAGCGGTTCAAGCGTGCTCGTATCGTACCAATTTAGAAAATGGCCTCGATAACGTTCCAACTGATCCATGGTGTCAAATGTAGCGCGTAGACGTAGAACCAGATCCAATGGACCGAGATAACCCATGTCAAAGGCAGCCAAGGTGGAGAGCAGCATCAATCCTATATTCGTTGGCGAGGTGCGGTGAGCGACGATGCCGCGCGGATCTTCTTGAAAGTGATCAGGGGGTAGCCAATGATCGTCGGGACCGATAAATTGCTCAAAGTAACACCAAGTGCGTCGAGCCAAGCCACGTAACTGCTGACGCTGATCCGCTGAAAGAGGAGGAGGTCGGTAAACTGAATGTAGGCTGATCCAGTGTGCAATCATGGGCGAAATCAGCCAAGGGAGTAATAAAGGAGCGGCGATGGGTAATGCCACTGGGTTGAACAGCCATACCAACATGGCAAGCGCCATACTAATAACTGGCGCTCCGATCATTCGCCTCCACATCAGCGCCAGCTTTGTTTCTAAGCCAAAGATACGAATCGAATGCGCGGCGGGAGTCCATTGCAATAAACGTCTATGGGTGATCAGCAGCCGGACCAGCGTCGCGGCAACAGCGTCTAAGACGATGATAGCTTCATGAGGGAAAAAAATAATTGCTAATAGCCACCGGAGGGCAACCGGCTGTATAGACTGAAGGAACCCCTCCATGGATAGATTCCTTAGACCACGAATCAACCCACTAACCAAACTAGTTGCGAACGGCACCACCGGAGTAAGCAAGACCACCATCATCCAGACGATCGCTGACCCAGGCAACCACAACCAACCCGCGATGATTAAGGCCAACAGCGACGGCATGATCAAGCTGCGGCGGAGATTATCAAAGATTTTCCATCTATTGAGCACGGAGAGATCATTGGGCTCCCTCTCCCCACTTTCTCGAGGCACGTTGAACGACAACCAAGGTAATAACTGCCAATCTCCTCGGATCCATCGGTGTAAACGTTGTGTGTAGATGTGGTAATTGGGAGGATAATCTTCGAGCAAAATCACATCCGTCACTAGCCCAGCGCGACCGTGGATCCCCTCAAAAAGGTCATGGCTGAGTAATGTGTTTTCGGGCACCCGTTCGTTAAGGCTATGCTCGAAGGCAGCCACATCGTAAATGCCTTTACCGGCATAGATCCCTTCACCGAAAAAGTCCTGGTATACATCTGATACCGCTCGCGAATACAAATCCAAGCCGATGTCTCCAGAGAATATCCGAGTGAATATCGATTGGTTCGCGCTCGCCGGTCTCATCTCCACTCGCGGTTGAAGCACTGTGTATCCGGAGATCAAGTCCCCGGTAACAGGGTCAAATTCAGCACGATTCAGAGGATGTGCAAGTGCAGAGATCAATCGTCGTGCACCACCAGGGGGTAAAGTGGTGTCATCATCCAGCGTAATGACATACTTGACCTTTGACAAGATGTCGAGATCCCCAACTATTAGGCTGAAGGATGTCTCACCGTTACTCTTTTCAACAGGAGTTCTATCTGTTTCACTGGTCTCACCAAGAATCAAGCGATTAAGCTCGACCAATTTCCCCCTTTTACGCTCCCACCCCATCCAACAATCCTCACTCGAGTTCCACTTTCGTTGTCGATGGAAAAGATAGAAAAGATCATCAGTTTCCCGAGCATATCTTGTATTAAGAACTTGGATACCGGCCTTCGCCAAGTCAAGCAAGGCTTGATCCCCGGGCATTTCAAGTTGAGGCGCATCCACGAAATCCGTGAGCAGGATGAAATGAAGATGTGGGTCCGCATTGCCCAAATAATGCTGTTCCATTTGCTGTAACACGGATTCGACATCGCTTGGGTGGCTTAGGAGTGCAGGGATGGCTATGACAGAACAATATTGGGTTGGGATGCCATCCTTGAATTCCATTTTGGGCAACACACGAGGTTGAACAGTGTTTGTGATGAGCCAATTGATCAAGTCGACTGCCACGGTCAACCCCGGTATGATGAGCAATAGACTTGTCCCGATAAGGTGTAAGAAATTCCCACCCGCCATATGCACATAACGAATTAAGCTATAGAGGATAGCCAAGGCCAATAAGCCTATAGCATTGAAATAAATCAAGGTAGGATGAGCGAACACCCAACGACGCAACCGCAGACGCCATGAAGGTTGGAAGTTAATACGGGCTTCAAGTTGTACAAGACCTGCATCCAGGAGGTAGAAACCAACATGATTGACCCGTGAAGTCCCTTGCTGGGCGGGAACATCTTTGATGAGTTTAATGGCTTCCTTCGCAACTTCTTCCTCATCAAATGATGTTCGGCGAGCCAATTCCTCGATGACTTTACGGTAACGATCACGGGTATCAAAATCCATATAAGGGTAGATTTCCGCTGGATCGCCACGTAATATCCCCTCGACATGACTCACGTTTTCGAAGAAAGCTGTCCAGTCCTGCGCTGCCAAGGTGCGCAGACTGACAATACTACTTGCGACGATTTCCTCATCCGTCAATGTCATGGGGAAGGACAATGCTATTGCGATCTCACGACTGTCCTTAATTGGAAGTCCTGTGATACGAGCAAGAGCTTCAACTAGGTTTTCCAATGTCCCCAAACGCAACATGGTCGGCAATGCCCACAGTTCGCCCATGGTTAACGATTTGATACGTTGGTGGGCATGAACGAAGCGGGTTACGATGCCAACTTCTAGCCGGTTTTCACAATACCCGATAACTTCACGAGCCAATGAATAGACGCGAGGGAAACCCTCAAAGGGTAGTGTAGCTAGTTTGGGTAATTGGCGATAAAAACCGGCTGGCATATCCTCCCGGATTTGACGCAGTGCTTGCTGCCCTATATAGAAATTGTCTAGTAGCCATTCAGCCGCTTGGGAGAGTGTTGGATCTTCCTCGGATACCTTAGCGAAATAGCGGTAGGCGTCGTGTAAAAGGGTATCGAGTTCCTTGAGACGATTTGTCATGGGGCTCCGACGAACGGGATATCTAGTAACGGTTTGTCTCTCCGCTAATCGGCGCGCCAAATTCTCCAATCGACCCACCGTCTCGAATACACCAGAGTGGGACTCGGTTTCTAGTGTGGTAGGACTAGGCTGGCCGTTTTGCACGTATCAGTGTCCCTTATGCTCTCTTGCTGCGACCTCAGCCAGCGTGGGCTCCACTTCGTCTAGAGGAAGATCCTGTAGGATCAACAACGGGGTTGTACCATAGGCGATAAAACTTACCGTCACACTTCCATAAGGCCATCTGGATTCGCCTGAATAACCGTGGGCACTTAACAATACCAAGTCAATCTCTTCGCTTTCAACCAACTCATGCAATGTCGCGGTAACACGATCACTAACGATCAAGTGAACTTGAGCGTCAAGAGCTAAACGAGATTTCAGTTGCTCTAAATACTTGGCTGCTTCCAGCTGATTGCGCTCCGTCACCTGGTTCGCCAATTCAAGATCACTGTGTGTAGGAGGTGCACGCCGGGGCATTTCGGGTCTTTGTACTACGTGGGCAAGAATAAGTTGAGACTCATGCTGATATGCTAACTTGGTAGCCAATGGTAAAACACATTCAGCCCGTTGAGATCCATCAAGCGGAACCAGCAATCGACGGTATTGTAAACCTGTTAGCTTACCGAAAGACGGTCGGTAAGCACGAACAATCATCGTCGGCACATAAGCACGCAGGATGATTTTTTGAACCACACCACTGACATTCCAACCGCTTAGACCGCTCCTCCCATGGCTGCTTAGGATAATTAATTCAGCATTCCGACTACGAGCGTATTGTAGGACGCGCTCAGCAGCTTGACCTTCTAGGAGGGCATTTTCTACTTGTATGCCGATCTCTTGTAGACGGGCAGTTACATTGTTGAGATAAGCGCTAACTTCGGCTTTTACCATTTGCCATTCCAACGGATCGACGGATTTGAGTCGACCTGTTGTCGTGGACCGCTCCAACACTCGGACGAGTGTTGAGCGCGCATTGAAGGCTTGAGCCATCGCCACCGCGTGCGGTAAAACACACTCTGCTAGGGAAGATCCATCCAGAGGAACGAGAATATGGCTAAACATGGTCCCTTCTCCTTAACCCCACATGAAGGGGACATACCCAGCCTCAGCGAGATGGCAAATGGGAACGCAATTGCTGACCCCGTTTGATGTATCGGGAGGGAGCTCGCAGAGGTGCTGGGCTCCATTTTCCCCTCAACCATGTTGTGAACGATGACATAGGGGGTGCGATGCTCGGCGTCCTTACCCTTATACTACAACATCTTGTCTATTTGCGCTTTAAGGGGAAGGAAGGAATTTTATCCACCATGGGAGGTATAACACCACTCAATGGAATGACTTCTCTTCTTCCAAGGATTCGAAACACTCCAGAACGTTGGCGTTAGCTGTGATTTATGATCCAACCAACAGATCTAAAGAACATCCGAACCTAAAACGTGGTGAAATGGTATACATTACTAAAGTATTTTACACATGGAATGGAAGTGTAAGTTGATCGCAGCTCATCATTTTATATAGTCAGCATCGGGTTGTTAATGGCGGTAATCTACCTATTGTGGTTCGTTGATATTCCTAAGGAGCCAAACCAGGACGTATGTCATGAGAAGGAACATCGTAATCCGTTTCCTCTTCACCTTGGCCTTGTTCATCAGCGCCTGTAGCACTCACAAGACACCGCCTCTGCCATCATCAACACCATCCCCTTCGCCAACAGACACCCCTACTAGCCATCCCATTGAGAAGTATCTCTCACCCGGCGAGTATGTGACTGCAATCGAAGTGAACGAAACCAGGCGCTGGTTTGCAGTCCATTTACCGCCTAATTACCAGCCTGGCGTTCCTATGCCTTTGGTGATCAACCTTCACGCTGTCACACAGGACGCCTTCCAGCAGGAATTTTTAAGCGGGATGAACGCGAGAGCAGATGAAAAGAATTTCATCGTCGTCAATCCGCAGGCAATCGGTGCCCCTCCAGCATGGCTAGGACCCATCCCAGGTCCAGCTGGCCAAGCCGATATGGATTTTTTCAATGAACTGCTTATTTTTCTTCAACGGGAAATCAGGATCGACCCAGATCGCATCTATGCCACTGGAATGTCCAATGGCGCGACGATGGTGAATCGTTTAGGTTGCGATATGTCGGACACCTTCGCAGCTATTGCCCCAGTCTCAGGTGGACACGTCGCGTTTGATCGCTGCAAAATTGATCAGCCAATTTCTGTGTTAGTCTTCCATGGAACGGATGACCCGACCATACCTTATGCTGGAGTAGAAAACGACGTCCCGCCGGTTCATCTTTGGGTAGAGGCTTGGGCGGAGCGCGACGGTTGCGATCCCACACCCGTCGTTAGCCACCCTCACACGAGCGTCACAAAGGAAACCTGGATGAACTGTTCTGAGGAAGTCGAGGTGACTTTCTACACGCTTGAAGGAGGCGGGCATACCTGGCCCGGTGCTCCACTCAACGCCACCCTGGGAAGCATTTTCCTGTACATCAATGCCACGGATGTGATCTGGGACTTCTTCGAAGCCCACCCCAGATCAGTGAACCCTTGAAGCAATCGGTTTGAAGTCCGCAGGCATTCCTGTAACTTACCTCACCGATTCTAGCCGCAGGAAACGTTCGAACCAGTTGCCTTGCCACACCAGACGCAGCACGAAAACCCAAAGAACCACCGCCACACCGATGATCAAGTAAGCAAAGGGTGGTAAGACGAGGACTTCAAAAAAGGTCCTTATCGGTTCGATAAACATCACCGAAAGGGATGCAAGAATAAGCCCGATCACCAACAATGTTGGACGCTTATCACCGCTGTAGATGTCACCCCCCACAAAGAATTCCGTCGGTGGCTCCACAAACACCACGAGGACTAGACCCGCTAACAGCGTGAACGTTGTCAAAGCTGATTGAGCTACTAAGGTCGCCACCTCGCTAGCATATTCCTCCGGTGCTGTGATCTCGTAGTCAATCCCTGCAGAGATTCGGAATCGTTCGATTTCCTCTTGAGTAACCGTAAAAGATCTCGCCTCGACATCCCTATAAGCTAGTCCAAAAGCTATCGCATAGATGATCAACCCAAACAAGAATGTTGAGATAGCCGCTGGAAAAACAAAATGCGTCACGGCTCGGATCAACCCCTCTTTGGGCACATTACCAGGCTTCGCCCATGCCGCCAACGCGAAGGTAGGAATACCCACTGTGAAAAGAGTGACCAGCGTAGCATGCTTTGGCACATAAGGAAAACCTATTCCGATCACCGATGTTGCGATGATCAACAGCGCAAAGTAAATCGCCCTCGTCAAAAAAAGGCGAAGGATGTCCCTCATCCCATTGATGATACGCTGGCCTTCCATAAACGCTGGTGGTAATGCGTCGAAGGAATCATTAAGTAGGATCATATCAGCGACGGCGCGCGTGGCCGCGCTGCCGCTTTGCATCGCAATGCCCAGATTTGCTTTTTTAAGGGACAAGACATCGTTCACCCCATCACCGATCATGGCGACATAATGCCCTCGCTCGCGAAGCGCCTCCACCAATCGTTCCTTCTGCTCGGGTATGATGCGACCGAATATCGAGATCTCTTCAGCGACCTGATTGAATTGCGCATCATCCATTTGCGCCAATTCCGTGCCAGAAACAGCGACCTCGAAATCAGCAGGAAGTCCCGCTTGTTTTACTAATGACGTGACGGTATATGGATGGTCACCAGAGATGACCTTCAAATGAATCCCCGCTTCTGTGAAGCCCTCGAGAGTCTCCTTCACTGCTGGACGGAGTTCATCAAGAAAGCTAAGTAATCCCAAAGGAACGAGGTTCTTTGGTAGGTGTGGATCTCCTTTGCTCTCGTGCAAACTTATCACATCGGGATGATGGGTGAAAAGCAGCACACGTAAACCAGCCTCAGACCACGCTTCGATTTTTTCTGATAGTTCGAACCCTGGATGGAGGTATGGCTGAAGCGCTTCAAACGCGCCCAGCGCGTAGGTTCCTCTTAGCTTCTCGTCGTCGAATGCGAGCGCACTCCACTTGCGAGCCGATGAGAACGGTATCTCATCCAATTTGGGCCGCTTCTGTCCCCCTAAGGCCTCGATAATCGCCTCACTGGTGCGATTGTTTACGGAGGTGCTATTGGCAAAGTCACCTAGAAGGCTTTCAAGTTCCTGTTCCTCGACTCCGATGGGTTCTACGCCGTGAAAGCGAATGCTATTGGTCGTGAGTGTCCCAGTTTTGTCCATACACAGGACATCCACATAGCTCAACGATTCAACGGAGTTGGACTGCTGGACGAGCACCCCACGCCCGACGATCCTCAACGCACCCATCGCGTACGCGACGATTAGCATCAGGAACAATCCATTTGGAACTAAACCGGCGATCACTGCCGCCATCTGCACACTACGCATTAGCGGGATGGCAAGCAGCACCGCTGAAATCAGCAACAACAGCCCAATGAAGATGGCAAGCAAAGTCAAGAGACGGATGATAAAGTCGACATCCTTCTGCAACGGTGTCTGCACAAGGCGGAAAGAGCGCGCACCAGCAGTGAGTTGATTCGCATAGCTCTCTAATCCAACTTTCGTCGCTTTGTACATCGCGCTCCCACTGACACAAAAACTTCCCGACAGCACCTTGTCATCCGCGTGTTTGGGAATGAGATCCGATTCACCGGTGAGCAAGGATTCGTCAATTTCCATCTCACCTTCGCCAACAATCACACCATCGACAACAATTTGATCGCCCGGACGGGCAACCAATACATCACCCAACACAATTTCAGATGGGTCAACGGTCTGCTCCTGACCATCACGCACGATGGCTATTTTGGGTCGGGTGAGCAGCGCGATACGGTCGAGTTGACGCTTGGCACGCACTTCTTGGTAGACTCCGATAATGACGTTCATCAAGATGAGGAGGACGCTGACGACCGCGTCTTCGATGCGCCCGATTAGAATCAATACCGCACCGATACCGAAGAGGACAATGTTAATGAAAGCAAAGATGTTTTGACGCAGGATATCCCGATAAGACCTACTGGTTTGAAGACGGATATCATTCCCCTCACCACGTTGGCGTCGGGCGAGGGCTTCCGACTCAGATAAACCTTGAATCGCAGTCATATTTGTAAAGCCTTATCAACTGTTTTCGAGCAACATAAACGCATCGTATGAAAGTCGGGCAGAATACCAAGATAGATTCTACCTGGAAAATATGAGCACTCAACTAGCGCCTCCCTTTCAGGTCGAGGATTGGAGTGAGGATGAATGTAGGGCTCCAATGGCCTCTCACACTAACCCGTCTTCCTTACCAGGTATAGATAAGCATGAGTGTCTCGAAATTCACATCGAAGTTAAAATACCTGCATGCGAAAGGTCGTCTTTCTCAATTCGCCCAAGCTTTGGCAGGGTGGGTTCGGTCCGAATCATCCCCTTAAACAAGAGCGGTTACAACGCACGTATGATCTCCTCCATGAGTTGGGAGCCTTCGAAGCCTCAAATGTCCGTGTCATCGATCCAATCCCTCCAAGCTATGAAGAACTGGCGCTCTTCCACACCCGGGAATACCTCGACGTCGTACAATCCCTGAGCAAGGGGGAGATCCACATCCCCGCTTCTCGCTATGGCTTCGGGCCAGGCGACAACCCTGTTTTCAGCGGCATGTTCGAATCAGCAGGGCTCAAAGTGGGCTGCACACTCCTGGGTGCAAAGTTGCTGGTGAATCGCGACTGTGAGGTCGCTTTCAGCTACAGCGGCGGACTACATCATGCAGGACCAAACTTCGCCTCAGGTTTTTGCATCTTCAACGATGCGGCTATCGCCATCCATTGGTTAATGAACCAAGGATTGAGAGTGGCTTATGTCGACATCGATGTTCACCACGCTGACGGTGTTCAAAACGCCTTCTACGACACGGATCGGGTGCTCACAATCTCGTTACACCAGAGTGGACGTACAATTTTCCCGGGTACGGGTTTTATCGACGAGATCGGTGTCGGTGAGGGAGAAGGGTACAGCGTCAATGTACCTCTACCACCCTATACCGATGACGAGATCTACCTTTGGGCATTCGATCAAATCGTACCACCGTTGGTGGAACGTTTCGAACCCGATATCCTTGTGACCCAACTCGGTGTCGACACCCATTACTTGGACCCTTTAGCCAGCCTGGTGCTCACGACCCACGGACATAAGACAATCTTCGAAAAGTTCAGCCACCTGTCTTCATGCTGGCTGGCGCTTGGAGGTGGTGGATATGACATCGATGTGGTTCCACGCGCATGGACGCTGGCATTCGCTATCATGTCCGAGCAGTCGTTCCCAACAAAGCTCCCTCCCCAGTATCAAGCCAAATATGGAGGAGAATGGTTGGAAGACCAACAAGCTCCGCAAATCGATGAGCGAGTGCAAGCACTTACAAAGAAAAGGGTTGAGGAGGTTGTAGGACATGTGAAGGAGCGTCATGGTTTGTCGTGAGCGTAGTCCACAACGAAGTAGGAAGAGGGTTGCCCCTTTAGTTTCACGATTGTGATTGACGTTGAGCTTGCCGCGAGTATATACTGTGTTTCTAATGTACGGCGCGATTCTTGAACCGCTCTGATCCTTTCCGATCTAGGATGAACTGTGGATTGTAATTGAAGAGGAGAATGTTCATGGACACAGATCGGGTCTCAAATGTGGTTCGTTCAGCTCGATTAATGATCACCGGCCTGATCATCGTCATTGTCCTGCTAGGCTTAGCCGTAGTGGTGATGGTTATTGGAACGACAGCAACCAGAGAGAGCGAAAGCGATCGGAGGCCCAACGCATTAGCCACCAGTATTGATGAGTGCGTTGTCTGTCACGGGAATACCACCCCAGGGATTGTGCTACAGTTCGGTCGCAGCACGATGGCTGCTGCCGAGGTCAGCTGTCGCGATTGCCATGAAGTTGAAGGTGGGTATCCTGGCGCAGTAGAGCATGAAGGCACCTTTGTACTAAGACAACCCACGACCGCCCGATGTCAACAATGCCATGAAGCAGAGATAGAGCAGTTCTTACAGAGCCGCCATGCTCTGCCCGCTTATGTAGCATACGCGGGAAGTCAAGATTTAACGCCCGAACAGCTCCTCGAGTACCAAGCAATTCCAGAGGGCAGTTATGCCCCGGACAAATCACGCAATGCCTTGTATGCACTGGAAGGCCATGATGTGACGCGCTTCGCATGCGAGGCTTGCCATGATGTAGGCAAGCCATCCCAGGATGGTTCAACAGGCCAGTGCAAGAAGTGTCACCTGCGCCACATGTTCACGCTTGAACAGGCGCGCAAACCCGAGACCTGTAATTTTTGTCACATCGGTCCCGACCATCCACAATGGGAGATTTACCACGAATCGCCACATGGAATTGCTTACGCAACGAGCGGGGATCAATGGAATTGGGAAGCAGATGCCGGTACACTCACGGTCGATGATTTTCCAGCAGCAACCTGTGCATTATGTCACTTCGGAGGTTTCGGCACGACAGAAACTTCCCACGATGTTGGAGAGCGTCTCACTTGGTACTTATTTGCACCGATCAGTGAGCGTAGACCATCCTGGGAAGAAAACATGACGAACATGCAAAGCGTTTGTCTTCAATGTCATAACGAAAACATGATCAGTTATTTTTACAATGCTGCCGACAAGGCAACCGAGGCTGTAAACGCCTGGGTCGTGGAGAGCAATGAGATCATCGCTCCTCTTAATGATGCAGGGTTGCTCACTGCATACCCCTTTGATGAACCGATCGATTATTTGTACTTCGAACTTTGGCATCATTGGGGTCGAACAGCTAAATTTGGGGTATGGATGCAAGGACCAGACTACACCCAGTGGCACGGCGCATATGAGGTACTGAGCGACCTTGCAGAGTTACGCGAGTTGGTTGAAGAAAAGTTACTCGAAGCAGTGGAAGGCGAGTGACGGTGCACCACCTGGGTACCGTTTTCCCTCCGCTGAGGAAGATCGAAAGGATCCCATTCTCACGAGATCAGCTCATCCTGCTCATGGCTGCCATCAACGAAATCTTCCTCGGAATCGACATCTTCTTAGCGCACAGCATCAGCGGCACCATCGTGCCAAAAGAGAGGATCCCCATCATCTTCGGCCCGATTGCAGGGATACTTCTGCTCACATTAGGTCTCGTCTCCCTTCGGAGACGAATGTTTGCGAATGTGATGGCAAGCCTGATCTTTGTGGCCAGCATCATGGTCGGACTTCTCGGTGCGTACTTTCATATTCGTCGAGGAATCCTACCAACTGGACCTTCAGGAAAATGGGTGACCATAGATCTTCTAATTTGGGCACCGCCCATCCTTGGACCATTGACTTTCTCGCTTGTGGGGGTTCTTGGTCTGAGCGCTGCTTGGGTTGAAATTCCCCCAGAGAGCGGGATTCTTACTTTGATACGAGGCATACGGCTACATCTACCTTTTAGTAAAACAAGAGCCTTTTATTTCCTTGTGGGGTTAGGCGTCTTGGCCAGTCTAATCAGCATGATCTTCGATCACGCTCGTACTGGATTCGTCAATCCGTGGTTATGGTTTTCAGCTGCAGTGGGGATTATTGGTACAGTGATACCCGTGATCATGGGCGCTCTAGAAAATCCCGGGCGAAGTGATTACATCATCTATACGGGTGCAATGATTGCTCTCATCATCCTGGGCATTCTGGGGTTGAGCCTGCATGTCAGCGAAGATCTTGTTGCTGGGGGAAAAATCGTGACGGAGCGCTTCATTCGCGGCGCGCCTTTCCTGGCTCCCATGTTGTTTGCTGACATGGGGACATTAGGCTTGATCGCCCTATTAGATCCCACAGAACCTGACGCATGACCTTCAATAGCACATTTCAAGACAAACAGGCGTGATAGGAGGGAATTTCCCTCAAACTCATGTCCTTGAAACAACTTCACTTTACGGCCAGGGGATGACAACTGGATCGGTATAGCCGTGTTTCTCTACGGCATAAAGGACCCCACCTGACTCACCCGAGCAGCTGGTCTCATCTGTGAAGGTGTAGGAGGTGCTGTCGGTGTGAACGGCAGTAGAGAATAAGAAACCGTTCTGACAGATGGTGGCCTCGATTAAATAACCCCGTAAGTCGTATGAGGGATTATATTTAACCGGGTCCCAGGTGACCTTAACCTGATCGCCATTTCGAGTAGCTTGGACATTTTTAGGCGGTCCGATGAAGGTCGTGCGAGGTAGTGGGTGGTAATAGACCGACACCGAGAAAATGTCCCCTTCGACCTCCACCACCGAGGTAGACACCCAGCAATGCCAAGGTTGTTTCTCAGGTAAGATCCATAACCAGGTACCGTTGTCGTTCCGGTTGTGGACCACAGCCCTATCACCTGGGTAGAGGTCACCCGCGTGGAGGTAGGCTGTCCCTGGGCCATAACGGCAGTGAGCCTGCATGAAAGCGGTCACGTCAGGGAAATCGAAGGTCGGAGTCGGAGTGATCGTCGGTGTAGAGGTGATGGTGGGAGTTGGGGTAATCGTAGGCGTGTCCGTAGCTGATGACGTCAATGTCGGCGTGGGTGTAGAAGATGCGGTGTTCGTATGGGTGGGAGTAGACGAAGCCGTTGGGGTCAGACTAGGGGTCGGAGTTGGGGTTCCGAAGAGCGAGAACGGCGCGTTACAGCCTGCCATCGCGAGGGCGAAAAATATTACCACTCCGATACACAGTCTTTGAAAATATAACCTCTTCAGTCGTGGAGGTACATCCACCACCCTACCCCTATCAGTTTATTAGAACTTCCACCGAATTGTAGGTCCGCTCCATCTCGATCCGCAATGAGGCATTAGGACTGTTTCATCACCCCGGCTTGAGTGCTAAGATAAGAACCGGTGTCTCCGGATAGGAAATGAAAATTCCGGTCGCCGTCTCGATGCATATTATAAGATCGATTTGAAATGGATTGAGAGCCGTGGAGGGAAATATGCGGGGTCGACTATGGATTTTCCTAGTATTGCTAATCATAATCACCATAGCTTGTGGTAGAGGCACGCCATCACTCGAAACCTCCGATGAGACGCCCATTCCCACATCACCACCAACGGTCACACCTTATCCCATCCCTCCACCCCCGGCGAATCAACCCTCGGCCTTGCCAGATGACAGCGAATTACGGGAATTGATCCGCTACGCGAACGAGATGTATCCCCTTCTCGTGGATGCAGGGACGCTGCTTCAGAGGGACGGGGAGATACTGAAGGAATCCGAAGGTGGGAAAGATGAGGTCCTCTGCGATGGTCGATTGGCTGCGGACAACGCTAGCATGAAGAACACAGTTCATAATGTCCGATCCATCAGCCCACCAGAGGAGGCAGAAGCCATCCATGACCTCGTCCTACGCAGCGGTGATGCTTGGACGGAGGCCTTAGACAACGTCGAACGTTTCTGCGATACTGGTAATCAGTTCTACAAGATTCCCGCGGTGTTAAAATTCTGGGAGGCGGCCGCCACGCTCCAAGACACAGGTAACCGATTCTGGCTACTCATCATGTCTAAGGGGGTTGAGGACTGGGTGAGAAGGTAGATTTAGAAAAGTTCGGTATTTGGGGGGAGCCTCATTGGCGAGGACCGCTGAAAGCTAAGGAAATCGATGAGGCAAGCATGACATTGCCAAACACAAAACCGTTCCCTAAACTTAGGCCGGTCGATGCACGCCCCTTCCAAAGAGGCGATCAGTTACTCATAGCTTTAAGAGATCCTCTGGGGTTGACGGAAAAAACCCTATTTATCCCGCAGCAACTGGGACCTCTCCTGGCTTTCATCGATGGCACACGTGACGCCCGCAGCTTGAGTGCGGCCATCGCTGTCCGCTTCGGGATGAGCGTCTCGCCAAGCGAGATCGAGCAAATCCTGACCGCTTTTGATCAAGCCTTGCTCTTAGACAACGATCGCTCTGCGGAGGCTCTTGTACAAGCGCTTGGCGAATACCGACAAGCGTCCCATCGCGAGCCAGCCCTCGCTGGCGCAACCTATCCTGAAAACCCCGATGAACTCCGAGGACTTTTGCAAGGTTACCTTGATGCAATGGATGACCATCCTGTCTTCGATGAAGTGCGCGGCTTGATCAGCCCCCACATCGACTACGCTCGCGGAGGACCCGTATATGCCCAGGTTTGGGGATCTGCAGAGGAATATATTCGAGCTGCCGATCTAGCGGTGATCGTTGGGACCGACCACTCCAGCCCCGAAGGCCGGGTGACACTCACCCGTCAGCATTACGCTACGCCCTTTGGTGTCCTACCTACAGAACAGGAAGTGGTTGAAAACATTGCAGGTGCCATCGGAGAAGAAGAGGCCTTTGCTCAGGAGCTCTACCACCGCGGCGAACATTCGATCGAACTGGCAGCGACCTGGCTGCACTATATGCGTGATGAGCAACCCTGTGAACTTATCCCCATCCTATGTGGTACCTTCGAACACTTTTTTGGCGAAGAGACTGATGCTGAAAAGGATCTCCTCGTCGATCAACTGACAGAAGCATTACGATCATCTTTGTCAGATCGCAACGCGATCGTCGTCGCGGCAGGCGATTTGTCTCATGTCGGCCCTGCTTTCGGGGGGTACCCCTTGGATCTTGTTGGTCGTGCCCGGTTAGAGGCAGCGGACAAGGAATTGCTGGAGCAGGTATGCTCTGGTAATACGGATGAGTTTATTGAGGCCATCCGCTCCGTGAAGGACGTCAATAACGTGTGCGGCGTGGCTCCCATCTATCTAACGATGCGTGCATTGAGCCCGGTAACGGGCACACAGGTAGCCTACGATCGCTGCCCCGCTGACGAACAAGGCACCTCGTTGGTTTCGATCTGTGGGGTGGTGTTCCACTAGAGGAAAAACACAACACCGAATTGAGCTCAGTATTGGATTAGCTTGACTCAAAGAATGGACCGTTGTACGCAATAAGCGTACTATGGGGGTGAAAAACCTGGCAGGGAAATAGCTGCCTCGGTGGTATGAGCGGCAGCCTTGTCACATCGAAAAAAAGCCCGACTTCGCAAGAGGCCGGGCTCGTTGTTTCCTCACCTTAATCTGCACTAGGGTGGAGCAGATCAGCACCATCCTCCGGATATCATGTGTCCATATACCTTACCGTTGGTAGAGAACCTGCCAGAGAAGCCAGCCCCCGTTGTGTGAGGTCAACAGCGAAAGAAAGTAGAGGAGGGATCCTAATGGTAACTTTTAAGGATAGCATCTTCATCAACGCCCCGGTGGAAAAAGTGATCGATTACCATACAAATCCTAGAATCAATACCAAATACTGGCCAAGTTTCGAGGATGTCAAGGACGTCGAAGAACTTCCATCAGGTGGAAAGAAAGATAGCTGGGTGTACAAAATGGCCGTTGTCAGGTTGGAAGACACGACTGAAACTATCGAAGTCATCCCTAATCAACGCATCGTAACGAAGAGCAAAGGTGGCGTCGAGAGTACGTTTATCTACGAGTACAAACCCGAAGGTGAAGGGACAAGATTATCTGTCGAGGCCGAGTACATCGTACCTATCCCAGTGCTTGGAAAGTTAGCTGAGACCATCATCGTGAAAATGAATAAACGTGAGGGAAGAACAAGCTTAGAAAATTTAAAAGATCGGTTGGAATCATAAAAATCTGCACATACCCATAGGTTGACACCACAACGCACAGTAAATCGGCGGTGGGAAATTCCCACCGCCGGCTGATTTCTATCTCGCTGATCCTCACGAATCAATAGATTCCGATTCTATGAGGATGATTTACTGTCTTCGTCAGATGCCCACACCTCCAGCGCTTCTATCTGGGATTGTACGATCTCCAGGTAGGTAAATAGGTTAAGACAAAACGGCCACAGAAGAATCATCATAGCCCACTCGCCTACAGTAGCACGGACCACTAGACCGCGCATGCAACGCCGGACAAGCAACGCGCCGATAAGAGCATAAAACAAAGAGGCAAGTAAAATCCAATTCATAGGTGATCTCATCATAGCAACTCAACCTATGAAATGGACTTACAGGTGGTTTACAAAAGGTGGCCGCTTGAAGTTGCGTTTGTGACATCCAAGCCGTGATGGAAGGGCTTATCACATTCACATTACAAACACAAATCACCTTCTCTACTCAATCTAAATCAAAACCACAATCGCTTGCGTACGATGAGCGAAATCTTCATAATGGCTCAATCTTGCTCACGAAAAATAGGTGCCAATCCTGATCGTCATTTCGGGTAAGTGAATTTCTTGGAACGCTGGATCAATATCACTCGGCATCCTGCCGGATCGGAATCGCTTCAACATCCCAAAGTTACCGAAAGGGTAAATCGATAAAATGCAAAAGCTAAGATATTACTTCTCGATTTTGGCCTTTTCTTTCGGGATTTTTGTAAACCTTTACCTCACAAGCCGATTGTTTATGGCAGGCATCAACGGCTTGTACTCGTATGTCTCATCCATTGATGACACCTATGATCCCATGCCCATACACTGCCCCGCGATCCTCTCAACAAACGAGGAAGGCAGGATTTCAGTAACAATTCCGAAAAATACAAGCGACAGAATATATCAATATTCTGTTGCAGGAAGGATCGACGGCTATGAAGCTCATTATCAAATGTTCGAAACCGAAGAAGTTTCGTTGCATCCAGGCGAGGGTGTCGATCTTGCCCGGTTCTTTCATGTAGCAGAAACATCGAAAAAAGGGTACTTGATTGTAAGTATCTGGGCGCAAGCTGGCGACCAACGCCCATTCCCTTCAATCCTAAGAGAGTTCGCATTTGAGGGAAGGTGTGGCATTGCCATTGTGAACTTCATTGGCTTACGAGGCTTACACCTCCTCATCCTTACCATAGGGATTCATTTGCTTGGCTCTATTCTCTTTTTCCTTTATGTGTATAACGCGATGCCCATGAGCACCGTGCTCAGGATCACAATCATCCTGATAGCACTGCTCGCGCCTCTAGGTTCTATTGTGTCAATGCTCCCTATTCCCGAAGGTAACCTTCCATTGTACATACTTGCGGCGGCATTTTATTTCATCCCGTTGCTTACAATTCTCCTCGTTGGTGTCTTATTGGCGAGAAAGATCATTTCTAGGCGTAAAAGTGACCAGCCTTCCAGCTAGAAGATGAAATAAAGTTGTATAGGGGGAGAAATTCCTTGATAAGCCGTACGGACAATAAACGATTCATAGGCCGAGGACGAGATAGGTTGATATTTCAACACAAGTTGGCGCAGAAGGTTTTTTGAAAGAAGCAGATCTAAGCAATTAATCGCGGATCAAAATTCTTATCCAACAAGGGTTCTGAGTTTTTCGTCTATGTACCCCCTTTCGTTTCCTGGCTTATACATGAAATCGAGATAGAAGAACGCCTGGGAGTATTGGAAACCATAAACAAAAAATCGTGGTGGCCGCTTGCTCGCTACATCTTCATGGAAACAAGAACGATGTGAAGCGATATATGTCTGTGAATTGTGTATTTGATAGTTAAGTGGCTACGAGAAGATCGGCTAACAAGGAGTAGGTTTGATCTATCCCGAAGAAGGTAATCGCCCAAACTTTGTTCTAAGCCAAGCGATCCAAAACCTCCTTCGTAGCTTCCACCAGGTTCGTATCATTTGTCCTTTGGCATCATCTCCCAACAAATGCGTGCTGTAGCTTACTTGTGCGTAGCTGTTGGTAAGAAAAATCATTTCCTCTTGGGCCGGAGCTAAGGCCCATCCCCAAAATCTTCTCCGAGCCATTTGAGCCACATGGTTGACAACAATGTCTGAAAGTTCATAAGGAGTGATTCCAACATCTGTTTTGATCTTAAGCTTCTTACTATGCCGCTGGAGCCGGTTATAAACTTCTGATGCAACTTCTACCGTAGATAAATGAAGCAAACGCCAACGATCGACCACGAACCAAGCAACAACTCCTACGCCTATCGCAAGAAGGCTAACTGATATTGCCAACTTCCAGTTTTTGTTTTGTGTCACACGATCAAGATCCAACCATAATCGATCTCGACCTTCCATCTCCAACAATCTCTCAAGTTCGTCATGCTCGATCCCTACATAAAATTCTTGTCGTTCGTGTGTTGACAATCCAGCCGTGGGCTCAAATTCCACCCATCCATATCCCGGGAAGTAGATCTCGGCCCATGAATGTGCCTGATCTTCCGTGATGATATATGCCTCCAAATCAGGGTCGTATCTGTCACTCATGAAGCCAACCACCATACGAGCAGGAATTCCAGCTGCTCGGGCCAAGACAACCATTGATGTAGCGTAGTAGTCACAATATCCTTTTTGTAGGTCAAAGAGAAAATAATCGGTGACATCTTGTCCTAGCGATGGAACCGGCGTGTCTGATGTGTAAGGAAATTCACGTAAATAGGATTCGATCGCGAGGGCCCGATCATAGGGGGTCGGAGCGGTGGCAGTTAGATCACGAGCCAAGGTCAACACCCGTCCAGGCACCGTATCTGGAAGCGAAAGGTAAAGAGTTTTTACCCAATCTGGATAATCACTGCCCGATGCACGTAGTTCATCCTCACTCACAACGGGTATGAGCGAGACAACCTGACTACTATTCGTGGGCTCCGAGAAGAAAGCCCCGAAAGAATCTTCTGCAGATCGCCACTCGACAGTGAAATCCTGATCTGTCGTGACTAATGTGCCGACCACGTAAACCGCTTGGCTCGGCTCAGCAATAGCAACAAGCTCTTGTTTTATTAATCGATGGCCTGGGAGATCAATCTGGGAAACTTGCTCTCCAGCCTCGTACTTTTCGGCTTCCGTATTGCCAGTTTTCCACCCTCGACTAGTGTAGCGGTCATAGGTATTTCTACGCAAATAGACGCTCGGTCCAACTACATCACCCTCTTTGCCTTTACCTGATCCAACTGGAGGGCTTATTCGAAGAGCCATCACTTCTTGTTCAGACAATTTTGGGCTTGAGCGGATGAGGTGTTGCCGGCTTGAACTGGGTATGCTTACATTGCTTTGTGATCGCATTTGACCAGGTTGACCTACCGGCTGTAACTCCATACCTAGTGATTCGGCTACTTGTTCCCTCTGCGTCGTCTCATAACTTCTTAACCTCCGCGTAAAATCTACGATGCCTTTTAGTGACATGGACTGCGTTAGAGCAGCGGCAACGACAATCACCATCGACAGCAATATTGACCAAACGGCGATGCTCTGCCAAAGGCTTGGCGAAAATTGGATCCCTGTTTTTCTCCACTGACGCTGCCGTATTTCATGGTTCACGATTGCCAACATCGGTAACATTGTGATCAGCAGCCAGAAAAGACTCGTGGTCCTCGAACCTGTAAAAGCGAGTGTAATTCCTATCAGAGCACCGGCGGGGATCAATGCAAGCAGTGGTTTTTGGCGTCGGCGGACAACCCAACCAGCCCAAACCGCTACAATCCAAATGGCTAAGCTCCATACAACTGCTATTGAGACTGGATCAAATATTGGCTCGCCATTCACCCAAGCCAGAACCCAATCGCTCAAACGGGTTAACAGAACATCGATGGAATCTATAAGATCCAAAAAAGCCGTCGTGATTGGTGTCCAATCTAGCGTTTGAGGATCGATGATCCACCATGGCATCGGTCTAATATTCTCAGCCATATTGCGGAATATTGTAAATAGATCTGGACCAATCCTTCCGATGCGAAGTAAGACGACCAAAATGCCAGTTAACAAACCAAGTAGGCTTGCTGTCCATCCGGTTACAGGTGTCAAAGCCAGAACCCAACCTGTCAGGGTGCCAAAACATACCATATTCGATAGAAGTGAGGGTTCCAACCCATGTACCACCTTCACCAAACCTCGCGCCACGACATACAATGTGATCAGGACCATACTCAGGGAGAGTACATTCAGACGGTCCAGTATCTGAGAAACCCAAGATTTTATTCGGTTCACAAAATAACTTCCCAAGTTTTATGTCCCGGCTCATGGATGCCGGACATCTTGCCCAGTTGATCAAAGCGAGCGGTGGCATCTTCAAGCAGATCGCGCGCGATAAGGTAATACGTCACACCAAGGTTGATGAGGGATGATTGAACCTCAACAGGTTCACTAGAACCCCCGAAAGATCGAGGGCTAAGCAACAGCACAGTAGGAATGACGCCGCGGTCTATTAAAGGAACAAGTGCCCGAATCCATCTACTATCGACGGACGGCGTAACAATCACCAGGCTAGTGTTCCTCCCCAAGCTTGGACCCATCCTTGTCAACAAGTCATCTAGAGGTCGGTCACCAAGATCGACCTGAGCTAGCCAATACAATATTTGCCAACGCTGTCCCTCACCCCCGCGTGGGGGAAGCCAAATCAACTCCTCATTGGCGGCAACTAAACCCACAGCTCGTCCAGATCTAATGCCTCGATCTGCCAAAGAAGCTGCCAAGATCACTTCATGTTCCTCGGTTGAATTTTGTCCAAAGCCAATATGGACCTCGCGATTCATGTCAAGCACGAGCCACCAATCTCCAGCAGGAGCGCCATCGAAAGAGCGGACATAAAGCGATTGACGTCTTGCTGAGGTCGGCCAGTGGATCCAACGCCATTGGTCGTCGAGTTGGTATTCACGTACATGAGATACGCTAACGGTTCGCTCCAAATCATCGGTTTTCAAACGCCCCTCACCAGGCCTTCCACCAGCCGCCACTTCAATGGTAGGTAGCGGCAGGACAGGCGGCATAACCAAGAGCGGGATGGATAGCGAATACTCCAGGTCAACTGTGTACAAGCCAAAAGGATCACCCGTGCGCATTCTTAATGGTCCTAGTCTGAAGAGTCCTCGATGAGCACAAACTGCCTTCTTGAACCATCGGATGGATCGCTCTCCTTCGACAGACACCACCCTGCTGGCCTGATACCCTGGCAGCGAAGAATGATCAACAACTTCAACCCATAACGCTCGGAGGCGGCCCCTATTCTCCAGCGTGAAGCGTTCCAACAATCGGTCGCCAACCTGAGCCCAACCGAAACGTATCTCGCGCATCAATCGCAGACCTCGGGCTAAAGAACGAGCCCATAAATAGCCCAGAAGCCATACACCACCCAATCCCACCAGCAAAATTTGCCAACCTCGAAAAGGTTCAATAAGTTGAATCAGAAATAACACACCCACTAAAAAGGGCATCAGGCGTGTATTTAATCTTTGCGTAACCTTCGGCATTGGAAGATAAAACCTCCACAGGTGAGAGGTTCCACCTCAACCCACAAAGTAGACTTACTAGGCGGGCCAACCAACATCAGTTGGATTTGGTTTTCTGAGGATCCTCTTGTTCGCCTCCTCGTACAGGAACCTCCTTCAAAATCTGTTGCACAACATCTGTGGAGTTTAGGTTTCTAAGCCGGGCTCCTGGATTGAGGATCAATCGATGGCTCAATGCGGGAACAGCGTTGGCTTTAATGTCATCGGGTAACACAAAATCTCGACCCAACATCGCCGCACGCGCCTGTCCGGTTCGGTACAAACACAGGCTACCCCGTGGGCTTGCGCCTAACGAGACCTCCGCGTGATGTCGAGTTTCACTGACCAAATCCACAATGTAACGCTCCACTGCTGGAGATACGTAAACTTCCTTCACAGCTTCCTGTGTTTTCTTCAGTTCCTCTACCGAGACAACCTGCTCTAGGTCTTCCAAAGGATGACGAAATTGCTGTCGTTTCATCATGATGACTTCGTCATTTGGATCGGGGTATCCCAACTGGATCCGTAGCAGAAAACGATCCAACTGCGCTTCAGGAAGTGGAAAGGTCCCCTCATACTCGATGGGATTTTGTGTGGCGAGCACCATAAAAGGATTGGGTAAGGGATGTGTCACGCCATCAACGGTGACTTGGCGTTCCTCCATCGCCTCTAAAAGGGCGGATTGCGTCTTGGGTGTGGCGCGATTGATCTCGTCGGTAAGGACAATATTGGCCATCACTGGACCCGACTTGAATTCAAAAGTTTGGTTCACCTGGTTATAAATCGAAACCCCTATGATGTCACTGGGCAACATATCCGGCGTGAATTGGATACGACTAAAGGAACCCCCAAGCGAACAAGCTAGGCTACGTGCCATCACCGTCTTACCTACACCGGGCACATCCTCGATCAGGAGATGTCCCTGGCATAGGAGACCGATGACAGCCATTTCGATCGAAGGTTGCTTTCCAACAATTGTCTGCTCGATATTCTCAATGAGACGTTTGGAAAAGGAAGGTACATCGGTCATGCTTGGCACCTTTAACTGCTTCCTATTCTAATTTGGATGTGGTTAACCGCAAGATGATGTTGCTAAACCACAACTAGAATTAAGCTGACCTTGTATGGGAATGATACCATTCGTTGTTCGCGTAGAATCGGATAATCCACGATTTTCACAATCAGCGGACTAGGCTTCCTTTTCAAGCGCTTGCCCGATGATTGATATTCACTCATCCAAGCTACGATTATCGTCTATGAAAAGTTCAACGGATTTCACAAATCCGATGCCATATATTGGATGGGTATTGATGCTTGCAAGGGGTATTCTTYTGGTTGGCTACAATCCCCCACTGTACGCCKTGGTGCACTCTTTATGTAATACAAAGTTGTAATACACTCGRTCTCCGAATTGAGGAGTTCCTCTCGCTAACCCAGCACCACTCATCCCGGCGAATTCACGAAAAATCCSTCGAAAKAACACCRGTRWATRTTGGTTGATCARCTGGCACTTCCTTTCAYAATCGAGTGTTAAAGCCCTRACCAYATTTGGRGTGATGTCCTCTTCGYTGACCARMTSCAANKCCTSAMGCCYYGMSCWGTSANMTSSRKSTMKCRACKTGMYYRAAAAGATGAATGCAATAATGATGTTCCTCATCCTGAGGTGAAAGATCGATTCGTCGGTCATGTGGACTGAGAAACGCGTCACCAAAATTCATAAAAGACATTTGGGATCCATGATCAAGCCAAGAAAGTTCACAATAAGGGTGATGATCAATAACATGCGACCCCTTCTAGCTCATGAGGTTTCCTTACCCGTTGGGGATTGATTGTCGATGATGTGGGGTATTCTATGAAGGGTTGATCGTCTACTTATCCTAAATAATACAACTATCCGAAGTATATTGCGTACATCCTGTGAGGGTATTAACGACATCGTGTGACTTCTGTGCGATAATGGTCTCATCGAGGATAAGAATCCTTCTAATTTCCATCACGACGAATTCCAAAGATCACACTCGTCATCTCAATCAGAGGGAGGATACTCATGGCTCGCATCGTTCATGGCGCATTGCTCCAGGCGACCTATTCAGGCGACCAAGAATCCATGATCCAAAAACATGAAAATTATGCCCGTGAAGCGGCTAATAAAGGTGCCCAAATCATGTGCTTTCAAGAGCTGTTCAACGCTCCTTATTTCTGCCAGGAGCAGGATTCTAAATGGTATGGTCTGGCAGAACAGATCCCAGAGGGTCCTACCATCAAGCGCATGCAGGAACTGGCTCAAGAAACTGGGATGGTCATGGTCGTGCCTATGTACGAAGAAGAGGCCGCGGGAATTTATTACAACACCGCAGCTGTCATCGATGCCGATGGCACCTATCTAGGCAAGTACCGTAAGACCCACATTCCACAGGTCGGTGGTTTCTGGGAGAAATTCTACTTCCGTCCCGGCAACCTGGGGTATCCAGTGTTCGACACGACTGTCGGCAAGGTAGGTGTATATATATGCTACGACCGCCACTTCCCAGAAGGGGCGAGGATGCTCGGCCTCAAGGGTGCCGAGATCGTCTTCATCCCCTCGGCCACCTCACGCGGTTTGTCACAGCATCTATGGCGAATCGAACAAACCAGCCATGCCATCGCCAATGGCTACTTCGTAGGCACCATCAACCGTGTGGGCATTGAAGAGGACCTTGGCCCCAACGATTACTACGGTCAGAGTTATTTCTGTACCCCGCGCGGTGAGTTTGTGGGTGAAGTAGGTGATGCCTATGAAGAAGAACTCATTGTACGAGATCTAGATCTTGATCTAATCCGCGAGGTGCGTGATCTCTGGCAGTTCTATCGCGACCGCCGACCGGAAATCTACGGCGATATTGTCGTGCCGTAGAATATACCTAGGAAATTCTCTGATACAAAAACCTATGTCTTATTTCACACTCCAAAGAGGGTACCATGGCTGACTTGAGCGTCGATTTTTCGGGAATGCGCTTCTCTAACCCCTTCATGTTGGCTTCAGCCCCACCGACTCGAACAGCAGAGATGATCAAACGAGCTTTTGCTGCAGGATGGGGCGGCGCGGTAACCAAGAGCATCGCCCTCGATGCGGCAACAGATCTCCAACCTCGGCTCCAGCCGCTGCACCACGGTAAACGCAGAATCGGAATGGAGAATGTAGAGTTGACCACTCAATTGACCGTCGAGGAATGGCAGCAGGAGATTACCGATGTCAAGGCTGCTTACCCCGACCGCCCGCTATGGGCTAGCATTATGGATGCGCCGGTTGAGGAGAACTGGCAACGCCTAGCTGAGGCCATGCAAGATGTCGGTATCGATGCGCTGGAACTCAACGTGTCATGCCCGCACGGCATGCCCTCCAAAGGAATGGGCGCTTTCATCGGCCAGAACGCTGAACTGACTGGCAAGGTAGTGTCATGGGTGAAGAAGGTATCCAAGGTGCCTGTCGTAGTAAAACTGACCCCCAACGTAACTGATATTGTCTCCGTCGCCCAGGCAGCTACGGATAATGGCGCTGACGCTTTAAGTACCATCAACACCGTATCAGGCCTCATCGGCGTAGATCTGGACAGCTTGACACCAATGCCTTCAATCGGTGGAGTTTCCACTTATGGCGGCTACTCCGGCCCCGGCATCAAACCCATCGCCTTGCGCTGTGTGGCTCAGATCGCCAAAGCCACCGGGTTACCCATCTCAGGACTGGGTGGGCTCAACACATGGCAAGACGCAGTTGAGTTCATGGCCCTCGGAGCCAGTACGGTGCAAATATGCACGGCAGTGATGTGGCAGGGGTACGGTATCATCGAGAAGATGCTTCAAGAATTGAATACTTACCTTGATAATAAAGGCTTCAGCAACCTACAACCACTCATCGGCGTGGCGCTACCCAATATTGTAGAATTTCCAGAGATGCCGCTTGCGCCTCGCGTCCGCGCTAGTGTAGACGACACGTGTAATGGCTGTTTGCTGTGCATCACTTCCTGCGCTGACGGCGGCTTCCAAGCCATCACCGGAATCAAGGGCGAAGTCGTGATCATAGATGGTGACAAGTGCGACGGATGTGGCTTGTGCGCAATGGTTTGTCCGTTGGGAAGTATCACGATGGTGCCTCGCTAGTGACGAGGCAGGGAGGTACCATCCAAGAGTTTAAAGCCCACGTTGGGCTCAAGATGCTCAACAAGGGGGTATGAAAGAAGGAGGTCACCATGGACCTGGTCATCAAGAACGGTACAGTTGTCACTGCCACCGAAAGTTATCAAGCCGATATTGGGGTTGACGGCGAGACCATTGCTCTGATCGGGCGGGATCTTTCAGGTGATGAGGTCATCGATGCCAAGGGCATGTATGTCATACCCGGCGGCGTCGATCCCCACACCCACATGGAGTTGCCCTTCATGGGCAGCGTCTCGGCCGACGATTTCCGCACCGGAACCATCGCGGCTGCTTGCGGTGGCACTACCACCATCATTGACTTCGCTATCCAGGGAGAAGGACAAACGCTACAGGAGGCGTTAGACATCTGGCTGGAGAAAGCAAAAGATAAGGTGTGCATTGACTATGGAATGCACATCGCCATTGGATCCATGGACGACGAGCGCATGGAAGAGATGGGGGACATGGTAGGCATCGGAGTGCCAAGCTTTAAAGTCTTCATGGCCTATAAGGGCGTTTTTATGGTAGACGATGAATCCCTGTATCGTTCTTTGCTAAGGGCTAAGGAGATCGGAGGGTTGATCTGCGTTCACGCTGAGAATGGCGACGTTCTGAATTACCTGATCAATAAGCATGTGGCCGAGGGTAAGAAGGAACCCATTTGGCACGCCCTGAGCCATCCTCCCGAAGCGGAAGCGGAAGCGACCCACCGAGCCGTTGTATTGGCGGGTATGACCGGCGCGCCGCTCTATGTGGTCCACATGACTTCAGCCGATGCGCTAGAAGCGCTCAAAGCGGGTCGAGCACAAGGTTTTAAGGTTTTCGGCGAGACCTGTCCTCAGTACTTGATGTTCTCGATGGAGAAATATGAGGAGCCAAACTTCGAAGGAGCCAAGTATGTCATGTCGCCTCCGTTGCGTCCAAAGGGGAATTCTGAGGCACTGTGGAAAGGACTTGCTAGCGGCGATCTCCAGACAGTGGGCACCGATCACTGCCCCTTCAACTTTGTCGGTCAGAAGGACATGGGCAAGGACGATTTCTCGAAGATACCAAACGGTATGCCCGCCGTCGAGACACGGTTACCTCTGATCTACCACTTTGGTGTCAATAAAGGTCGGTTTTCCATCAACCGTTTCGTGGAACTCGTTGCTACCGGCCCTGCGCGGCTTTTTGGTTTGCTGCCACGTAAGGGCACCATCGTCATCGGTGCCGATGCTGATTTGGTCATCTGGGATCCAAACAAGAAGTACAGGTTAACCCAAGAGAACCTTCATATGAACGTGGACTACAGCCCTTATGAAGATGTCACTGTAAAGGGCTACCCAACCCTAGTTCTGCAGCGAGGTAAGGTCATTGTCAAGGATAACGAATTCGTAGGAGAAGTTGGAGCCGGCCAGTTCCTAAAACGTAGTCCGATCCATCTCTAATCGCTCACATCCGAGGTTAAACAAAAAGGAACCCTCTTTGACACGAGGGTTCCCTTTTGATTTTTTAGACGTTGCATCATCCAACTGAGCTCAGAAATCAACCCAGCAAGTTCCGATTTGTGTATTTTAGACTATATACAACACACGCCTGAATGAGATCTTCACATTTTAGCTTTTGGACACTAAAGGTCATAGCTGATAGTGATGGATATCCATCTTGTGATCGCCCACCTCCCCACAAAATCCTACTGCAAAGGGGCACGTCTTCGTATATCATGTTCTGGGAAGTTTCCAGTGTTATTCCCTTTATAGCGCAGGATATTGCATCAAAAATTCGAACTGTCATTGACAGCATCGATAACAGAATAGGTGGAACCATGTTCACTGTGCCCTGGCTCATCGCCGCGTTGATTTTCTTCTCATTCTCGTTCGTCTTCTGGCATTTTGGGAACGATCCAATAAGATCCTACGCGAACCGACACAAATCCCAGGAGAAGGAGACGGATGTAGGTGTGTTAGAAGACGATCCAACGACATCCGAGTTCCTGCGCGAATTCGATGGTTATTTAGAATCCATCAACCAGCGCAACAAATTCCGCTACCGTATCGCTGCTGGCGGGTTTCTCATCGCAGGTTTGACCGCCCTTCTCTTGTCGTTGGTCGGACAATAAGGAAATAAGACCCAAGGGTTCTTCTTCTCATATCCGTGAGTACATTTAAAATCAGTCTCGAGCATCGCAGAACGGGCTCTCATGCCCGTTCTGTTCGTAGTAAACACATCCCCACCGACTACAACATTCCTCCTTTGATGACTGTTGCATAGAAGAATCCTCTGAAAAAAGGTCACCCGCTAGAGAAGGACCGGTATATGTGGGGGTGTGGGCGGCGCCCACACCCCCACATATACCCTTCCCTTCTCCTCGCTGGTGGTTTTTTCAGCGCACTCATAGAAGAAAATATCGGAATAGGATGTAAGTAAGTATTTACTTATATACATTTTTGTTGTATTATCTCAACGTAGATTCAGAGAATTTTGAACTGCACCGCCGAGGAGGATCTCATGACGAAAGAAAGCATGAATAGCGCGTATCAAGTCGCTCAGGAGTTGCTGAAAGATCGCCTGAAAGACGCCTCCCCTGAAACACTCCGTGAATTGGAACAGATCCATGCCGCGGATGTGATCGTCGTGCGCGGTGTGCATGATCACATCGAAGACGTTTTCGAACATGCCGGTACGCCCTTCACAGCGGTCAACCCTGAGGACCTAGCTAGAGCCGACCTCCGACCCGATCAGATTGTGTTCATCAACTGCCCGGGGAAATTAACCCCCGGTGGATTGCAAAAAATAAGGACCTTTGTCGAAGAAGGTGGCTTTTTATTTACCACCGATTGGGCACTGAAACATGTCCTCGAAAAAGCCTTCCCTGGTTTTGTCGAGTACAATCTGCGCCCGACGCGTGACGAAGTCGTTCGCATCGAGGTGCTTGAAAGTGAAGATCCCTTCTTAAAATCGGTTCTCGACAAGGAAGACGATCCTCAATGGTGGCTCGAAGGCAGCAGCTATCCAATTCGGATTTTAGATAAGGAGAAGGTGAAAGTTCTCACGACTTCAAAGGAGATCGAAGAAAGGTATGGTGAAGCCCCTGTGTTCATCACCTTTGATTACGGTCAGGGTAAGATCTACCACATGATCAGTCATTTCTACCTTCAACGAACCGAAACCCGTACTGCCCGTCACGCTGCCCCTTCGATGGAGTATTTAAAGCAAAAAGGCATTTCAAAGGATATGATGGATAAATACCAACAGATGGGCACCAATGAGCTTGACACCGGCTCCGTGGAAAGCGCGTACACATCGCAGATCATGATCACAAGCGTATTGCTTTCAAAGCGGAAACATGATCGTCGTCGCAAAGGTAAGAAAGATAATGGCAAGAAAAAAGAAAACGTCTAAGTCCAGCCGTTCATACACCGATCAGCTCGTTAAAGCTGCCGCTCACCCGACGCGCCAAATCATACTTAAGAACCTTAAGAGTCAAGAACTCTCTACGGTGGAGTTGGAAGAACTTACAGGTGAGAACCGGTATAACCTGTATCATCACCTTGCCCAGCTTCAAGACGCTGGATTGGTCGATTTTCACATGCAAGAAGGTCGCATAAAAAGATATTTCCTAAAAAAGGACACCGAGACGCGAGAAACCTTCTTTCAATTGGATCGTGATGACCTGGAGGAACCAGACCTCTTCGATCGTGTTCTGGATACCCTGTCCAAGGCGTTCGGCGAAACGATCCCCGACGCTGAAGAGGTTCAGAATATCACTTTCATGCTTCGCTATGAAGACGAGAGGGAAAAGTAAGCAGAGCTCATCCTTACGTCAATGACGAGCAGGTATGACTCCAACCGTTAGGAAAGAACTGACGCCTTTCGAATGATCGTCTCAGAGGGAAACGAGCCAATGCAATCTTTCGTTTAGGGTTTGCGGCCGATGTATAGGCCGTAGCCTAGGTAATCCTGCGTGTTCTCTGGGATTATTCCGCCTTCTCGGGTCTCCCGGACGAAGTTCCGATATTCAGGGTTCCGAAGGTAGAGTGTCAGGGCCCGCCCAATAATTTGGAGAAAACCCCCACATCCATATCGGCGAAAGAGACCCAGAACCTCTTTCCTTGTGTCGACCTTTGAGATTCGAACGACGAGGTCTTGTAATCCAGCACTCTCTAATAGCCCCTCCCACTCCTCAGCCGTATGCGCGGTTGCATTGGCGGCCATATCTTGTGATAACCATGCGATAAGTTCGGGGGATGGTGGTTGAAGCCAGGTCGACTCGTTTAGCCCGACGAGACCGCCGGGTTTTACCACACGTGCGTACTCCTTGATCGCTTTGGCATGGTCGGTGGCAAATACGGTGATCGATTCGCCGAATACGGCGTCGAAACGATCGTCTTCAAAGGGTAGATCGATAATGTTGGCTACACGAAATTCGACCCGCTCCTCAACACCTGCCCTCTCGGCTCGCTCCCGAGCTCGCTCGACCATACCCTGCAAGTTGTCCACACCGATCACACGACAGCCGATCCGCCTAGCAAGCCATACAGCTGTCTGGCCAACCCCACAACCGACCTCCAGCACCTCATCATCACTTGAGATTTCACACAAATCGACAAGCTCCTCCGTAGCTGCCATGCCTCCCAAATGCTTTGTGTGTCCCGCATAAGCTTGGTAATCGAAGACGGTCCTTTTCGACATTATGCCACTCCTTTAGAAATGTTTGAAACCTAGGACAGATGTCCATAGACACGCTTCATTTCTAGCAGATTTGAATACACTTTTCCTGACAACCACCCGTATGGTTTCCTCCTTGAACCTGACGAATCATTCAAAAAAATATATCAAGATGCATCGCTTTTCACATCAAGCTCGATCGAAAACGGTGGCGAAGGGTTGAACGAGGAGTTGGAATTCTTACTCGTTATAGTTACACCTGAACACATAGAAGGTTGCGTAACCAAGGCGAGGTTCTCCTTGGCTCTCCATAAAGAGAATACAAGTTTATTGTATTATCACAGAAGGAATGGTGAACTTTTCAAGCGCAGGCTAAAGCCTGCAGCTACAACCATGGCGGTCACAAAGACCAATGTAGCCGCACCCTTTGGGGTGTAAAATGACAGCAAGCGAAAGCCTGCGGCTACGAGGATGGGTCCGAATGACAACCCCCACAACCTCGTAATTACCATACCCGAGACCCCTTGCGTAGATTCCGATCCGAGTCAAGAATCAAGACGATGAGACGTCAGCTGATAGCCCTCGTACCCCTAGGATTACTCTTATTCGCTATCGGGTTCGGTAGTGGTTTAGCGTGGTCGCAAAGGCCAACGCCCACACCGGTGACGACACCTACGTTTACATTCACACCTTCTCCATCACCTACCTACACAAATACCCCGACCTCGACGCTTACCGCAACAGAAACTCCAACACCCACCAACACGCCAACACAAACCAAGACAGCCACCATTACCCTGACACCAACCATCACTGATACACCCACGATGACACCCACGCCTAGCCATACACCTACACCTACCGCAACGCCGATCATCCGCGGACGGGTTATGGTCCAAGCCAACTGCCGCTATGGTCCCGGCTCAGCCTACCTCTACGAATGGGGCCTCTTCCCGGGTAACCGCGTCACGGTTCTCGGTCGAAACCAAGATGGCAGTTGGATCTACGTGGACCCATGGAATTACACTGACTACTGTTGGGCGAAAACCGAGTTCCTGGAGCTCGACGGAGACATATCAAACGTACCTCAGATCCGCACCCTGCTCCCCTACACCGAGTTCTACTGGCCACCCACCAACGTGCAGGCCAGCCGTAACGGCGACCAAGTCATGGTCGCTTGGTATCTAGTACCGATGAGTTTGGACGACGATCGTGGATACCTGATCGAGGCTTGGTTGTGCCAGGACGGCCAATTACGTTTCACCCCGCTCCATTTCTGGACATCCCCCGCTTTCCTCACCGACGAACCAGGATGCATGGAACCCTCCAGCGCCAGGATTTACACGGCGGAAAAACACGGCTACACCGAGTGGGTTTTGATCCCTTGGCCCCCTCACCCCACGCTGGAACCCTAACCCTTCGTTGCCAAGATAGGTCGACGCCAGGATTTGATCTCGAAATAAGTAGAGGCAGTTCGTGAACCGCCCCACATGTAATGATGTTATCTCTCAGGAATGAAAATCCAATCTATAGTTGGTGTCAAGCAGGCTCCTGCATTCGAGTTCGCTATCCGGCCTCCATCATGTCGTGTGTGGTGAGAAAGATAGTGGCTCCTCGCTTATGTTCTTCTCGGATGAGGTCGCGTATGTCAACGGCCGAGGCGGGATCAAGCCCCTCCGTCGGTTCGTCCAGAAAAAGGATGTCAGGTCGGTTAACCAAGGCGCGCCACCATAAGTCGCTGCTTCATCCCATTGGAGTAGTTCTCCACTGGATCCTTCCCACGACCGTCCAAACCAACCCGCTTCAACAGCGTCGAAGCGCCAAAATCCTTGACACCGAAGAGACGAGCGAGGAGCCTTAAATTATCTTCATCGCTTAACTGCGCATATAGATTGGAAGCCTCGAAGCATACTCCGATTGGCCCTTGCACCTGCTTTAGATGACGAGCCACATCGATACCCTGAATAAAAACCCGACCTTCCACAGGCTTGATCTGCCCGGTGAGCATTTTAACGGTTGTGGTCTTCCCCACTCCATTGGGTCCCAGGAACCCCAAGATCTCCTGCTTGGCCACCTGAAAGGTAATATGATCCACGGCCGTCAGTTGACCGTAGCGGTAGGTGAGATTTTCGGCGAAGATCGCGTCTTCCGGCATTACGATTATCCTCATTCTCGGGGTAAAGATCGTACTGAGAATATTCCGGTTGACATTTTCCCACAGAATGACTCTTTGCCGAGGTCGGGGGACTGCAAAAGACGGAGAATCAACCGCCGTGCAGCATAACATCAGGCCGCTTTCGAAAACGCTCACTCGGTGGTATGCTTCACATGGCGTGAGATTTTTATCAATCCTGCACGGATTATCGATCCTCCAACGCACACAGATATCTCACGCCTCTTTTTTTGTGCTGTTCGATCTGGAAGTCAACCTTCGAATTGCACCATCCGTTTGATCTTCCTATTGTCCATGGACAAAAATCGAACGGAGCCTACTTCGATGCCCTCTGGACCCAGTTTAAGAGAACGATCATCCAGTGCAGTATTAAAATCCCGCCTCTTATATTTCTCCTATTACATGGCGTTAGGAGCCTTTTTTCCATTCATTACGCTCTATTACGAACGGATTGGCCTCAGTGGCGTCCAGATCGGTACTCTTTCCGCCCTGCCATTGATTGTGACTTCATCAACCTCCCTCCTCTGGGGGATGCTTGCCGACACGCTTCGACTTCACCGCAGAATCCTAAGCCTTTCGCTGCTCCTGTCCGCCATCTCAGTTTATTTGATCTCTAGGACTTCTCAGTATGAATTGCTGATACCCATCATCCTTATCTACGCATTCTTTGCTACACCGACCATGCCTCTGCTCGACACTGCAGCTTTAGATACCCTCGAAACGAACAGAGGCACTTTCGGTGGGATGCGGGTGTGGGGCACCATTGGTTGGATGGTATCCACCTGGCTTGTGGGAGAGATCATCAACACCTGGGGGCTCCCCTGGTTTTTCTACAGCTATATCTTCCTTTTAGGGATAACCTTCCTTGTTTCGCTCCTTCAACCCACTCGGGGGCAAATCCTACGCCCCCCCCTTCGTCAAGGTCTACGTCAATTACTTTCCCGTCGAACCCTTTTACTTTTCTTGCTGAGTGTCTTTCTCCTTGCTGTGACGACGGGTACATTTAATTACTTCTTTAGTCTCTATATGGATGGACTCGGTGCGAGCGAGGGGACCATTGGATTGGCATGGTCTCTTTCAGCGTCGACCGAGATTCCTGTGATGGTCCTCTCCGAGACCATGATGAACCGTATCGGGGTGAATGGACTGCTGAGCTTCGCCTTTATCACTTATGCCATTCGTTGGCTGCTTTTTTCATTTATCCAGACCCCGGGATGGGTGATGCCGGTGCAATTGCTCCAAGGTCTCAGTTTCGCCACATTTCTGGTAGCCAGCGTCACCTATATCAACGATCACACGCCAAAGGGTTTGAGGACCACGGGCCAATCTTTACTGAGCACAATATCCTTTGGTTTAGGTCCCATCGTCGGCTCGTTGCTGGGCGGATATTTTTATGACACGGTGGGGATGATCGTCCTCTTTCGCATCATCACCGTTTTGACCATCGTTGGTTTTGGGGTCTTCATCCTGGCCACCAGGTACAAGGTAGACCCGCAAACAGCCTCCTCTGAATCCCAAGACATGAATCTGAACAGGCAGTGATCCTAGGCAACGTGAACGACACGAAAATCGGTCGTCGCTGTGTGGCTAGGTGTCTATGAAATTACTGATTTTCTGAGGGGGTGGATTCTTCCGCTGCTTGATTCATAGATCACGACGGTTGAAACGTCTCACAGCACCGATCAGTAAGATCCCTGCATAGATGACGGCATAGAGGATCATCAGTCGGCTGGGGACCGAAGAGGACGAAAAGAAAGAGACGCCCAATCTCGTCACCAAAGGTGACTGCATGAGGTACACGGTCCGCCGCCAAACCGCCTCGCAGGGAAATATGAGGCTCGAAAGAATCCCAATGTTCACTGCCACCGGATTCTCGAGAAAGGACCCGATTTGTTCCATCCAGCCACCGACAAAAGTGACTCCAAATAGACCGAATGCTACGACGCCGTTCGTCAGCGTGGAAAGGAACGAACCTCCCCACAACGAGAGGCTTAGAAAGAGCATGCCGTTCAACCATAGAAGGGCTAGACCCTGGATTGAATGGGGCGCGATGTACCCCGACGTAGCATAGACCACACCCATCGTCCCTCCAACCATGAAGAGCAGATAGAGAGTGAGGATAAAACAGAAGCCCAACCACTTCCCGATCACAATCTGCCAACGCTGGAGCGGTTTCGTGACCAAAGATTGGATCGTACCGGAGGTGATTTCACCTGAGAGGGTGTCTATCGAGACAAGCGCGCTCATAGCAATGATCATGAAGTTCACGGTATACAAACCCGCCAGGAGCAGGAAATTGTACATCTCATGCATTAGCACAATGTTCATCCCGCTCCTTAGCTGCATGCTTTTCTCAAGATCCAGCCTAGCGAAATGAAAACCTAATCCATAAATGATGAGGAAGAGCAGCCCTAGGATCAATGCTGCCCAGAGGATCTTCCGTCTGGAAGCCTCTCGGATCGTCAGTTTCGTGATGACGAATATTGAGTGCATGATCTTCAAACTGCTAGGTCTCCAGATTCCCTGAAACTTCACGCGGATCAGAACTTTCCCCCTCCCCAATAATCTTCAAGAAAAGGTCTTCAAGTGCAATGAACTTTGGCTGCACGGTGTATAAATCCACTCCCTGCTCTGCAAGATAACGGTTTACAAGGGGGAGTTGGTCCTCGGAATCCAGCTGGAAAGTAAGCTGATCACCCTCGACCTGAAGGTTCCGACACCAGTGTGTTAACCCTTGACGAGCCTCAGGGGTGAGGTTTCGAGCGCGAACTGCAACATGCAGCTCTCCATTGGTCAAAGAATCGAGAGTGGCTGTGTGGACGATGGCCCCCTCCTTGATGAAAGCTACCCGATCACAGGTGACTTCGACCTCACTGAGAAAATGTGAGTTGAGAAAAATCGTCGTGCCCTTGGCACGGAGATCGCGGGTGATGTCACGCACCAAACGACGCCCCATGGGATCGAGCCCCGATGTGGGTTCGTCCAGAAACACCACCTCTGGGTCGTTGAGCAACGCTTGCGCAAAGCCGATCCGCTGGAGCATACCTTTGGAAAAGGTTCGCAGTTTACGATGAGCGTGTGCTGTTAGCCCAACGAGCTCGAGCAGCTCGGGAATGCGCTGAGACAGATATTCCTGTTCCATATGGTAGAGATTCGCGTGAAGGGTGAGAAACTCTTCCGCCGTGAGCCATTCGTGAAAACGAAAGTGCTCCGGTAGAAAGCCGATACGTCTTCTTGCCTCCAGATCACCGAGAGGAGCTCCGAGTACGCGCCCCTCCCCGGCAGTGGGCGAGATAAGTCCCAGGAGCATCTTCATCGCGGTGGTCTTCCCAGCACCATTGGGTCCTAAGAAACCAAAGATCTCCCCCCGCTCCACCCGCAGGGATAGGTCAACTACAGCGATATTGTCACTGAAGTGCTTGCTGAGGCCGGAAGTCTCGATGGCCAGTGAGGGATCCATGAAAATCTTTGGTTCTCCAAGGCAAAGGATAAGGTAGACAGCGTGAAGAACCTTGTCTACCTTATCTTCAATGTTACTAGTGTATCCTACTTTATTTTAACGAATCCGCCACGCTGAGAGCCCGATCAGGATCGTCTATGCCTATCAGACCGTGCAAAATACCGGATTTGACCCACAGGAGGGTATAACGTGCCATGTCTTTGCCTATCTGATCCTTAACCAGCACGCCCGGAACACCATCGACGCTCGGTATGTCCTCGTACTGTGCATCCTCAGGAATGGGTAGCACCAACGTCGTCAGCCAGTCCACATGTTCGCTGAAATGTGATGCCTCCTCAGCTGACATCCCCATCATTTGTAAAAAGACCTCACCCAAGCGGTTAAGATCCAATTCCGGTGGGATATCCACCGTAGGAGATCGGCCTTGAATCAGGATCATGCAGGTCTCCCCTTGTGTAGGTTGTGACTGATCTTCGCCTTCCTCTATCGCACAGTCACCATACAACGCCGCAACGATGTCAGGGAAGTGAATGGTGACCTCCTTACCATCGACATTCTCAGGTATGACCACATCGCTGTAACCCAACTCGTCTAATAAGCTCTGCAAGAGGTCGCGATCGAGTTTGTAGCTGACAGTCTTCGCTGCTTGATAAACGATGTGCAGTTCACCCTCCACCTCCGTTGGTAAGCGCACGTTAAACCCGGCCAAATTACTCGCCTCGTTCGCATCCCTAACCTCGCGTGGTTCTATCAGCTCCTCGATGTCGATCTGATCACCGAGCAGGGCCTCGAAGGATTGAAAGTACCGCTCCATATAATCCGGAAGCATTTCGAGGGTGAGGCCGACCTCGACAGCCTGGATCTGCTCTACACGGAAGAGCTCCAGCAGGCGCCCGGCGAGGACCCGAACCTGTGGAAAGAGCATAGAGATCCCAAGAACGATCACGACCAACGCGGTCGTCCAGGCGAGCCTGTACTTCCTTTGAAATAGTCTACCCAGCATACTGGTCTCCTTTTCAACGATATGTACTTGCAGCCGTTCACGAATGATATCAATTGAAGTCGACTTTTCCGTTAGATCGAGGGAGGCCATGCGGCCGTGAACACGCTCCGCTCGAGCCGTGAGCTCCTCGATGATTTCTTGGCAGCGATCACATCTGTTCAGATGGTCACGTACGCGTGTCTCTTCAGATTCCGATAACTCTCCATCCACCAACGCTCGCAGGGTTCCTTCGTCTACATGCATTTTCCTCATCCTTCCAGCTCCCGGTAGCGTTTCTCAAACACTGATTCGGCACGAGCCAACAGGGTGCCTACCGAACTTGGTTCAACACCCACTACTTCAGCAACTTCAGCGTAGGAAAGACCTGTGTGGCGTAAAAGAAGCAGTTGCGCGTCTCGTGCCTTCATCTCCGCCAAAACCACACGTACTCTGGCCCGCTCCTCGACTCGTTCGACCTCCTCGACAGGGTTACCAACCGGATTTTCAGTGAGGGCGCGTGCGCTGGCTTGTCTTTCGTAATGGGCACGACGCCTGCGACTTCGCAGCCCGTTGAGCGCTTCATTCGTCGCCGTTCGATAAAGCCATGCACGCAGGTTGCGGATTTTAACTGTCTTGACATCATGCTGGAACTTACGATACAGACGCCAGAAGATCTCCAGCGAGAGGTCTTCCGCATCATCGGGGTCACCGAGGACGCGAACGATCACTCCATAGACGAGGGACCAGTGCTCTTTAAAAACGGCTTCAAACGCTGCTATCCCGGCTTCAGCTTCGTCTTTTTCTTCGGACACCGGCGTTTGCATGGTAGTCAATATCGACCTCAGCGCACTCATCAAACCGCTCTCATTATTATGACACCGATCGGGGTTCGGATGTGACAAGGTTTGAAAAGATACGCAGAACTTCTAGGAATGGAGACGGGAGGCCGATCATGACACGAGGTTAATAAGATTAAAGCTTCTAGATCGTGGAAAGTATCAAGACTGCGAGTTGAGGAATACATCCTCTTCATCTACCATCTGCAACGCTTCGAATAAACATATACGCATATCCGGTCCACGATAGCGAATAATTCGTCGCTGTGATTCCAATGAGTAGATCATTTCTGATCAGGATTCCGCTGGAACCATACGAGCACAGATTCTGAGAATTACTCAGCATGAGATCGTTACTGCACACAAGCTGAACTTACACCAGTGAATAATGACTCTAGAAAATACCAAACCATTGGAACTACGCTTTACATACTTCAGCAGTTTCCTAAATCATTGCTTCAACCACTCAGTGACATCGCTTGACTTTGGATGGTTGATGGTCTCGAAAATCTCCAGACTTTCCTTTCCCAAACGAATCGCCTCACCATGATCTCCACGTGCTCTAGCTACGCGGGCTAATCCATACAAAGCCACCGCAATGAACTCCTTCAGATCGATTTCCCTGGCTATTTTCCCTGATACCTCGAAGTCAACTTCGGCTTTCTGCCAATCTTCCTTCCCAAGGTAAAGCTCGCCTCGATTGCTCAAAACGACGCTGATAAAACGGCGATGGCCCATTTCCTTGGCTAATTCAAGGGCTTCTGCAAAGCATGATTCCGCTTGATCATCATCGCCTCGCTCCCTCATCAGTACACCCATGTTCGTGAGAATCAACGTTGTATATTCACGATGCCCAATCTCCCGAGCCAGAGTATGGCCTTCCTTCAGATACCCTTCAGCAGCGTCATGATCCCCGCCTGTCGTCGCCAAACCACCCAGGTTTGCCAGAAGGTGGCTAATCCTTGCACGATCATCCATCTCTCGAGCAAGTGTTAGAGCGTCTTGGATATACATCTCTGCTTGCTTCTCATCACCGCGATCACTTGCCAGGGTGCCCAAATTCGTAAGGAGGAAGCTGATATTCTTGCGGTTTCCTTCTGCCCGTGCCAGTTCTAGGCTCTCCTGAAAATGCACATCTGCCTCTTCAAAAGCTCTACGCCGAGCTAAAACGACACCGAGGTTCATCAAAATGGAGCTGATGTGGGCACGATCTTCGATTTCACGAGCCGCGGCTAACCCATCTCGAAAGTGCGTCTCCGCTTGATCGATTTCCCCACGACTGAACGCCAACGTGCCCAAATTTGACAGGATAGCACTGATTCTTTCTCGCTGATCAAACGTCCTGGCCAAATCCAATCCTTGTAAATAATGTTTTTCCGCTTCTTGATAATCGCCTCGGCTAAAGGCGACCACACCGAGCCCCTGAAGCAAAGCACACATACTTTTCGCATCGTCATGTTTGCGTGCGAGTTGAAAACCCTCCCCGTAGATTTTCCTGGCGGTATCATAATCTCCTCGCCGTTGGGCCGTTCTTCCCATTCTCTCCAACGTGGTTATCAGTCCATACATGTCATCGATCTGTCTCGCCGCTTTTTCCGCCCTGGTCAGATGCATCTGGGCTTGATCCAAGAGCCCCACGGCTTCCAGGAAGGGGTAGAATGCGTTCGCGCCTCGAATCAACTGGGCATATATCTTCCGTTCGAAGGCAACATGAAGTGCGGCGAGAATATTCTGTGTCTCGATCTCGATTGCAGGGAAATCTTTCTGGTGAGCTTCCACAAATTCGACATAGTAATCCACAAACCTCCGATAGGCTTCTTCGTCCTCTAGAGCAAGTCCTGCAAATTCGGAAATCGAACGATTTAAGGTGTAGCGATCTGGTTCACGGCTCTCCAACAATCCAAAATCCACTAAATTATCCAATACCTCCGTGGAAACTGAAGCGACGACCAATGCTGATGCTTCACTAAATGAATTCGGTTTGGGAGGCAAGACAGAGAGGGCTAGCAGAGCCGACTTTAATACATCGTCCAAAGCCTGAACGCTAATATCAATCGCTGCTTTCAATGAAAGTGGCTCACTTAACAGGAGACTGGGCTGCTGTTCAAGCGGCGAATGGATCTGAGACAATCGCAGTCGTTCCCCAGCATCTTTCAACCTCTCAAGCGCTGCCTTTAGACGACGCATTTGCCCGCTGCGAGCTTCTCGCCGCAAGTAACGCCCCATCAGCACAAGTGCTAATGGCAATCCGCCCACTTCGTTTACCAACAAACGGGCCTCATCCGGCTCAGCAGATGTGACCTCCGGCGCATAATGATCCAACAACCTCAACCCATCCACCTCGTCCAGTTCACAAAGCTCAATTGCGCCTTCGCCTGCCATTTCATGGGCAACTTTGGGCAACCGAGTGGTCATAAGATGGGCACAGTTAGCTCCCCCAATCTTGAATGTGAGTCCCTCATGAGCGTTCCAGACATCGTCGATCACGAGCAGCATCCGGTCCATGCCTATGGCCGCATGGATGGCTTTCGCCCGGTCCGTAAGGCGATCTAGCTTGTTGATCTCCTCCAATGGCAGCCCCAAGGCGACCGCCCACTGGCTTAGCAACACAAGCAAGTCTGGCTCACGGCCCAAACCTACCCAAAGCACGCCATCTTCATACCTCTCGCGAACGTCCGGATCGTGTGCTAATTCGATCGCCAAAGTCGTTTTACCAACGCCAGGTAAACCGCTCATCCCCGCCAAGGGTTGATCATCGACATGCAATAGATTTTTTACTCCTTGTAGTAACGAGCTTCTCCCGACAATCGGATGATCGGGTCGGGGCGGAAGCAGGAAGAGCGCCCTACGAAATCTCGGTTTTTCAGGCCTCAAAAAAGCAAGATTCGGATCTTCCGGACTACCATGCTGGTCCCACTCTCGCAGGAGATCTGCAAGCGCATCTAAAGCACTCGCTTGTGCATGATCGTATGTGCTGCGCGCAATACCCATTTGAGCGCTTATGTACTCGGGGGAACGACCACTGATGTAGGCCTCGTTCAGGAGCAGATAGAGTCTCCAACGCTTCTCGAAGGGATCAGGCGGCTCCTCGTCTGGCTTTAGATTCCTAATGGCGTGTCGCAGAACATCGCGCAAGGCGACTCCATAGCCGATGGGCGTCGAACAGTAGCCGGCTGCTTTACGCCTAGCCTCCACGACACCTAAACGCGCGAGGGATTGTTCGCCAAGCTGTTGGGAGTTCTTCCAGCATCGTAGAGCTTTACGAATCGATTTGCGATTGAGCGGATCTTTAGGATTGCCGTTTTTCATCATCAACTCGGCAATTTTCCGGCAGTTTTGTACTCAATTCTGCCTTAAGGTTATCTTGAATAGGCTAACTGCATTAAAGCACGATGCAATTTCGTGCCGCAATGAGCCTGAAGGCACAGTGAGCCTCAGGACTTAGCTCTGGAGATCAAGAAATCATCGGATGAAATGGAGAGGAAAACGTAAATCGTGAAACGTAATAGGAACCGTACTGTAAGAATGATCAAGGCAGTATTTGTTATCTGAAGTTGGTATGACGAAGCTATTGGAAATTGAAAGCTGAAGAGATAATTCGACACACGAAAAAGCATCACAGGAGCCTCTCATGTCTTTGGAAGCCATCCGCAATGTACTTGTCTTCGTCATCACCCTTGGCGCCCTCGTCTTCGTTCATGAACTTGGTCACTTCATAGCTGCGCGAATGTCTCATGTGAAGATCAAGGAATTTGGATTCGGATTGCCGCCACGAGTGTTGAGAATAACAAGGTGGCGCGAGACGGAAATCACGCTCAACTGGCTTCCCCTTGGAGGATTTGTACGCCTAGAAGGTGAATTTGACCCCTCCATCCCGGGAGGATTAGCTGCCAGTTCACCCTGGAAACGATTGGGGATCTTCGCTTCCGGGCCGATCGCAAATTTTCTGATCGGCTTATGCCTCTTGGCTGCCGGTTTCATGGCGGGATGGCCCGATCAGGTCAAGGTAGTGGATGTATTCGCGGGATCTCCAGCCAAAATCGCTGGTTTGCAGCCCCAAGATGTAATCGTTCAGGTAAATGACACTCTGGTACATAACACAACTGAATTGCGTAATCTGATCTATGAAAATAGAGGTCAATCCATTACTTTTAATATCCATCGGGATGGCGATCTTTCTACCATAACCCTTACTCCGAGAAATGAATGGCCCGAGGGTGAAGGGCCGGCAGGCTTTCTAACCACCGGGATCATCGTCAAATACAACCTGCCAACAGCCGTTCGTAGGGCCGTTGAGCAGATGATCGCACTGGTTCAAGAAACCACCAACCTGACCATTCGTCTTGCAAGTGGTCAGATGACCTCCGGCGAAGCCCGCATAACTGGACCGGTGGGATTGAAGCAGGTCAGCGACCAGGCCGTGGCAAATGCTGTCCAATGGAACGAGTGGTTCCCCATCCTTTACCTGGGCGCATGGTTGAGCACTGCCATCGGATTGACCAATTTACTTCCGCTTCCGGCCTTAGATGGTGGAAGAGCGTTGTTCGTTGGAATTGAGATCCTTCGGGGGAGGCGTATCAGCATCAAAGTTGAGAAAGCGATCCACGCCGCTGGCGTGGTGGCGCTGCTCGTCCTTTTATCTATTCTAACGCTGAACGACATTCTCCATCCCTTTGCATAGGGATGGAGAAAATCAAAACAGAAAGGAGGTGAACCGTGATGTTGTACTACAACAAAGAAGCCGGCCAAGGGCTCGTCGAATATGCTTTGATCCTTGTTCTTGTCGCAGTCGTGGTTATCGTCATCTTGGCGCTGCTCGGACCGGCCATCGGGAACGTGTTCTCGACTATCTTGGAAAATATCTAGTTCCCAAATTACCGAATATAAGAAGACCAACTTTCATATCATAGTTCGTAAATCATTATCCATTATGACCACCTCGAAAGCTGGTCTTCGACATTTATATGAGTCAGTGCCTACTCGAGAATAAATCTTCCTCCGAATCCTTAATGGATATAAATGTTCATTTCGATAGATAACATCAGTATCAAACGATTTTACCTTTTACCACCAAATAAATATTTATAACTTGTCCGTATGTTCTCACTGCTTCGTTTTTTGTACTGCATTATCTAGAAGGCTAATATTGCTGCTCAGGGCAATCTGCGACCTTTTATAGATTCCAATCATGAAGGATGGTAGGTTTTCCTTTTTTACATCATCGTATTTAACCGTACCAACCTCATTGCGTTATCGCCTTGATTTTCCCTCAATGAGGTTGAAGAATCGCTCATCGATCTATCTCCTTAAGAAACCATTCGCGATGCGCTCTCAAGAACTCTAGCTGCGAGATCTCATTTGTCTCTCTACGCAACAGGCACACAACCAAAGTCAACCACGCCTTCGGTGGATCGTTTGAGCTTCCAATCTCGAAGCGATCCATGCTGTATAATCGCCTCGACGATCGTTGTAACAAAGATGGCTCAGAGGCACTTTCTCACCACAAAGATCCAGATCCCGCCGCTTCCACCAAAGACGGTCCAGCGGACGCGACTTCTCGAATCGTTGGATCGCGGTCTTCAACCCAACATCCGTTTGACTCTCCTTTCGGCGCCGGCGGGATACGGGAAAACAACACTACTGAGCGCATGGATACAAGAACGTGGATTCCCCGCCGCTTGGCTCTCACTGGACGAGGGCGATAACGACCCGGTCCGCTTCATGAGTTATCTTCTTGCCGCGATTGAAAGCGGAATCCCCACAGCAGATCTCCCGTCCTATCTCGGGGAGCAGCTATCGGAAGACGAAATCCAGCAACAGATCTTGATCCCTTTGATCAACCAGATGGGTCAATCGCCGAGACAGACCACCCTCGTTCTCGATGACTATCATTGGATCCGGAGTCAAACCGTACATGACCGTATGAGTTACCTGCTCGATCATCTGCCGCCACAGGCACACCTCCTGATCGCGACGCGCGCCGATCCGCCCCTCCCCATAACCCGCTTAAGGGGGCGTGGCCAATTGAACGAGCTGCGGATGGAAGATCTACGTTTTCAAGTTCAAGAAGCCGAGGCTTTCCTCAGCACCTTTAGCGATTTGGCGCTCACGTCAGACGACGTGCAGAGTTTAACCCATCGAACTGAAGGGTGGATCTCTGGACTGCAGATGGCTGCCGCCTCCCTTCAAGGTCATCAGGATCAAACTGCTTTCATACGGGACTTCTCCGGCAGTCATCACTACATCATGGACTACCTGCTCGATGAAGTCCTACGCCGACAGCCCCCCCACATTCAGACATTTCTGCTTAACACATCCATTCTGCCCCGTTTATGCGGATCCCTATGCAACGCCGTGATGGAAGAGGTTGGCGAAGCCACCGAACCCAGCCAGAGAATCTTGAAGAACTTAGAACGAGCGAACCTATTTATCGTCCCACTTGACGAACAGCGTGAATGGTACCGGTATCACAGACTCTTTGCCGATCTGCTCCTGGCGCGCCTGCGGTTAAAGCACCCCGAATACATCACCGCGCTTCACCGCCGAGCAAGTGAATGGTGTGAAGACCATGGCTTGATGGACGAAGCCGTCCAACACGCAATCCTGACGCATGACCCTGTATTTGCCGCGGATCTTGTCGAACGCGCCGCCCAAGAAACCTTCATGCGAAGCGAAACGATGACCTTCCTACGCTGGGTGCAGCGCTTGCCGGAAGAGGAAATCCGGAGGCGACCCAAGCTGGGCGTTTACCGGGCGTGGTCGCTCCTGCTGCACGGTGCGCCGCTGAGCACCATTGAGGATCAACTTCAGAAGAGCCCAGAAGAAACCTACCCTCCCGGCATCTCGCTCACACTACAAGCCTTCATCGCCCTTTCCCGAGGCCAGATGGAACATGGTCTGGAACTCACCAAACAAGCCTTGAAGAGCCTGCCCGAGGATGAAATTTATCTGCGTGACTTTGCGACCTTTTGCGCCGCAGCTACACAGATCGCCATGGGGGATGCCGAGGGCGGCGTCCAACTGCTGGAGCAAACCTCCCAGACCAGCCAGCGATCCGGAAACAGAGCAGCTACTGTGATGATCCTCTGTGAGCTTGGCGAAATGCGTTTGAGGCAATTACAGGTGAAGGAAGCCGAGAAACTTTTCCGACAAGCGTTGAACATCGCCACCGATCAAGGTGGGAAACTTCTGCCGATCGCAGGTGGACCGCTGATCGGTCTCGGCGACGTGGCTCTTGAACGCTATGATCTTGCCTCCGCCGAGCGACTGCTCCAGGAGGGCATCCAGCAAGCCGAGCGCTGGAGCTTGATCAGCACACTGAACGGGCATCTATCCATGGCGATGCTTCACTTTGTTCGAGGCGATGCGCAGGCGTTGCAGGATTCACTTGAGACCCTCCACGATCTCGCTCAACGCTTCGATGCCTCTGAATTCGACGATTGGATCGTTGAGCTGTTCGAAGCCGGTATAAAGGTGCGTTATGGAGACTTAGAACCGGTCCGAGCATGGGTTGCCCATCGAGATCTTGAAGGCGCTCCCGAGCGTATCCCCTCTCTCTATCAGCAAGATCAAGTGGTGGCGAGGCTCTATAAATACGAACTTCCCATCCTGGCGCGCCTGCACATCGCAGAAGGTCGTTGTGAGCAAGCGCTTAAGGTATTAATGGAACTTCTATCACTAGCGGAGCGAGCAAACCGTCCCTTCCTACAGATCGAAGCCGAAATTTTGAAGGCTCGAGCATTCCATACCATGGACGATTCGACCTCCTCCTTGGCTGCCTTGCATAGAGCCTTGCAGATGGCTGCTCCCGTAGATGCAGTACGCGTCTTTTTGACCGAGGGGGAAGAGGTCATCCAACTCCTACAAGCAGCACGATCCGTGTGGGATTCCCCTGAACTGATCGACTTCACGGACCGTTTGTTGGGTAAAGCTGGATTGCCCATTTCGATGGCACCGCCAACCACGCAAGATTTACTTGAACCCCTGAGCCCCAGGGAGCTCGAGGTTCTCCATCTCCTCCCTACCGGATTGACCGCGGAAGAACTTGCAGACGAACTGATCATCTCTGTGAATACCGCACGCAGCCACTTGAAAAGCATCTATGCTAAATTGGGAGTCCACAGCCGGCACGAAGCCGTCGCCCGAGCGACCGAACTGGATCTTCTTTAATATTCTCCCAAATGCCTCCGTGGGTGAATTGCTCAGGATCACCCATTCATGTGATGACAATTCACCTATAGTTCCCCTATAGTGAAACCATGCCATATGAAAAATCACGATTTCCTTCAGGTTCGGACCAACTCCCATCCTATGAGATCCGGATCCGTGGAAAACTCGATGGACGTTGGTCCTCTTGGTTCAACAACCTAACCATCACACTCACTCACACAAGCAACCAATCGCCCATCACCATTCTCATCGGCTCTATGGCCGATCAGGCTGCCCTACGGGGCATACTCTGCAAACTCTGGGATCTGAACCTGAAACTGATTTCCGTTCGCCTCATCGAGGTGGACGATGAGGAAGGACGCTAAAATGATTAAAAAAAGAGGATACGATCCGTTTACCGGTGCCTGGAATGACAGCCTGACCGGCGATTTCCTCTGGTCGCGGAACAACTATGGTGAAGCCCGGCCCGATGTAATGACGCCCCTAACCTGGTCGGTTTCCAAGACGTTTTACGAAGAGAACACCTTTTTACCAGGATACTCGATGGCCGGCAATATCTGCGGCCGTTTCTATGCCAACATCAGCGTGATGGTTTCAATGCTTCTGGCGATGGGCAAAGATATGGAATCGGCGTTAGCGGATATCGGTGGTTTGTTGGGCAAGGTGACGACGGGGTTGGATGTTCCCGTAGTCCCCCTAGCTCGGTCCATGCTGTTACGCGCGTTACCGAGGATGATCGGTCTGGGGATCAAGGAGAACCAGGGGGCAAAAAAGTGCCGGCCTTTTTAGCCACCAATCCATCGTGGTGCCACCGTATGGAGCAATGCTTCCTGGAGGCGTCGAATGGGCAAAGCTTGGTCTCCCTCTGGCAAACAGAGTTTCTACCCTATTTCCAGGATATGATCTGGATCGTCGGTGGCGGCTACAAACCTTTCGAGGATTCGCTCAAGCTGAAGGAAAAGCTGGTGGAGCTTGTCGGTGAGGCCGACGCCAACGCGCTCTTATCCAACTTGAGCACGGAAAAGGAGCTGATGGCCAGCATGGGACCGGTAGTCGGCATCTCCAAAGTAACGCATGGAGAGATGAGTCGTGAGGAGTACCTGCGGCGCTACGGCCACCGGGGGCCCCGCGAGATGGAGCTCTCTGCCCCCCGACCAGCCGAGAATCCAACCTGGCTGGACCGGCAGATAGAAGAGTTTAGCAAGTCACCAGTGGACGTGGATGCGTTGCTGGTCAATCGCCGAGCCGAGTTCGAAGCTGCCTGGCAGCGCTTCGCGAAGCGTTTTCCGCGCCAGGCTCGAAAATTGCAGCGCAGGGTCGATGCAGTTGGGCCGGCCGCCCGTATGCGCGAGGATGTCCGCTCGGAGGTAACGCGCATCTATGGAACGGTCCGTGCCTGGGCCGTCCGGGCGGGCGAGCTGACCGGGATGGGAAACGGTGTCTTTTTCCTGAACCTGGACGAGCTGTTGGCGCTCTTGTCCGGCGACGATACTGCCAAGCAACACATCCCCGCTCGCCAGGAAACCCACGCTCGCTACGAAGCCCTGCCGCCCTACCCCATGATCATCCGTGGGAGCTTTGACCCCTTCGAGTGGGTCGCCGACTCGAACAGACGTAATGACATCTACGACGCCACCGCAGCGGCGCCTGTCTCCACATCCAACACCATCAGCGGTTTTGCCGGCGCGACAGGCCGCGTTGAAGGCTTGGTCCGCGTGTTGGACGGACCGGAGCAGGGTGACCAACTCCAGCCAGGAGAGATCCTGGTTGCGGTAACGACCAATGTTGGCTGGACGCCGCTCTTCCCCCGCGCCGCAGCCGTCGTCACCGATGTGGGCGCGCCGCTGTCTCACGCGGCCATCGTCGCCCGCGAGCTGGGCATCCCGGCTGTGGTCGGCTGCGGCAGTGCCACCACCCGTCTGCGTACCGGAGCCCGTATTCGCGTAGACGGCGGGAGGGGTACGGTGGAAATTCTGGAGTCCGCCTGACAGCAACGGATGATCGGAAGAAAGGTTTTTGAATGAGCGAGATAGGTCGATCGTTCGGCAAGTTAACGATCGCACGACAGCCGCTGAGCCATGCATCCATCGTCGCCCGTGAGTACGTCATCCCGGCGGTTCCGGGTATAAGCCTCGCCACGCCGCGCATCCGCAGCGGATAGACGACCAGGATAGATCGTGGCGCAAGGATCGTTACACTCTCGTGATCGTGAGCAACTGCGCCGAGATGGTAGGCTCATCTTGGCAGGGGAATGGAGGATCATCCTATGAATACAGAATCTATCTTTCGCATCGCCTTCTGGGTTCTTTTCGGGGGGATGATGGTGATGCAGGTTTATTTTGCTTCTCGGGTTCATCGTGCTGGGGAGCGCGTGAAAGCTGACCGCGATGCGATCGAACGCGAAGGATGGTGGTACGCCGTCGTCCGGGCGATTGGTTCCCTCTCTCTCATCGCCTTTTTCGTGCTGTATGCCATCAACCCAGCATGGCTTGAGGTACTCTTGGTGCCATTTCCGAATTGGTTGCGCTGGACAGGCATCGCCCTAGGGGTTTTCAGTTTCGTACTCTATGCGTGGTCTCAGGGGACATTGGGGAAGGCATGGTCACCACACCTGCAAATGCGCGAGGAGCACACGTTAATAACCACGGGGCCTTACGCCCGAATACGACACCCAATCTATCTGGCATTGCTGGGCTTTTTAACCGGCATTGCCCTGGTCACTGCAAATTGGTTCTTTATCGCCTTGCTTGTGGTCTCGATCGTCGTGCTAGCACTCCGCATCCCCAAGGAGGAGCAGATGATGGTCGACGATTTCGGTGAGGAATACAAAATATATATGCAAAGGACAGGGAGATTATTTCCAAAATAAGGAGGTCAGCATGACAGAGCAGAACGCTACCGCTAGGGGAGATTACCTGTGGACGAACATGATTGTGGGTGAAGTATTTCCCACAGCGACCACGCCGAGCACCTGGTCGGTATGGCAAGATTTTTTCAGCATGATGTCAATGGGCGATATTCCCACGATCGAACACATCGCCGGGCGCCCCTACCTCAACTACAGCCTGACGTATTCGTTCCTGCTCAAGCTCATGCGGAAACATGAACGAGTGATGGGCATGGTCAAGGATTCAATTGGAGTCCCCCCGGCCGGCGTGGATATCCCCTCGTTCCCCGTTTCCTGGAGGACTTTGTTGTTCCAAGTTCTTCCGCAGCAGTCCAGGAACGAGTTGAAGAAAGGCAGGCTGAGGAAAACTGCACCTGAGTTCCTGTCGATAGTGCGAGAACGGTGTAAAGAGCTAAGGCACCGGCTCAAGAGTGCGTCAGGAGACGAGTTGATCGCCATCTGGGCGAAGGAGATCAGACCCCTGTGGAACGAGATCCACCCCCTCCAAGACAAGATGAACGAGGAACTTAATCAACTGACCAAAAAGCTCAAGACCGAATTGATCAAGCTCTTGGGAAACGATGAAGCCAATTCGCTGATGACGACGATCCACAGTGCCGGGGAACTGGCCAGCTTGGGACCGCTGGTAGGCCTCTCCAAGGTGAGGAGCGGTGAGTTGAGTCGTGAAGAATATTTCCAGCGATATGGCCACCGTGGGCCGCATGAGAACGAGTTGGCCGAGCCCCGCCCATACGAAGATCCAAATTGGCTTGACATGCAGTTGGCAGAATTCGCTACGTCACCGATCGACGTCACAGCGCTGTTTGAGAAACGAGATGCCGAATTCGACGCGGTGCTGCAAGGGATCACACGACAGTTGACCCCCAAGAAAGTTCAGGATGTCGCGCACCAAATCGACGCCATAGTGGAGGCGAACACCCTGCGCGAAGAGACGCGCTCAGAACTCACGCGAATCGTAAACATTATTCGAGCATTTTTCCTGCGTGCCGGCGAGCTTAGCGGGCTTGGCGATGGTGTGTTCTTCCTCACGGTTGACGAGCTCGTCGCTGTCCTATCAGGCGACACATCTTCAGTGGAACACATTCCCGCTCGGCGGCAGATGTATGATAAGTACAGAGCGTTGCCGTCTTTGCCGGCGTGGATTCGGGGTCGTTTCGATCCCTTCCAGTGGGCCGCCGACCCGAACCGCCGAAAAGATGTCTTTGACATCCATGTACACGAACCCCCCCCTGCGCCGAGGGCTGACGATGTCATCAACGGGCAGCCAGGCTCCGCCGGGCGCGTGGAGGGGATCGTTCAGAGGATTGACAACCCTGAAGAGGGTGATCGGCTCCAAGCTGGCGAGATTCTGGTCGCCCGCACGACGAATGTCGGCTGGACGCCTCTATTCCCTCGAGCCGCGGCTGTGATTACGGACATCGGTGGTTCACTTTCCCACGCCGCCATCGTGGCTCGGGAACTAGGAATCCCCGCCGTCGTCGGCTGTGGCGACGCTACAATACGCCTGAAAACCGGCGACCGAGTGCGCGTGGATGGTGGGCGAGGTACGGTGGAAATACTGAAGATCAGAGAATCAACAGAGGCATAACATGGCGATGAACATCAAATCCTTCGAGTATGTTTTACCGTTGGCCGATCCAGGGGCAATCCTAGAGACCGTGGGGGGCAAGGGGGCCTCGTTGGCCCGGCTCGTCACCGCTGGCTTACCGGTGCCCGACGGTTTTCACGTGACCACGGCTGCCTATCGGCGCTTCGTGGCCGAAAACGATCTACAACCCCGCATCTTGGCCGCCTTGGAGCCGATAGATATCCATCAACCAGCTACGTTGGAAGCCGCATCGACGGCCATCCGCGCACTGTTCACCGCAGCGCAGACTCCGCCAAATGTAGCCAGCGCCATCGCTTTAGCCTATGCCGAACTGGCCGGACGAGACCCCGTCGTCGCTGTTCGCTCCTCGGCCACTGCCGAAGACCTACCCGAAGCCAGCTTTGCCGGGCAGCAGGACACCTTTCTTAACGTAGATGTAGCTGCGGAGGTGCTGGAAGCGGTCAAGCGCTGCTGGGCTAGCCTGTGGACGGCACGAGCCATCGGCTACCGGGCGCGGCACGACATCGGGCCTGATGGGCTGAGCCTGGCGGTGGTCGTGCAAATTCTGATCCCTGCTGAGACGGCGGGCATTCTCTTCACAGCCAATCCGGTGACGGGCCGCCGCGATCAGGCCATGATCAGCGCTGCCTGGGGCTTGGGTGAGGCGGTCGTCGGCGGGCTGGTGACACCCGATGCGTTCACTGTTGATAAAGTTAGCGGCGCGGTACTGGAGCGTCAGATCGCTGATAAGCAAGTCATGACCGCCCGAGTGGACGGCGGCACGGAGGAGCAACCGGTCCCTACTGAGTTACGCCGCGCCCCGGCGCTCGACGACGAGGCTGCCGCCGAGTTGGTGAAGCTGGGCGTGCAGATCGAGGAGTTATACGGCATGCCCATGGATATCGAGTGGGCATTGGCCGACGGTAAGCTGGCCATCGTCCAGGCGCGGCCCATCACGGCGTTGCCCGAACCCGCGCTCCAGCCACCGACCGAGTGGCCCATGCCCGATCCTAAAGGACCCTATATGCGCGGCAGCATCGCCGATTTTATGCCCGACCCGCTGACGCCCCTGTTTATTACGATGGGTGTGCCAGCCATCAATACAGGGATGGGGCGGATAATGGAGGAGTTGATCGGTGGTAACCCTGCCATTCTGGAAGACTTTTTGACCACGATCAACGACTATGCCTACCAGCACGTGAAACTGGGCTGCCGGGACTGGCTATGGGTTTTGTTCAGGATGGGACCGGCCCTTCCGCGGCTCTTGCGCAACGCCGTAGGGCACTGGAATGAAGTCGCACGTCCCCGATACGCGGAGGTCGTAGCTCGCTGGCGCGACAGGTCACCGGACGTACTTGCCGCCGCTGAACTCATGGAAGGCGCGGACGAACTCACCACTGCTATGGCCGATTACCTCACCGCGCTCCAGGTGGACACCCTCGGCGCCGCCGCTGGGACCGAGGGTCTGTTCACCGCCGTCTACGACAAACTGGTCAAGCGCGAGGGCGATCCACCCGCTGCAACCCTGCTGTTGGGTGCCGATAACACGCCCATCCAAGGTGAGAAAGCTCTCTACAACTTGGCCCAGTGGTGCCTCGAACGCAACGATCTGGCAGCCTACTTGCTAGACACGCCGTCGGACCAGATCGCGGCACAGTTAGCCGACGACGAAGCACTACCGGACGCCGATCCTTGGCGCGAGTGGCGACGGCGCTTCCAAGCTCACCTGGCGCAATACGGCCACACCATCTACGACCTGGACTTCGCCAAGCCGCTGCCGGTGAACGACCCGCTGCCGCTGTTGGAGGTGATCAAGCTGTTCATCCGGGGTGAGGGAACGAACCCCCATGAGCGCCAGCAGAAACTGGCTGATCGACGCGAAGCAGCGGTGCAGGTCGCATTAGAGCGGGTCAAGGGACTTAAACTCCGGCTCTTCCGTTGGACTCTGCGTTATGCGCAGACCTTTACCCGGGTGCGCGAAGACAGCATCTTTGACATCGGCCTGGGTTACCCCGTGCTGCGCCGGATGCTACACGAACTGGGTCGTCGCTTCGCAGAAGCCAAGGCCATCGCTGAACCCAGCGACATCTACTGGCTGGAGCGATCCGAGGTCGAGAGCGCAGCCGCAGCGCTGGATCGCGGCGAGGCACCGGAGTACCTAACCGAGCGTATCCGGGAGCGCAGAGCCTTGTGGCTTGCACTGAAACAGGTAACACCGCCTCAACAGCTACCGCCCAGTGACCGAGTCATGGGCATCAAAATCGACGCCTTTATGCCCGTCAGCGCTGATGAGCAAACCGAAGAAGTCCTCAAAGGTGTCGCCGCTAGCCCAGGGAAGGTCACGGCCACGGCCCGCGTCCTGCTGGGCTCGGAGGATTTTAGTCAGATGCAGCCCGGCGATATCCTGGTGGCCGAGATCACAACCCCGGCTTGGACGCCGCTTTTTGCCATGGCCGGCGGCATCGTCACCAATATTGGAGGCCCGCTCAGCCACGGCTCCATCGTCGCCCGAGAGTATGGCATACCCGCTGTGTTAGGGACCGGGATTGCCACGCGCGTCATACAAGACGGCAAGCGGATCACCGTAGATGGCGACGCCGGTTTGGTACAGATTCATCCAGATATATAAGGAAAGAGATAAGCAACGGGCAGAAGGACACATACCCCTCCTGCCGCGAAGCCCGTGGAGAATTCCTGATGCAATCCAGCAACCGCAAGAACCTGCTCATCCTGGCCTTTACCCTGGTCGTCGTCACGCTGGGTTTCGGTGTCGTCATGCCCATCATTCCCTTTTACATGGAGCAGTTGGGCGCCGGCGGAACCGAATTAGGTCTGCTGGTAGCTTCATACGCCGTAATGAGGTTGATCTTTGGACCCATCTGGGGGAGCCTCTCCGATCGCGTCGGCCGCAAACCGATCCTGATGATCGGCGTTCTCGGCTATGGCATTACGATGGTGGGATTCGGTCTGGCCACACAGCTGTGGATGATGTTCGCGGCCCGGATTCTTGCCGGCGTGCTCTCATCCGCGACCGCGCCGACAACTATGGCCTATATCAGCGATAGCACCTCGGAGGAGGATCGCGGTGGCGGGATGGGTATACTGGGCGCTGCCGGAGGACTCGGTGCGATCTTCGGCCCTGCAATGGGTGGTCTGCTCGCCGAGCGGTCGCTTTCCTTTCCCTTCTTCGTCGCTGGCGGGATGTCGGTGTTGGCTTTAATCCTGATCATCCTACTTCTTCCCGAATCGCTTCCTCAAAGTGATCGGTCACCGAGGATCACAAATCAGCCTATCTTTGACCTGCGCTCCTGGTGGAAAGCCCTGTACAGCCCCATCGGATCCTTGCTGGTCTTGGTCTTTCTGGTGACCGGCGGTTTGATGATCTTCTACGGTATCTTAGGCCTCTACGCACTCGAACGCTTTGGATATGGGACAAGTGAGGTCGGGGTAATTTTCACTATCCTCGGTTTAGTATCGGCCATCGGACAGGGTCTTCTAGTAGGACCCCTCACCAAACGCTTCGGCGATCCAGCGGTCATCAAAGTCGGATTCCTGTTCTCCGCTGTCAGCTTACTTACCGTAATGTTGGCCGACCAATACGTATCACTACTGATCACCATAGGATTTTTTAGCTTAGCCAACGCGTTGCTCATCCCGTCCATCACCTCGCTGACCTCCAAGCGCGCCACCTTGAGCCAGGGCGTGACCATGGGACTCAGCAATTCTTTCGTCAGCCTGGGCCGCATTTTCGGCCCCATGCTTGGCGGCTTGGTCTTTGACATGCATTGGGGCTTACCTTTCGTTAGCGCCTCATTTGTGATGTTGATCGGATTTTTCGCCAGCCTGCGCTGGGTCAAGGAAACGCGGAAAACACAACCTGTCGCCTGAACTTGCTCATGCTGATAACGATCTGGAAACCGAAAAGAGTTCCGACTATCGGAGCCCTTTCCCCCTTGAATAACAAAAACACCTAAATTTGCTGACATGGACTCAGAGAATTCTACAAAAACCCTCTCATCGGAACTACATTTTGAGCCACATCAAGAAAAATACTTAACTCACGAGATAAACCTTTAAGCCAACTCCATCATCTGTTTGTGGATTGACTTTCCAGAATACATTCGCTAACCTTGAACTCATAAGAGTGGACTGACATCTACTTGTGCAGCTGAGGACGAGAATGCCCGATATCACTTTCGCTCTCATCCCGTGTCTGCCCTAACGAGTGATGATCCGAGTTATCTGTAAAAGACCATACTCCACAAAGTAGCTGACTTTACAGCTAGATTTCTGGCATGACCGGGTCTCTCTCGAGCAAACCAACGATTTCAACTTCATCAGACTCGAAGACTCCTTTATAATCTCTAAAGAAGGTTTCAAAGGGTAATGCATGCGATTCATTAAGCGATTCTCAGTTATAGAATCAAAACCCCTTGCCTCTTTACTGCTCAAGATTGCAACGCTCACTGTGGTCTACCACTTAGCAGCCAGGCTAGGCTTGAAAATGGCCTATGTTCAGATCAACACCTCCCCAGTCTGGCCACCGACGGGTATCGCTTTAGCTGCGTTGCTTGTATTTGGAAACAAACTGTGGCCTGGCGTTAGCCTTGGTGTTTTACTGGGTTCATTGCTGACGGGAGCACCCTTCAACCTCTCTCTAGGCATGGCGCTCGGAAATACCTTAGAAGCCTTAGCTGGTGCATACCTTTTAAAGAAATTCTTCGACTTCCACAACGAGATCGACCGCATTCAAGATGTCGTTGGGCTAGCTCTCGTTTCTCTATTTGCAACGACCATTAGCGCCACGATCGGCATCACTTCACTTTCCCTGACAGGGCTAGCTGGGTCGGGTAACCTCGGTGCAATCTGGCTTACCTGGTGGATTGGCGATATGCTTGGCGCGCTCGTTGTCGCGCCCGCGTTGTTGGTCTGGTCGAAGCCAACCTCCTTCAGACTCACCAATCCTGTACGTATTGAAGGAGGGACATTGCTTACTTTGCTTGCGCTGGTGACCTGGTATGTCTTCAGCAATCGACCCTCGGCCAGTATCTATCACCAGGCACTCATTTATCTGATCTTCCCCTTCATCATCTGGGCAGCTTTACGATTAGGTCAACGTGGTGCTGCGACCGCCGTCATTCTTGTCTCCGGCATCGCCATCTGGGGCACCGTTCAAGGTGCGGGCCCCTTTTCACTTCAATCGAAAAACGACAGCCTCGTTCTGCTCCAGACCTTTTCGGCAGTGGTTTCCCTTACTGCGCTGATCCTCGCTGCCGCCACCACCGAACGACGCAGAGCCACGGAGGCACTTCGCCACCGCGCCGATGAACTTGCGACCTTGAACGAATCATCAAGGACCTTCTTGGATAACTCCGATATTCCTAATATCTACAACGTGATATGCCAACTTGCTGTGGCCCGTCTTGGATTGGATGCCACCTGGATTGAAACGGATGGACAGGGAGGCTCTAGTGCTCACCTCGTCGCAGCCCACGGTCTTCCTGTTGAGGCGATCCCTACGCTAAAATCCACTTGGGATCACAACTACCCTATGGAGGATTTCCAACAAAGCCGTGTAAAGACCATTGACGAACTGCCTCAATCCACTCCTCGATCGACCCTTACTCACCAATCCTATGCCTCCATCCCACTCGTTTTTAGCGGTAAACCCATAGGTGCTCTCAAGCTACTGAGTAAGGACAAGCTATTCTTCACGCAGGACCGGCAGCTCTTAATCCATTCCTACGCCAATCTAGCTGCCGTCGTCATTCAGAACAGCTGGTTGTTCGAAGAAGTACGCAAGAGCAATCGCCAGCTCCATGCGCTCTCTCAGCGACTTATACAAGCTCAGGAAAAAGAACGTCTTCACTTGTCACGCGAGTTGCATGACGAATCGGGTCAGCTTCTTGCCGCCTTGATGGTCCAACTAGGACTGTTGGAGCGCGACGCGAACCAAGAAGCGTTGGTCCGCAAGAGAATATCAGAACTAAAAGACACAACGAACGAACTCCAAGAAAATCTTCACCAACTTGCCGTCGACTTGCGACCGGCCAGCCTGGATCACCTGGGCTTGGTCACCGCATTGGAACAGTACCTCAACGAATTTAGCAAACAGTACAACATCCAGGTCGAATTTGAGGCTGTTGGCATGCAGGAGGAACGACTTCCCAGTGACGTGGAAACGGCCTTGTTTCGAATTGTGCAGGAATCCCTGACCAATGTCATCCTCCATGCTCAGGCAACGCATGTGGACGTGGTTCTCAGTCAACGAAGTGAACATGTAGCTGCTACGATTGAAGATAACGGGGTCGGATTCATCCCCACTGTGCCCATCTACGAAGAACATCTTGGTCTGTTCGGAATGCGTGAGCGGGTTGAGATGCTCGGTGGAAGGTTCACCATCGAGAGCTCCCCTGGTAAGGGCACGACCGTGAACGCTGAGGTTCCCAGCAATGCCTAAAATCTTGATCGCAGATGACCATGCCATCGTGCGAACCGGGCTTCGCACCTTACTGAAAGAGGAACCTTCCATGGAATTGGTAGGAGAAGCAACGGGAGGATATGAGGCGATCAAGTTGATCGAGGAAATGGTACCCGATATCCTCCTGCTCGATCTCAGCATGCCGGATCTGGATGGAATCGCCGTCACGAAGAAAATCAAACCTCGATTCCCTGACTTGCATATCCTGATCCTGACCATTCATGAGGATCAGGCCATGCTGCGTGAGGACATCCGAGCCGGAGCATCGGGGTATATCCTCAAGCGGGCCGCCGAGACCGAACTGATTTCAGCTATTAATATCCTTATGCGGGGCGATATGTATGTCGACCCAGCTATGGTGCGAGAGCTTTTCGATGAGACCGTCAGTACTCAACGATCGAAATCTGAGAATATTGAACCCCTCACCCCACGTGAGACCGAAGTGTTAACATACATCGTACAGGGGTATACAAACCGCCAAATCGGCGAAGTGCTCAACATCAGTGTACGTACGGTTGAAGGCCACCGAGCCAACCTTTCCGGGAAACTAGGGCTTCAAAGTCGCGTTGACCTCGTACGCTACGCTCGTGAACATGGTCTGATCGATTGAGCCTCATTCGATCTGGTGAATCCACTGAAAAAAGATCAACTGAGAGACGAGGAACGGTATATGTGGGGGTGTGGGCGCTGCCCACACCCCCACATATACCCCTCCCTACTCCTCGCGAGTGATTTTTTAGCGCACTCATCCGGTTCATTTGCCACTCCGTAGAAACTGCGCGGATAATGCGCGTAGTTTTTACTTATCTTCTCGTTCTAAAAACCCCCAGTTTCTACGCTTACAAAGACCAATCGCCACCTCTAAGATAAAAACAACTGAAGGTCAATCAAGAAAACGGCTCTGATAAAGCTTTCGTTTTTTCGCGCCTGTCCAGGCTATGACTATGCTGACAACACCTCCATCAGCATCACAAACGCCCCCCATGATCTCAATGAGAGAGATCAGCAAATCCTTCCCGGGGGTAGTCGCTAACGACCGCATTGATTTCGATATATTCCGCTCTGAGATCCATGCTCTACTAGGCGAGAATGGAGCGGGAAAAAGTACACTGATGAAGATCTTATATGGCTTCTACCGTGCCGATTCTGGTCGGATCTTCCTTGATGGCAAGCCGGTTTCAATTCAATCACCGAATGATGCCCGTGCCCTGCAAATCGGGATGGTATTTCAGGATTTCACTCTCATCCCTGCCTTCAGCGTGGCTGAAAATATCGCCTTATTCTTACCGGATCTCAGCACCGTGGTTAATCTAAGAGACGTCAGTAGATGGATTGAGGAGATGTCTACCCGCTATGGCTTGCGGGTTAACCCTCACGCAATGGTGAATGAGCTTTCCATCGGAGAACAACAGAAAGTTGAGATCCTAAAATTGATACTTTCGGATTCTCGCTTGCTTATATTGGACGAGCCAACCCGTGTACTGGCCCCCCATGAAGTTGATGCCCTGTTCGAGGTCCTTTACAGCATGCGTCAGGATGGGTATGCCATCATCCTGATCACCCACAAGATAAAAGAAGTCTTGGAATGCGCTGATAGGATCACCGTCTTACACAATGGATGCGTTGCAGGCTCGTTAGTACGATCCAACGCCAGCGAAGACAAGCTAGTGGAGATGATGTTCGGCAGGAAACTCTCCGGGCTCAAAACCGGCAAGAAAGTGGCTCGAGAAGAAACTGCGTTACCTATATTGGAATTACACGATGTATATACACACGGTGAAGGTGCGGAAACCAAACTAGAAGAGATTGATCTAAAGGTCTACCCTGGTGAAATCGTCGGCATCGCAGGGGTTTCTGGTAACGGTCAAAGAGAACTTGGCGATGTCGTTCTGGGAGTGATCAAGTGCGTCAAGGGTACCAAACATTTGTTTGGTAAAGATGTCACGAATAGTTCAATTCAAAAGTTACGCAGAAGTCTAGTCAGTTTTATTCCCGAGAATCCGCTCACGATGGCAGCCGCACCCTACCTGACGGTCTTGGAAAACATGGCGGTGACCAAAACTTGGCATTATGCCCTCCGGGGAGGGCTCGCAATGGATTGGCAAGCGATTAAGACCGACATCGAAAATACGATGGAGAGGTTAGGATTTTCCTTTTCATTGAACATTCCCGCCAGGTCGCTCTCTGGTGGAAATCTACAGCGGATGATCATCGTACGCGAACTGACCCACGATCCGCGCTTAATCATCGCCTCTTACCTCACACGAGGTTTGGACGTACAAAGCACCATCGCCGCGCGACAAGCGCTGATTCAAGCACGCGATGACGGTGCCGGAGTTTTACTCATTTCAGAAGACCTAGAAGAACTGTTCCTGCTTAGCGATCGATTGATCGTCCTCTACGGTGGAAGAATTGTGGGATCTTTTAAACCCGACGAAACGAACTTCTATGAAGTCGGTCACCTCATGACTGGATCCGAGGTTCAAGATGCTGCCAATGCGTGATGCAATCAAGCGATCCGGCTTCGTTCGTCAGAAAACTATAAACGCTGTCGTTCGCTATGCTTTCATGATCGTGCTTGCTTTTCTCCTTTTCGGTATCATCCTGTGGATCTCTGGCAAAGATCCAATCCAATCCTATAAAGATATATTTTCTTCTACTCTGGGCAGTGCCTATGGCTTTTCCGAAGTCATTGTGACAATGACCCCTCTGCTGCTTACAGCATTAGGTGTTGCCATACCGTCGCGAATTATCTTGATCAACGTTGGTGTTGAAGGCCAGCTCTATATGGGAGCGTGTCTCGCAACTTGGGGGGCGCTCACATTCGGAGATCTCCCTGCATGGATTTTGTTGCCTTTGATGATGTTGTTAGGGATGATCGGGGGCAGTTTGTGGGCATTCGTCCCCGGCTACTTACGCGCAACGGGGATCGTAAATGAAACCATCACCACGCTGCTTTTAAACTCTGTGGCTCCAATGATTGTTTCCTTTTTCATATTCGGATTCTGGCATTCTCCTATGGACACCAATAAGACACCAAATTTTTCGACCTCTGCACGACTACCAACACTATTCAATACACGAATTGATCTAAGCCTTGTGCTCGCCCTCGTGCTGTTGACGGTATTTTGGTTTGTCATGAAATACACCCGCTGGGGTTTAGAAATGAAGGCCATCGGCGGCAATCCACAGGCCGCAAGACGCAATGGCATTCCTGTGAAGATCTATTTGATTTCCGTCATGTGCATCGGTGGCGCTATTTCCGGGTTGGCTGGTATGGCGCAAGTGTCGGGGTTCTATGGAGTCCTTCTGGCAAATTTTTCGAGAGGCATTGGATTTATGGGTTTCTTGATCAGTTGGCTAGCAGGTGGCTCACCCCTTGGAATTCTCCTGACATCCTTCGTCATATCGATCATTATTAGCGGGGGGAACCTGCTGCAACTAACTCGAGATCTACCATATGCAGTGATCAATGTCCTGCTTGCTTTTACACTCTTTGTGGTCCTCGCCCGACCTAATTTCCTCATTCAAAGGAAAGATGCATGACATTACTTTCAATTCTGGGTGTCCTATCAAGTGCGATCTTCTCAGGCACATCCCTGCTCTATACCACCCTGGGTGAAATCATCGATCAGCGCTCGGGCATCGTCAATCTCGGGTTAGAAGGAGTGATGCTTGTCAGCGCTTCAGCTGGTTTTGCCGTGACCGCGATCTCTGGCAATCCATACTTGGGCATGTTGGTTTCTGTCATCGCTGGTGGCCTGATGAATCTGATCCTCGGTTTCTTAGTGGTTTCACGTCGAGCCAACCAGTTGGCCAGTGGATTAGCGCTGATGTTCTTCGGCTTTGGTTTAAGTGCGTGGATCGGAAGGCCGTATGTAGGTGCGAAGATTAGAGGGTTGCCAAGATTACCTTTACCAGGCCTTTCCAACCTCCCAGTGTTGTATAGCTCCCTGTTTAAATTCGATCTCCTGATTTACCTGGTTATCCCAGTGGCTATCCTGGTTTGGTGGCTCCTTTTCCGCACTCGTTGGGGACTTGGGCTTCGAGCCGTTGGAGAGAATGCGGACACGGCTTTTGCTTCAGGGCGAAATCCTCTTCTGATCCGCTACCAAGCGCTCTTTGCCGGCGGTCTCCTCGCCGGTCTCGGCGCTGCTCATCTCTCGATTGCTTATACGATGAACTGGACAGAGTATATGACAGCTGGACGTGGCTTTATTGCCGTGGCGTTGGTGATATTTTCCAAGTGGAATCCCATAAGGGCGATTGTTGGAGCTTTACTTTTCAGCGGTGCGGTCGCTTTTCAACTCTTGCTCCAATCAAGTGGCATCCAGATTTCTCCATTTTTACTCGACACCATTCCGTACATTCTAACCATCCTTGTCCTCATTATCTGGGGTGGAACTCGCAAACACGCTGCTCCTGCCAGCCTTGGAAGAGTGTATCAAGGTACCGAATGAGAAAGGGGAAAGCGTATAGAAAAGGAGGCGTTCTGAACACAACGGATCTCTAGATAAGCTGATCCAACCTGATAACATTTACCGCTATGAGGAGAAGAAAAAATGAAAACCAAATCGCTGTATTCCATAGTAGCCGTCGTCATGACCACCGTGCTTTTGCTTACTGCTTGCGGTCCGGCTGCAACGCCAACCGAGGCTCCACCTGAACCCACTTCCCCGCCGACAAAGGCTCCGACTGCTGAGCCAACCGAGCCTCCTGAACCAACCGAGCCACCCGCCGAAGTAGGACCTTGTTTAATCATCGGGGCACTGCATGGCGGTCCCATCAACGACGCAGGCTACAACCAAGCCATGCATGAGAGCGTCATGGCGATAAAGGACAACATTCCGTGCGTAGAGATCATCGAAGCTGAAAATGTCCCTGAAGAAGCTGGGGCTACCTCCACAATGGAAAACATGATCCAGCAAGGCGCAGGAATGATCATCGCCACGGCCTTCAACCACCAGTATCCAGCTCTTGAACTATCGTACAAGTACCCAGATGTCATCTTCGAGCATGCCGGCGGCTGGGAGATGGGTGCGAACTTCGCCAATTTCTTCGGCGAACCTCCGGACGCGTGGTACATCATGGGGGTCGCGGCGGGTTTGATGACCGAAACAAATAAACTAGGTTTTGTAGCTGCATTTCCCTTAGGATGGACATTAACCTTCGCCAACGCATTCCATCTAGGTGCAGCCTCGGTCAATCCCGATGTGGAGACCACTGTGACATTCACTTTTAGCTGGGGAGACAGCGCCAAGGAAGCCGATGCGACGAACTCCCTCATCAATCAGGGCGCAGACGTCATCACCATGCATGTCGACTCACCAACTACGATCATTTCGACCGCCGAATCCCGAGGCGTGTATTCCATTGGTTTCCAATCCCTTCATGCCCAAGAGTTTGCTCCTGAGTATTGGATCTCTGGCACAGGGTACACACTCGGTGGCACACTGACCTGGCTTGCATCAACAGTGGTCGACGGCACTTGGCAACCGATCTTCCTACGCTGCAGCTTGTTTGATGGCTGTATGGCTATGGCTCCCTTCGGACCCCAGGTACCCCAAGAGGTTCAGGATGAAGTCCTGGCGGTGAGTGCCGAAGTGGAAGCCGGTACGATTGTGGTCTTCGCCGGCCCAATTGTGGATCAGGACGGGAATATTGTGGTAGCCGAGGGTGAAGTCTTGACGGACGATCTCATGAGTTCCGTGGATTGGTTCGTCGAGGGCATCATCGGCAGTCCGAAATAGCACTCTCAAATCTATGGTTTGAAATCATCGGCAGGAGTTATACTCCTGCCGATGATCTGAATGTTAATCGGATGAAACCCATTTCGAAAAAACCGGTGCTTATAATTCACCGCATGGGTGAACAAGCCCGCAGTATGCTCACGCAAGGTTCACACGGGAGAGTGCTTGCGGCATTCTCGAATGCAATCTATCTCATAAACGCCCAAGATGATCTTTGCTGGTTGGCAACTGAGAGTACCCCGATGCATCAACGCGGTATTCATCTCGTTGGACCCTTGCCAAGAGTTGCGGTTGATTCATCCTTCACCGTGATCGATCAGCATTTAGGGCTTGTTTCGAACTTCATTCTTGATTTTAGTCGGGCATCCATATGGGGATCACCTCTTTCGTTTCCTGGAGATCACCTGCCGATTTGCGATCTTTCAGAGCATCTAGGCGCCATCTTTTCCTTAATTAATAATCTTCCTTCACCAAAAGGCTTTGGTATTTTTATCCCAGAGCTCCTGAAGTGTATCCAGGATCAACCATCACCGCACTCATTTCCCAGACTGACAGCAGTATCGGAATATGCATGGCCAGTGATCCAAGAAATATCCAAGGCGTGTCTCGATCACGATTTCCCGCGAATCCTTAAAACTGCTGCTGAATTAATTGGCCTGGGTGAAGGGCTGACCCCATCGGGCGACGATTTCATTGGGGGACTGTTGTTTTGCGTAATGACCCTTCAGCACACATACGCCCCACTTCACAATGTTAGAGCTACCGATTTGACTCGATTCTTAGAAAGAGCGAAATCACGCACCCATGTCATAAGCTTCACCATGCTGAAAGACCATGCAACTGGACATGCCTCAGAAACACTTCACAAGTTCATCAACGCCCTGTTGACGGATGAGTGTTTGGAAAGCACCTATTTGCTAGGAATGAAGCTCATAAAAATTGGCCACTCGACAGGATGGGATTTGCTTGCTGGTGTATTGACTGGCATGTTGATCACCATTGACATGGCCAGTCAAAACACATTCAGGGTTCGATCCATCGTTTCGTGCCAATCGTAGCTCCAGAAGGAAGTGCTCATGGATATCAAACAAAAAATTGAGAAAGCGAATGAAGAGGCTGTTCGCCGTCTCACATCAGGTGATCCGGTGCTTGTTGACGTCGCCCCTGCAGGTGAGGTGATCCCCGGGTTGGAGAACAAGATGATCACTCACTCTGGTCCGCCGATCGAGTGGGGACGCATGTGTGGCGCGCAACAAGGCGCCATCATTGGCATGGTGATATACGAGGGTTGGGCTGAAGGTCCCGAGGAAGCGCGAGCTAAACTTGAAAAGGGAGAGATCCGGCTTGAGCCGAACCATCACCACCATGCAGTTGGGCCGATGGCAGGCACCATCTCACCCTCGGCACCGGTCTGGGTTGTGGAAAACCGAGCCTTTGGCAACCGGGCATTCTGCCGCCAGGTAGAAGGACGGCAGCAATTTGGCGAATTCAGCAAAGATGCATTAGACGGTCTTAGGCTCTGGCGAGACATTTGGGCTCCTACGCTCCGGGAAGCGCTGCAGAAGATGGGAGGTTTGGAGTTAAACCCCATTATCATACAAGCACTCCAAATGGGGGATGAGCTCCACAACCGCCATAGTGCATCATCGAGCTTGTTCGCCAATAGAATGGCTATCGCGATCTCTGAAGCGGATGTCCTAAAAGAGCGGGCGCTCCCGACGCTGCAGTACTTAGCTGGGCACAATTTACTATTCCTGGGCTTGGCGATGGCATGTGGCAAAGCGATCACCGATCCCGTTATGGATATCGAGTACAGCACGATTGTCACCGCGATGGCACGCAACGGAACCGATTTCGGGATTCGTGTCAGCGGCCTTGGAGATGAATGGTTTACTGCTCCGGCGCCAGTAGTTGACGGGCTGTTCCTGCCTGGCTACTCCGCCGATGACGCCGGATTCGATATGGGTGATTCAGCCATCGCTGAGACCGTCGGTTGGGGAGCTTTCACCATTGGTGGGGCACCTGGGATTCTGACTCTCGTCGGGGGTACACCTGAGGAGGCGCTTGAATATACTCGCGAGATGAGGAAGATCACCTCCGCCACACACCCTACCTATCGAATGCCAGCGCTCGGATTTGCAGGCACATCCGTGGGGATTGACATTCGCAAGGTCGTGCAAACCAACGTAAGTCCCATCATCGATACGGCGATTGCGCATAAAGATCCCGGCTACCCGATTATTGGTGCCGGTTTAGTTCGGGCACCGATCGAATGCTTCAAGCAAGCACTGATCGCATTTAGTCAGAAATACAACACGTAATAACTTGAAGGAACACCCGCTTCCTGGAGAAGATTTCTAATGGCCATCGGGTTCGTGATTCGAAAGAACCAATACTATGATTCTGTTTTCCTGATGGGCGTCAACAAACGACTTTCTCAAAACAAAGGCGTGTTACAGACGGCGGTCCTGATGGCTAGCGAGAAGAACAAGCAACTCCTGGCCGACATCGGAATTTATGGAGATCAGATCGTAACTGCGAAGCCCAACGACCTGATCGTCGCGGTGATCGCAGAAACCCCTCAGGTTGTTGATACCGTCCTAGGAGGGCTGGATCAAGCTTTACTTGCACTCGAAGAGAAAGTATTGGTCTCCCTTCTTCACACCCTCAATGATGGTCTTGCCAAGAAACCCCATGCCAACCTCGCAGTGCTAACTATCCCGGGAGAATACGTATTCCGGGAAGCCAGAAAGGCCTTGGACGCCGGGTTGAGCTTATTCATTTTCAGCAGCAATGTACCCGTTGAGGAAGAACGTAAGCTCAAGGAACTTGCAGCGGAGAAAAAATTGCTAGTTATGGGGCCGGATTGCGGTACCAGCATCCTTGGCGGGGTCGGGATTGGATTCTCAAACATCATCAACAGGGGAGCGTTCGGTGTGATCGGACCATCGGGAACGGGACTGCAGGAATTTACATGCCAGATCCACAATGCCGGTTTTGGAATTTCTCATGCCATCGGCACTGGCAGTCATGACCTTTCGGATGAGATCGGAGGGATCACCAGCTTCCAAGCGCTAGATGCGCTTGAGGCCGACCCTCAAACGAAGGTCATAGCAATCATCGCAAAACCACCAGGGCGAAAAACACTTGAGCGTCTTATCGCACGCTTTAAGCTCTGCGGTAAACCTGTCGTCAGCTGCTTCCTTGGAGCGCGTATGGATTCTTTCGAGGGGGGAGAAGCTCTAACCTGGACAACAACAATAGACGATGCGGTCCTGGCAGCGATCCAACATGTCGGAGAAAAGCCAACAGCTATAAGGATAGAGCTGACACATCAGGAGCGTGAATTGGCGTCAAAATCTCGCGCAGATTGGGCTCCCGAACAACGTTTCCTTCGCGGACTATTTGCTGGTGGGACCTTTTGCTACCAATCTCAGCAAATCTTGGGTGAGGCCGGTATCGTGGTCCATTCAAACGCGCCCCTGGATCCCCATTACAAACTCGCCGATCCGGACAGAAGTTCTGAGCATACGCTGATCGACATGGGCGATGAGACCTACACGCTGGGAAGACCCCATCCGATGATCGATGGCACGACACGCAGACAACGGATCATGAGCGAAAGCCGGGATCCGTCCGTCGCCGTTTTACTGCTCGATTTTATTCTGGGATTTAACGCTTCGATGGACCCTGTGGGCGAGTTGTATGACGCGATCTTAGAAGCAAAACAAATGGTACGGCAACAGGGTGGAGAGTTGACGATTGTGGCATCGATCTGCGGTACCAAGGAGGATCCACAGGAATTGGATCTGCAGGAGAGACTGCTACGTGAAGCAGGCGTGATCGTATTCCAGAGCAATGCAAAAGCTGCGCTTTTTTGCTGCCAGTTATTAAAACATGTTTAGGAGGAATGCATGGAGGACAAGGTCGAGGATCTCCTGCAAGAAGAGTTGGTAATTATAAATATGGGCTTGAGGGGATTTGCAGAAAGTTTAGAACAACAGGAGGTCGAAGTCGTTCAGGTCGATTGGATCCCTCCGGCCGGTGGTGATCAAGAGATGATCGATATATTGGAGAAATTAATGTAATCTTTTTTTTCTACTAAGCATGGCTTCTTGATTAACTTCCCCGATCTCATCCCGAACCTTTCCACTTCTTTAGGTCATTCATCTTTTGTTTGAGATTGCCAGATTCCAAATTTACGACATTCTGGTCCCAAGTCCAAATCCAGACACACACCTTGGAGTGGGACTGTTGTTATCTTAATCCTATGCACTGTACTGCTCATCCCGGCGATTACGTTGCTGACCTCGAAGCGCATCACCCTGAGCCAGGGGGCTCAGCAATTTCTTCATCAACCTGGGTTGGATCTTCGGAACGCTGCTGAGAAGTGTGGTCTTCGATCTCAATTGGGGTCTGCCCTACGTTAGCGGTTCGATTGTGATGTTGATTTTTCGTCAGCCTACGCTGGCTCAAGGAAACGCAGAAAACACAACAAGTCGCCTTACCACCCTCATGCTAACAAGTATCTGCAAGACATAAAGAGCTCCAACCCATGGAGCTCTTTCCTCATCGTGGTTCGTGACGGATGTTTTCAATTCTTCACTCATTCTTTTTGCTTGTAACTGATGTTGGGGGATTCATCTAGAAGAGACATCGTTTTAGAAAGGTTGGGTATAGAATTACTCCTATGGAAATCCACGAAGTATCCCCTGGCGTGACTGCCTTTATTCGTCCCGAGGGGGGAGCTAATGTTGGGTTGATCCAAACCAGTGAAGGTATCGTCGTAATCGACACGACTTCGCGCGAATCGGACATTCGAGAGTTCCTGGCTGCCGCGGGGGTTGCACCTTCAGATGTATGCCTTGTGTGTATCACCCATTCCCACAACGATCACACCAAAGGCATCCCCCTCTTCGATTGCCCCATTCTGGCGCATAAGCTTACTTACCAGAGAATCGCGAAGCGGAAGTCTACCAAGTTAAAGACCCAGTTACTACCCACAAAGGTTTTCGAGGACCGACGGAATATCGAGATCGGTGACAGATGCTTGGAATTCATCCACGCGGGAGGGCACACACCCGACTCTTCAGTCGTTTGGCTCCCAGAGATCGAGGTACTGTTCGCTGGGGATCTGATTTTCGAGGGCCGCTACCCGTTCTTGGCTACTGCCAACGTGCCTGACCTCATGAAGGCTCTCAAATGGCTGCTCACATTAGGCGCACAGGTCATCGTGCCTGGTCATGGCTTGCTATGTGCAGAGGACACGGTCATCAGCCAGCTAAATTACATAGAACTTTCCTGGAACCGCACCGCCGACCATATCGCCCAGGGTCATAGCATTGATGAGATCCTCGAAGATTCCGAGTATCCCATCCATCCAGGTCTGGGCGCCGAGAGACTCCATAAATGGAATATCGAGGTCATGTATCGACAATTAAAGAAAACGGCTTCCTAGCACTCTATCGCAATGAAAACAATGAAACCCAATCTCGACAGTCATCCTTCGACAGGCTCAGGATGACTGTCTTTGCGCTTCCAACCCACATGGTGCGCAGATGCGTAGGCCGAAGCCTGTGGCCACGGAACAAACAGGGTGAGTGTTGGGGTGAGGATCCAAACTATTCCTACGATTGGAGTTAACGATGTAAGAGTGCACGGCCGTGCGCCCTTACGATGAACATGCTTTACAAGCCTCCTAAACCTCCACATACTCAATCCGAAAAGGCGTACCTTCCGAAGATGTTTTGTCAAATTCTGTTGCCGCGAGGTAGCCAGAAAAAACCGCTTGCGCAATGATCGTGGGAGCTTCCGCATCCCCGATCACTCGCAGAGTTGAAATGATCTTCTTCTCGAGGGCAGGCTTGAGTGCAAGATACAGTTCGTCATTGGGAGCGCGAGCGCCAACCAAGACAACCGCGTCGTAAGGTAAAGATGTTTCAAAGTTAGAAATCGTATGGGACAAGGTGAGACGGTCGGGCTGAATCGAGGTGAGAGAATGCTGAGTGAACAAAGTGACACCCTTCGCCATCAACCGGCGCTGAATGCGTTCTTGTTCCAATGTGTACTGTGTCCAGTACGAGACCAAAGGCGCTGGGGTAACCATGGTTACAACACACCCCCGACTTGAAAGTAATTCCGCGATCAAGCCCCCCATGTAGTAATGATCATCGTCATAAACGAGGACCTGGCCCATCGGTAACCGATCCGCCAAGATATCATCCGGTGTGAAGATGGCTGGAAGATCGTATCCGGGTATCGGGCGCCAGTGTGTTCGCCCGACACCGTCTCGGCCCCACAATGCGCCGGTGGCAATCACCACATGCGCATACGCTGTTTCCTGGACATCTTTAGCACTCATCGGGCTCGCAGGATAAACGGACACCTGATCCATCTCTTGAATCTGGGTAAGGCGCCAGTCGATGACGCGGCGCCATTCACTCAATCCGGGGAGATTGGCTTCCAAAGCCACCCGTCCGCCAAGCTCTTTTCGTGCTTCGACCAAGACAACCGAATAACCCCGCTGCCCCAGGGCCCGGGCACACTCCAACCCGGAAGGTCCACCCCCAACCACCAGCACTTCTTTGGGTTCCTTCGTTGGCGTAATGATCTCTGGGTGCCAATCGCGGCGCCATTCCTCTCCCATCGTGGGATTTTGGGTGCATCGAATAGGCACAGAGAGTAGATCGCCAGTCACGCAGATATTGCAACCGATACATTCACGAATATCCTCGGTCCGGCCCTGCTTGATTTTTTGCGGTAGAAAGGGATCGGCGATCGAAGGCCGGGCGGCGCCGATGAAATCCATCACACCACGCTGTATAGCCGTGACCATGCTTTCGGGGGAAGTGTAACGACCGACCCCAACTACAGGTTTGCTCGTGAGCGTTTTGACAAAGGCGATGTAGGGTTCCTGGTAGCCTTCCTTCTCAAATCTTGATGTGACCGAGTCGTTAGGCCAGTCACTGATATTGACATCCCACAGATCAGGCAGTTCGGCCAGCATGGCAACGATGTCGTGACCCTCGCCCTGATGGGTGATGCCGTCCTCACCGATCAGCTCATCCACGGCCAGACGCACTGCTACAGCGCTGGTATCCCCAACGGCCTCTTTGGTATCTTCGATCAATTCGCGTAGGAGCCGCACTCGATTCTCTAAACTGCCACCATATTCGTCAGATCGATCGTTGTAGCGGCGCAATAGGAAGTGCATCGCCAAGCAAAAATTGTGACCGGCATAGCAGTAGATGATGTCGAAACCTGCTCGCTTCGCTCTCAGGGCGGCATCCCGATGCCAGCGTCGCAAGTTGCGAATATCTTCCTTGTCCATACGCCGAGTCTGCCACGGGTGGTAACCGGATACTCCCATCGATCGGGGCCCAAGCGGGGGGACGCGGGAATAGAGGTTCGGGGCGTGATGACCGCTGTGTGTCAACTCGATGCCAGCCAGGGTGCCGTGCTGATGCACCGCTTCGACCATCATCTGCAATGGGGCGATATCGCGATCCCCCCAAAGCCTTCCTTCTAAATTAGGCATCAGGTCGGAGCTGTGATGGATCTCCACCTCTTCCGTGCATACGACCCCCCATCCACCCTCGGCCTTGATCCCCCGCATGGCAGCCAAAGCCCTTGGCATCCGATACCCCAATCCATTGCAATGGGGCACTTGATAGAATCGATTCGGGGCTAACACAGGGCCAATGCGTACCGGTTGGAAGAGGATATCGTATCGATTCTCCATTTCTTTTCGCCTCTCGTCTGCAGAAGTTAGGTTTATACATCTGCGCTAATTCTATTGATAAAGTAGTATTAGAGCACCAAATTAGGTAACAGGACAGTAGCGTTGTCGATGGTTTGCATGAGAAAATGATTCCTTCGTGAATGTACTCACTCAAACATGTTCCAAACCGCGAATTTTGGATTTGATTTCGATAGTGGTTATCAACTACTATAGATATACCGCCCCTATCATAAGGAACGCCCTCCATGATGTCACAAGAAAAGAATATCAAGAAGATCGTCGTCACCGGCGACGTCACGATGGATTGGAACCTCGCTCGGGATTTAAGCGAACGCGGGGAACGGTGGCGGATCGACCGCTGCTCCCGCATCTGGTGGCAGCGCGGTGGCGCGGCCTTGCAGGCCGATCTGATCGAAGCCCTCGCCACCTCCACGCCAGACAAGGATCAAATCAGCTATAGGATCTATCAACCAGCAACGCCAATGGATCCCGTCCAACACGGAGACCCACGCTATCACCACTCCTACGCCTTGTGGTCACCATTCAAGTCCGGCGATCGAACCGTTTGGCGCGTGGCACAATATCTGGGGATCGACCATTGTCTGTGGGATGAATCCAGCGAGGAGGATCAGACCCTCCGTGTGGTAGACGACCCCACAGAGGTGGACATTGTCGTCCTCGATGATGCCGGTCTGGGATTCCGCGATCGACCTGCGCTTTGGCCGAAATCCCTCCAGAACCGTGAGCAGAAGCCCTGGGTCATCCTCAAGATGTCCAAACCCGTCGCTGAGGGACCCTTGTGGGATCATTTGTTTGAAGCCTATGCAAAAAACCTAATCATCGTAACCACAATTGCAGACTTACGACAGACCGAGGTGCAAATCAGCCGTCAGGTGTCTTGGGAACGTACCGCGCAAGATATCTATTGGGAGTTGACACACAATCCTCGGGTGAACAACCTCTCTCGCTGCGCGCATGTGATCGTTTCCTTTCATACAGCGGGCGCGGTTCTTCTATCGCATTCTCAGGCCGTTGAGAAGAAAGCATTACTTTTCTTCGATCCACACAACTTGGAGGGAGATTGGGAGCGGAAACATCCTGGAGGCATGTTTGGCTACACCTCCTGTTTGATCACCTCTTTGATACGTCAACTGATGCTCAACCGATCCCAACCCGAGCTCGGAAATGGGATCCGGTCCGGGATTGCTGCCATGCGAAAGCTCCACCTGGATGGCTACGGTCATCCAGGTTCGGATCCAAAGACGGCAGAACTTCGGTTTCCCATCGATAAAGTGATCAGCGAGATCGAGGAAGGGGAAACCCCATTGACAGTGGCCCCTATTCAGGATCCTGTTAGGAATATCCTTTCTCCTACCGACCCAGGCTCCTTACAGGTGATGCCGGGTTTCTGGACGATCCTCGAGGATCGCTACACTGGAGCTTTAACCGATGTCGCTCAACGCATCGTCCTGGACGGAATCGATGCAGCCTTAGAAGGAATACCGATTGGCAAATTCGGTGCCTTAGTCACGGTGGACCGCAGGGAAATCGAGGCGCTACACAGCATCCGAAGCCTGATCACAGAGTTCTGCGAACGTCCACCCAAACGTCCTCTTTCCATTGCAGTTTTTGGGCCTCCAGGCTCAGGAAAATCGTTTGGTGTGACCCAAATTGCGAAATCCTCACGACCAGGAGAGATTCAGCCCATAAGTTTCAACATCTCCCAATTTGGACATTCGGAGGAACTCCTGGGTGCTCTCCATCAGGTACGAGATATAGGCCTTTCTGGGAAAATCCCTCTTGTATTTTGGGATGAATTTGACACACCGCTTGGGGATAAACATCTGGGCTGGTTGCGCTACTTCTTAGCTCCCATGCAAGACGGTGCTTTCCAGGAAGGACAAATCACCCATCCCATCGGGCGTGCCATCTTCGTATTTGCGGGTGGCACCAGCCATCGCATGGAAGAATTTGGAGCTGAACTTGACGAGACCGAACGTAGAGCGGTGAAGCTGCCGGACTTCATCAGCCGTCTCAAGGGATTCTTGAACGTCCTCGGACCAAATCCTATAGCTCGCCCCATTGACGAGGGCACCGGAGAACCCATCCCTGATCCCTATTTCATCATCCGCAGGGCGATCATCCTGCGCGTGCTCTTCGAGCTGAATGTCCCTCAAATCATTCGCCCGCAGGAGGGTGTTCGACGGGTCCACATCGACCATGGCATCCTGCAAGCGTTCCTAGAAACCAATCGTTACAAACATGGGGTGCGCTCCATGGAATCCATCCTTCACATGAGCTTGCTTGCAGGTGCGACCGCATTTGAGCGTTCAAACCTTCCCCCGGAGGACCAGCTCAATCTGCATGTAGATGGTCGTGATTTCCTTGCGCGCGTGCAGCAAATGAAATTGGAGGGAACTCTCCTCGAGAAACTCGCTGAAGCAGCGCATGAGATATTCTGCGAGGAGCTGAGGGAGAAGGGCTTCCATTACGGACCCCAAACGGACACGACCGAGAAAACGCACAGTTCGTTGAAACCATACCAGGATCTGCCGGAGAACGAAAAGGATTCCAACCGCGATAACGTCCGCGACATCGCCAACAAACTCGCAGCCGTTGGTTATCTCATGGTCCCTGCTCGCAGCAATGAACCGCCCTTCGATTTCCCCGGTGATGATCTGGAATTCCTCGCCGAATTGGAGCATCAACGCTGGATGACAGAGAAGGTCAATGCCGGCTGGAGACATTCTCCGAAAACCGAAAAAGAACAAAAGTTGCACTCGGCCTTGGTGGAATGGGATGAGCTGCCTGAGGAAGAAAGGGAAAAAGATCGGATTTTGATTCAGCAAATCCCCGAAATCCTGGCCAAAGCTGGGTACGCCATCCTCAAATCCTGATCCATTTGCATGGAAAACATGAGCAAACCCAAACCATCAAAGCGAGAAATCACGATCGGTGTAACAGGACATCGATGGATCAGAGAGACGCTAGAACTCACCTCAGCCATCGATCAAGTCATTGAAACGATCCTTCAGACATACTCCGGTCGCACATTCACGGTGCTCTCCCCGCTCGCAGAAGGCGCGGATCGGGTTATAGCAAAGCGCCTTCTACGGCACCAAGGGACTAAGCTCACCGCGATCCTGCCCATGCCCCTCGAAAAATATTTAGGAGATTTCTCTTCAGATGAATCTAAAAAGGAATTCCATCGCTTGTTAGATCAGGCAGATAAGATCATCGAATTATCACACCCGACGTCACGTGATGAAGCCTACGCCGCAGCCGGGAAATACATCCTCGATCACTGTGATCTACTATTCGCCATCTGGGACGGCCAGGTCGCTCAAGGAAAAGGAGGCACTGGAGACATCATCCGCCTCGCTCGTGAACGAGATCTACCTCTCGTTTGGATACGGTACACTCAACGCGACCAGAATACCAAGGAAGCAGTCCAACAGGAAGAGAGGACAGATAGAATCTTTTTCGAGCGCTTTCCTTCGCAGAACCCCCTATCGATCGCTGGAGAAGAATGATGGTTCCATCCACTGACAAGGAATCGCAAATTGAGGCCAGAAAAAGAAAAAATCGGCGAATATCAAGAGTAGATTTACCATCTCAGGTCTTCAGTAGATCGTGGAAGGAATACCGGTGGGTTTTTATCGGTAGTTTGTGGATCATTGCCCTCGCCCTGGGGTATTTAGGGCTCGAAAAATCAGCAATTTCGCAAGGTGAAGCTCCCACACCTCTCGATCTGATCTATATGACCCTGCAGCTTGTCACACTGGAATCCGGTTCAGTTGACGGACCACTCCCGTGGGAATTGGAGATTGCCAGGTTCGCTCTTCCGGCATTGGCTGCGTACACGGCACTTCAAGCGCTGGCGCTCCTCTTCCGTGAACAGACTCAACTGCTTCGTTTGTGGTTCATGCGTGATCACATTGTGATTTGTGGGCTCAGTCGCAAAGGGCTATTACTCGCCAGAAGTCTTCTCGAATGTGGTGAAAATGTCGTGGTCATCGAGCTGGATGAGGGTAACGATTGGATCGAGCAGCTTCAGGTGCGCGGTGCGATCGTTCTGATCGGTGATGCCACAGATCGCGCAGTGCTGCATCGAGCTGCGACCCACAGGGCACGATATCTGCTTGCCGTTTGCGACGATGACGGGACAAACGCCGAAATCGCCGTCCAAGCACAAAATCTGGTAAAAAACCTCAGTCGCGATCCACTGAGCTGCATCATTCACATTGTCGATCCTCAGCTGTGTGACTTACTGCGAGAGAATGAGATCGGAGGCGAAACTTTTACCCAGCTGAGACTTGAACTTTTCAACGTTTTCGAACGGGCTGCACAGCTTCTCCTCAAAGAATTTTCTCCCTTCGATCCTAAACGAGGACAATCCGATCCTGCACCCCACATTCTCCTGATTGGAATGGGACGGATGGGCGAAAGCGTCCTGACTCAGGCTGCCTATGCCTGGCACACAAGGAACCCGGGCGTCAATAACCCATTGAGAATTACGATGATTGACCTGAAAGCCTCCGAAAAATGGAAATCCTTGGAGGTGAGGGTTCCCCATCTGACGGATTGCTGCCAGGTCCAAACCCTCTCGATGGATGTGAGATCGCCGGATTTCTATGAAGCCAATTTCTTGGCCGATTCTCAAGGACGCCCGATCGATATTATCTACGTCTGCTTCGATAATGATTCGCTCGGTCTGAATATTGGTCTAACACTCCTCCGTCGCACCAAAGAACAAGACACCCCCATCATTGTTCGGATGATGGAGGAACAGGGGCTCGCTTCCCTGTTAGGGCAAGCGCTCGAGGAGCAAAGTGCCTTCCGCAATCTCCATGCCTATGGACTGCTGGATAAGACCTGCACACCCGAGCTGCTCTTTGGCGGGATCCATGAAATGTTCGCCCGAGCGGTTCATGAAGATTATGTTCGAGAACAAAACCTTTTAGGCCTTACGAGCGAGGACAATCCCACCTTGGTGCCTTGGGATCAACTCCCTGAGGAAAGGAAAGAATCTAATCGCCGCTATGCGGACCACATGGGTGTCAAACTGGGTTCGATCGAACACAGGATCGAGTCGCTCAGGGATTGGGATGCGGTCGATTTTAAGTTTAATGAAAACGACATTGAAATCATGGCCCGCATGGAGCACGAACGTTGGTGTCAAGAGCTACGTCGTGAAGGTTGGAGACATGGATCAGAAAGGGATGACGCTAGAAAGGTACACCCCACACTCATCTCATGGACAGATCTGCCAGAAAGCGAAAAGGAGAAGAACCGCGATTTCATTCGTGATCTGCCCCGGCTCCTATCCCGAGCAGGATTTCAGGTACACAGCTCTAGGTGAAGAAATTGTTGACGAAACGAAGTAAGATGGTAAAGGAGGTGGGGGGAACATGGCACACGATGTGTTCATAAGCTACTCTTCGCAGGATAAGGTGGTTGCTGACGCTGTCTGTGCAACCCTTGAAGGAAGAAGGATCCGTTGCTGGATCGCTCCCCGAGACGTTCCACCCGGTCTGCCGTACGCTGCGGCTCTTGTCAACGCCATCAACGATTGCAAAGTCTTTGTTCTGGTTCTCTCGAAAGGGTCCAACACGTCGGGGCAGGTTCTTCGCGAGGTAGAAGAAGCCGTCGATAACGGCACCCCCATCATACCCTTTCGTATCGAAGACTTCGAGCCTACAGACGCGATGCGTTACTACATCAAATCGCTCCACTGGTTAGATGCCATGAGTCCTCCCCTGGAACGGCATCTAGGAAAACTGGCTGACTCAGTTCAGGCTTTACTGTCCGTGGGAGCAGAAGAACAACCCCCTCCAGTGGCCGAGACCGTTATGGAAGCGCTAGCGAAAAAGCGATGGCCTCTACCGATCTGGGCGACAGCTCTACTCGCTCTCGCAGTCGTGGTGATTGTGGGCGGAGTTGGATGGTTGGCCATATCCCAAACACGGTCAACACCAACACCTTCAGATGTCTCATCCGCATCTGAATCATTGATTTCCAAATTAACGGATACACCTGTTCCGGTTGTGCCAACGACCGCTCCAACAGAAGTACCTTCCATCCAATTCCGTGATGATTTTGAAAATGCATTGGCAGAGGGATGGACTATCCTTCGTGAAGTTTCCACACATTGGAGTTTAACCGACAACCCTGGCTCATGGCGTGTCACGCTACAACCCGGTACAGTTGACGGGTTTATTCCTGAACTGCCTACTAACGTATTATTACGCGAAGCACCGAGCGGTGATTTTGAGATCGCCACTTTGGTTCACTTCACCCCAACGAGAAATTACCAATTCGCCGGACTGATCGTCTACCAAGATGACCAAAATGTAGTGCAGCTTGGTAGAAGTTATTGTGATCGTCCTGATACCTGTGTTGATAATGGTATCTATTTCGATAGCATCAGCGATGTTATCGAAAGTTTCGCGACTGATACTACGAATCCATCAATAGCATACCTACGTTTACGACGTGAGGGAACAACGTATACGGGTTACTACAGCGAGGATGGTGGTAATTGGACGATCATCGGTCAACATATCTCGAATATCAATCCTTTGCAGGTTGGTTTAATCGCCGGACAAGCCCTCGAAGTTTCAACAATTGCCGATTTTGAGTGCTTTGCGATGGAGGAACTACCCTCCACCTCTTCTGGCTGGAGCGAGTGGCGAACATTGACCTTCAATATTCCCAGTGAAACGCTTTGGCGCCAATCGGGGGAGAACAGCTACACGACTATCGCGGAGGATTTATCAACAGATACTTTTGCCTGGTCAAATGAAATTGTCGAAGGAGATTTGATCTTAATCGCTGAGGTTACAAGTCCTCTTTCAGATGTAGAAGGTTCATTTATTATATACGGAGACGGTACTGGTTATTCCTATGGATGTCTTTTTTTCGCTTACGGCCATGGAGTCGCAAAGATAGAAAAACATACACCTTATCATCAGGGTGAAAACTGGTTAGTGCTTAATTACGGCGATTTTAATTTCCAGGAACCAACCCATATCTTTCAAATTGAAATAATTGGAGACAAAGCTAACTTCTATATAGATGATCAAAAAGTAGCCTCCGCGTTTATCCCCGACGAAATTAACCGCCGTGGCAGAATCGGTTTAACTCAATATTGGGAGGAGCCTCCGGGTGTTACGTACTCCAACATCAGAATCAAAACCCTGAACAAGGTCGAATAAAGAAGATAAATGGGAGCACAAGCTATCAGGAGTCTTTGCATTGTTTCCGTTAACCATGGGGAGCAGAGGCTTACGTGATTCATGATCCATACAACGATGATCCGAAATCGATATACAAATTACTTCAATGAGTCACTGTGACGCATAATGCGTGATTCGTGATGCGTGATGCGTCGTGTCTTTCTCAGGAAAGCTTCTCAATTTCAAGGTGATCTGAACTTATGTCTACCACTGAATTAGCCACAACAGATGCCTTCATTTCTTACTCGCGATCAAACCTGGATTTCGTCGAACAGCTCGCGAGTGAATTGGTCGCTAACGGAAAGGAACCCTGGTTCGATAAAAGTGATGTGCCCTTAAGAGGTATTCCAGCCGGATCTGAATGGTGGCATGAGATCGAGCAGGGCATCGAAGCAGCGGATAACTTCGTCTTTATCATCAGTCCTCAGTCAGTGATCTCACCCTACTGCAACGCCGAAATCGCCCATGCTGTTGAACACAGCAAGCGCAAAATTCCAATCATGCTTTATGGAGAGGACGAAGCCTCCGCTCTGGCTGAGATCACACAAGCGATCAATGCCATCCCTGATGAAGAGCTCATTCCGGAGGCCATCTTCATCCCAGAGCGCGACTTAAAGAAGCTCGTCCATCGAAACTGGCAGCGCATCAGCGCCGTGCAATATATCCCCTTCAAGTCACACGATGACTGGCTGAAGCCGACTCGGGAACTTCTCAGCGCGCTGGAACAAGACATTGAACGTGTGCGGGCTCTCAATGAACTGCAACGTAATGCTGCTACTTGGGAACAACAGGAACGCAGCAGCAGCTTCCTGCTACGTGGTGAAGCCCTTAAAGAAGCTGAAGCTCTGATCTCAGAGAGCGTGGGGCAAGATCCCGAACCCTCACCACTCCAGTTAGAGTACGTGGCATTCGGTCGCAGGGACGAAAACCGTAGGCGGCGTATAACGGCAGGCGGTGTCATCGCCTCCGTTATGCTCATCCTGGCTGCTGTCGTTACCGCAATCCTCATCCAAACCAATGCAGTGCAAGAGCGTAGCATTATGGAACGCAACGCAGCGGAAGACCGCGCCAACCTGCAGGCTACCGCTGCTGAGGATCAGGCGATCATCGCAAGCACAGCAGTGGCTGCGGAAGAGGAAGCCCAGCTACGTCGCCAGCAGGCGGAAGAAGCGTTGCGCGTGGCCTTGTCGCGTCAACTAGCGGCTCAAGCAGCCATTCAGCTCGATAGGCAGCTAGACCTGGCGTTACTGCTCAGCGTGGAAGCTGTGCGTATGGACGACACAATCGAAGCACGAAGCAGCCTACTGGATGCACTCAGTCGAAGCGGTGCTCTCGACAGTTTTCTTTATGGACCCCAGAACTTCGTTCAAAGCCTATCCTTCAGCTCGGATGGCGGTCTGGTAGCTTCCGGCGTCTGTTTGGAAGAAGAATATTTCGGCCTAACGCGGTGTGTGAAAGGGGGCGTGTTCCTGTGGGATGTCGATACGCGCCGGCTGATTGACATCCTGGAGGTTGGTCATGTAGGCAACGTCCCGTCCTTGGCCTTCAGTCCAGATGGCCATCTCCTGGCGGTCGGGGGTTGCCATGAGGAAGCGGTCATGGCCGGCCCGGTGTCAAAATGTGTACAGGGAGCTGTTGAGTTA
>DUEW01000059.1 GCA_011174845.1 Anaerolineae bacterium | reverse complement strand
GTGGAGGGTCAGGCCTCTTGGTAGGTCTTCGGCGTGAGGCTGCATGGTGAGCCTGTCGAACCATCAGCCGAACGGCGTGGGAGCCCGACCCAAAACAAGTAGAGGCGGCTCCCATGCTTGTCCTGAGTAATGCCGAAGGGCCCCCGGTTAGTCGATCGCGTGAGCCCGACCTACAGGTTAAAATCACGCACCTCGATGCACAGAAAGACGACAGATTTTTGGGCTTATAAGCCCGGTTGTTTTATAATGCAACCAAATCACCACGTAGGAGACATGCATGAAAACGACACGTAACATTTTCGTCGAGCAGGTGCCTGGTCTGCCGATGGAGGAACAGCCCACCGAGTTGGTGGAGCGAAAGGGCGTAGGCCATCCGGATTCGATTACCGATGCGATTATGGATTCGGTCAGCGTCGAGCTGTGTCGGGCATACCTTGATCACTTCGGTCGCATCATGCACCACAACATCGACAAGGGACTTTTGGTGGCTGGTCAGACCTCGCCACAATTTGGAGGGGGTAAGGTTGATGAACCGATGAAGTTGGTCTTCGGTGATCGAGCCACCTACGCGTATCAGGGTGTGGACATCCCGGTGGGTGAGATCGCCGAAGCGGCGGCGCGTCAATGGTTGCGAGGTAACCTGCGTTTTGTGGACGCCGAGAACCACATCGTTTTCCAGAACGAGATCAAACCCGGGTCACCGGAGCTGACCGACATCTTTGCCCGGGAGGTCATCGGTGCGAACGACACCTCAGCCGGCGTGGGCTATGCCCCGCTGAGCGAGACGGAAGAGGTCGTGCTGGCTACGGAACGTTATTTGAACTCCACCTCCTTCAAGGCGGCCTTCCCCGAGGCGGGTGAGGACATCAAGGTCATGGGGTATCGCTTCGGAAGACATCTCACGCTGACCGTGGCTTTAGCTTTCGTCGATCGCTTCATCCCGGACCTCAAGACATATTTCGATCGCAAGGCTGCTATCCACGATGAAGTGCAGACCTTCGTCACTCGAGAGGCGAAGACGATGGAGGCGGTGACGGTGGACATCAACACCCTCGATGACCCCGAACGAGGTGAGGGAGGCGTGTACCTGACGGTGCTCGGTACCTCGGCTGAGGGAGGGGACGGGGGGCAGGTAGGGCGAGGCAACCGCGTCAACGGGGTCATCGCCTTCAACCGTCCATCGACGACAGAAGCCGCAGCCGGCAAGAACCCCGTTAGTCACGTGGGCAAGATCTACAATCTGCTCAGCCACGAGATCGCGGGCAAGGTTTATCGGGAGGTGCCAGGGATCCGAGAAGCGACCGTTTGGCTGTGCAGCCAAATCGGGAAGCCCATCGACCAACCGCTGATGGCCGCCGCGGCGTTGATCCTGGAACCGGACGTGGGGCTTGAGGAGGTCCAATCCTCCGTCGTGGCTGTGATCGACCGCGAGCTCGCCAGTATCCACAGCTTTACCCAGCGACTGGCGCAGGGGGAGTTGGCTGTTTGGTGAGATAAAAGCCTTAGGAGCCGATCGCCGCACGCTAAATTTCTAAAGTAGGTAGAATCATCGTGCCTCAAATCCTTCTGTACGCTGCCTCCATTGTGGTGTTCCTGCATGGCTTGATCCATCTCATGGGCGTTGCGGTGTATTGGAAAATAGCGAAGATCAAGGGCCTGGATTACAAGACCAGGCTTCTTGGTGGGCGCTGGGATGTGGGATATTGGTCAGGTATGGGAGCCCGACCTGCTCAAGTGGGACAGGCTAACGAGAGGGGATCATGAGTTCAGGGATTACAAATTGGTTGCTCAACTCCGACGAACCCTGGACGCGTTATCGCACCTTGCTAGATCTCCTCGGTCGCACGGAGGACGCTCCCGAGGTGCAAACCGCTCGCCGCGAGATGTTGGCTCACCCGTTTGTGCAAGGTCTCGTGGAAGAAGCCGCTACCTGGCCGGGATATGCCCTCAAGCGGCACAACGATGCCAAGCACCCACTCCATCACGTATCGGTCTTGGCCGATTTTGGTCTCAAAGCCGAGGATCCAGGCATGGGTTCGGTGCTCTCCGCCTTGATGAGCCATCAGGATCCAGGCGGTTCCTTTCAGACCCTGATGCAGCTCTATAAGAGCTTTGGTGGTATCGAGGGGGAGCATTGGGTGTGGATGATGTGCGACGCACCGACAGTACTCTATGGGCTTCTGAACTTCGAATTGTCCGGCGATCCGGTTGTCAAGCGGGCTGCCGATCACATGGTTGCCCACATCCGATACAATGGCTGGCCATGTGTCGTGGGCGAACCTCTGGGTGACACCTTTCGAGGGCCGGGCAGGCGTGATGACCCGTGCCCCTACGCAAATCTCATCTCCCTCAAGGCTGTTTCGATCGTTCCGGATATGTTGGAGAGTGAGATTGCACACACTGGCGCCGAGATGCTTCTCTGGCATTGGGAACATCAGAAGGAGCGTAAACTCTATTTTTTTGCGATGGGGACCGATTTCCGTAAGTTGAAATATCCCTTCGTTTGGTACGACATCCTGCATGTCGTTGATGTGTTGAGCCGTTTCCCCTTTGTCCGCTCCGACCCACGCCTCCGTGAAATGGTAGCCACCATCACGGAGCAGGCGGACGATGAGGGACGCTACACGGCAAACTCGATGTATCAAGCATGGAAAGGATGGTCCTTCGCCAACAAGAAGAACCCGTACCCGTGGTTGACCTTTCTTGTGTATCGAATCCAGTATCGGATGAGGATGGCGGTGTAGTTTCATTTAACAATCTGCAAGCATCACCTCCGTTGGGCAGGTCACTTGACATATCGATAATCATCGATATAATAACAGTGTGAGCGTTGATCCGATCGGTTTTGCTAAAGCGCTGGCGGACGAGACCCGCCAGGAGATCATGCAGCACTTATGCTGTGAGTGGCTGAGCGTTAATGAGCTCGTAGAGCTGCTCGAAGGCCGCGTCAACCAGCCGACCGTCAGTCATCACCTGAAGAAGCTTGAGGAGTCCGGCTTGGTGAGGGTGCGCCAGGAGGGCCGCCAACGGTTCTACACACTCAATCAAGGACGGGTGAACGCGTGCTGCGATCAAATTGTCGTCCTCTTCGCACCGAACTTTATTCAAGAGGAAGAAGATCAGGCTGGGGAGTGATGGTCTTTTTTTTAACCGAATATATCGACAGTAATCAATATATTAAGGAGGTACATCATGCCGAACCAAGGGAAGACAAACAACGAGATTCGTGCTGGAGTGCGTTCTCACTACGGAGAATTCGCCGAGAGAACACGTTCAAGCTGCTGTTCTTCAGATGATTGTTCAGACCATGATGCCGTAAAAATGATCTACGATACGCCGGAGGCGACCGATCTACCCACGGAGGTCACGAGTCTCTCCGCCGGCTGCGGTGACCCGGTCACGCTGGCATCGCTCCAGCCCGGGGAAGTGGTGCTCGACCTGGGCTCCGGTGGGGGGATCGATTGCTTTTTAGCCGGAAAGCGCGTAGGGGAAAAAGGCCGTGTGATCGGCGTGGACATGACAGCGGAGATGATCGACAAGGCTCGGCGCAACAAGGTGAAGATGGGGTCGGACGCGATTAACGTCGAGTTCAGGCTGGGGGAGATCGAGCATTTGCCCGTCGCAGATGGGGAGGTCGATGTGGTGATCTCCAATTGTGTGATCAACCTCAGTCCGGACAAACCTCAAGTCTTTCGTGAGGCGTTCCGCGCCCTAAAGCCGGGCGGTCGATTTGCAGTCACCGATATCGTGACCGACGGACCACTTCCGGAGTCGATTCAGCGAAGTATGAGTGCCTGGTATGGCTGCGTCGCTGGCGCGTTGGATCGAGAGGAGTACGTCTCGATCCTCGAGGAAATCGGCTTCATCGACGTGAAGCTCGAGCCGGTGAAGATGGATTCTGTGTTCGTCGAGGAGATGGTCAAGGAATTGGCGCCGGAAGGTATACCTGGACCCGACGGGCAAGAGAAAGTGGCCTATGCTCTCGTGGAGGGAGAGCTCAAGCCGCTCGATCTTGGGGACGCCAACCCACCCTTCAGCGCGAGGATCACTGCTTATAAGCCGACCTGATCAGAAAAAATCTACGAAGACGAGAAATGCCCCACGCATAGCCGGATGGTCATGGTAGCAAACCACTACCTTACCTGGGTGGGGCAATTTTTGGTTTTCCTCTATTGATCTGTATCATCTCCGAGCTCTTTTCTGAAGCTCCTTTTCCATACGAAATCATTGGCATAGAAGGATAAAACCGAATACTGAAGCGTTTACGCTGAGCTTCATCCATGGGGTGATTTTTGTTCCGTCCCCAAAAACATTGTAAGATGTATAGGAATGTCTTCGAAGTCAAGCGAATGCATACAGGCGATCGCTTACTTGTGAATTATTCCATTTCGTTCTCCCAGTAAGAAAATAGGTTGTTTTGCATGAAGCTCATAATGCGCTTCCCCGTCAGTCTAACAATCATTTCCATCATGATCATGACTCGATCCAATAATGATCAGGACCGGTATGGAAGAAATAAGCGTGGCTCTCGCGAGGGAAAACCATGAAGGCGCTCTTAATCGCGCGCAAGACCCTGCGTGAGTTGCTGAGGGAACGCATGACGGCGGGGTTGATGTTGATCTTCCCGGTGTTGTTGGTCGGTTTCTACTATGTCGCGTTCGGTCAGACCGAGCAGGGGTTGGCGAAGTATCTCTCCGTCCTAGTTCTCAATCGAGATGCGGGTGTGGTGACTGAGGATGGTGAGGGATGGAACATAGGGCAGGAACTCACCGCTCTGATGCGAGAGGCCGAATATGAAGGGGAGCCGATATTCAGCGTGACCGAGGTTAGCGACCGTCAAGCGGCCGAGATTACGTTACGGGAGCACAAGGCCTCTCTGCTCATGGAAATCCCGTCCGATTTCAGTGACGTCTTTGTCAAGGCATTACAGAGCGAAGGGCCCGCCTCATCGGCGGAGCTCATCCTGATCGGTGCACCAGAGTCGGGGGATTACACCTTTGCACGCAGCATGCTGAGCGGCTTGTTGCGTCAATTTGCGTTCGGTGCGGCTGGATGGGACGAAACCGTGGACCTTCGATACCAATTCCTGCCCGGAACCGGCACGATGTCAGACTTCGATTTCGGTGTAGGTGGGATCATCATCTTTGGGATCACCTTTGGGGTACTCGTTACCGCCGAGGTCATGGTCCGAGAGGATCTGAGCGGCACCTTGCAGCGCTTACGCCTGACACGAGCTACCGCTTTCGATTTATTGCTGGGCGTCACGATGGCGATGATGTTCGTCGCCGTGCTCCAAGTACCGATCACCCTCGGTAGTGCCCTCGCCATGGGGTTTCACAACAACGGTTCGTTGCTTCTGGTTTTCGGTGTCGGGCTCCTGATGAGCCTCGCGTCCATCGGGGTGGGGCTTATTGTCGCTTGCTATTCGCGCACGCCGGGTGACGCGACCAACTTGGCGTCGGTTGCCTTAGTTCCCCTGGTGTTCTTGTCCGAAGCGATGTATCCCATGCCGGATCTACCCATCGCTACTATTGGCAACCGCACGATCCAGCTCTACGATCTCCTCCCAACGACACACGCCGCTGAGGCAATACGGCAAGTAACAATTTTCGGCGAGGGGTTGGCAGGCATCACATATGAACTGGTGGCGTTAACGATTTTATCCGTAATTTTTATGACTGCAGGAGTGGCTCTGTATCAGCGACGGCGGATGCGAAAGGGGTGAAGACACTGAGGTCATCATTGCGAGGGTTTGCTACCAAGACGTTGTTTTTCAAGCAAGAGATAGGCATGTGGAAATCATGGAAGCTTGACCATCCAGCATTGTGGGGTTGATGAACATGTCGAACATTGTCCTAAAAACGGAAGGTCTGACCAAGCGTTACGGTGAACTGGTGGCCGTGGACGATCTCACCCTGGAAGTCTACCGTGGCGAGGTGTTCGGCTTCTTGGGGCCCAACGGCGCCGGGAAGACCACGTCGATTAACATGATGTGCGGTCTGCTCGAACCAGATACGGGGACCGTAACCATTGATGGTGTGCCCGTTCACGCTGCGGACGACGAGTTGCGCGCTCGAGTGGGCGTATGTCCACAAGAGATCGTGTTATGGGAACGGCTGACCTGCCTCGAGCAACTGCAGTTCATGGGGGAGATGTACGGCCTTTCGAGGTCGGACGCTCGTGAGCGCTCCGAGATGCTTCTGGAAGAGCTGGACCTGGTCGACAAGCGAGACGAACAAGCACGAAAACTTTCCGGTGGATTGCAACGGCGGCTCAACGTTGCCATGGCGCTGGTGCACGATCCGGAGATCGTGATCCTCGATGAACCGGAGGTGGGCTTGGATCCGCAGAGCCGGGTCAAGGTGCGGGAATACATTCAATCGCTGGCGCAAGAAAAAACGGTCATCCTCACCACCCACAACATGGACGAAGCCGATCGTCTTGCCAATCGCGTGGCGATCATTGACCACGGCAAGCTCTTAGAGCTCGACACACCAACGGTGCTGAAGAAACGAGTGGGCGAGGGGGACGTGGTCGAGATTGAGCTTGAGAGCGCCCTCGATCCAGTGATAGCAGGGCAAGTCGAAGCTGCGGTTTTACCCCTGGTTGATCAAGTGCATATGGACCATGAGACGAGCACCCTGACCGTGCGTGCGCTCAACGCGGTGGGTGCGTTGGCGTCCATCTTGGACGCGCTCGAAAAGAGCGGGGTCCAAGCCGGCGAGGTGCGCGTGCGCGAGAACACGCTGGAGGACGTCTTCATCCAGCTGACCGGTCGGAGGTTGCGACAGTGAAATCGCTGTTGGTGGCACGCAAGTCTCTCCTCGAGATCCTTCGTGAGCCGGCTCTCTTGGGGTTGGTGCTGCTTATGCCACTAGTGTTTGTGGGTATCGCGGCCTTCGGCTACAGCGCCCCTTTTCTGGTGACCCATCCTTTGTGGGTGATCGTTCAAGCAGAGGGTGATTTGGGTTTGATCGAAGCGCTGCGAGCCGAACGGTATCCCGATGGCCGACCTGTCTTCGACGTTACCGTCGTGACGGACCAGGATGCAGCCCACGTTACGCTGGAGGCGCGGGAGATCACGGCGTTCCTCGAGATGGGGGTCGGAGCGGATGGGCGCCCCCAGGTTACGATCTTTGGAGATGCGCTCTACGGGCGTTTCTATCGGGCGAGCGTGATCTTGGACGAGGTCGTTCAGCGCTACGCGGATCGGCTCGC
>DUEW01000058.1 GCA_011174845.1 Anaerolineae bacterium | reverse complement strand
ACGACGGCGCCCCCTCCCACGGTAACCATTCCATTGCAACCATCGAACACTCCGCCACCAACAGCAACCGTCGCCCTAAAGCCAACTCAGGATGTGGCCACGGGGTTCCTCTCTCCTGGGTTACCGCTTCCCATGGAGAGCGGAGAGCTGTTCTCCACCTCTGGGGCGTGTGCTGTTTGCCATAACAACATGGTAGACGAAACCGGCACGGATGTATCCATCGACTCCAATTGGCGCTCTACCCTGATGGCTAATGCTGCCCGAGATCCTTACTTCCAGGCTTCTGTGCGCAGGGAGGTGCTCGCCAACTCCGAGTTGGCCCCCGTCATCGAGGATCAATGCTCCACCTGTCACATGCCCATGGCGCGTTTCAGTGCCTTTGCGAATGGGGATGAAGGAAGGATGTTCGACGATGGGTTTACCAATCCAGCAAACGAGTTGCATACATTGGCTATGGACGGGAACTCATGTACGGTGTGTCATCAGATCCGCGAGACCGACCTTGGATTGTCGAGCAGCTACAGCGGAGGGTTCGTAATCGACACCGGACTTCGATCGCCGAACCGGATCATCTTCGGACCTCATATCATCGACGGTGACTATGCCACCATCATGCAGAATGTTTCGGGCTTCCGCCCTGAGCAAGGTTTGCATCTCAGTGGATCGGAGTTGTGCGCTACGTGCCATACGCTTTACACGCCCTCGGTCGATGCTGCTGGGACGATCGTCGGTGAGTTTCCCGAGCAGGTGCCCTATTTCGAGTGGTTTTACAGCGACTACCGCAGATCACAGACCTGCCAAGATTGTCATATGCCGGAGGCTGCAGGCGGGGTGAAAGTGTCGAACTTAAGCCAGGTTCTCCGAAGCCCCTTCAGCCAGCATCTATTTGTCGGTGGTAACGTATACATGTTAGAAGTTTTAAAGGAATTCGGAGAGGAATTGATGGTGACAGCCTCGTCTGAGCAGTTCGAAGCCACAAAGGAACAAGCGATCGAGCAGCTTGGTTCACGAACGGCCACCATCGCATTCAACGAGGTTCGACTCTCTGGATCTCGTATCATCGCAAACGTGGTGATAGAGATACTGACTGGACACAAGTTTCCCACCGGATTCCCTTCCCGCCGTGCATGGATCCATTTTGTTGTCCACGATGCAGAGGGTGAAGTGTTGTTTGAATCCGGGGCTTTCAACCCAGATGGCTCGATCGTGGGGAACGACAATGACACTGATCCGGGAGATTATGAGCAACACTACCTTGCCATCGTTCAACCGGAGCAGGTACAAATCTACGAGGCAATCCTCATCGATACGGAGAATCGTGTGACCACCACGCTGCTCCGAGCGAAGGAGTATCTGAAAGACAACCGGTTACTGCCCTTCGGTTTTGAGAAGAGCGCTCCTTATGAAGACATCGCTGTGCATGGAGGGGCCAGAGAGGATGAGGACTTTCAAGGTGGTGGGGATGAGATTCAATATGTTGTCGACGTGGGCGCAACTGAAGGCCCATTCAAGGTGACCATTGAGTTGCTCTATCAGTCGATCGGTTACCGCTGGGTGGATAACCTTCGCCTGCCAGAAGGACTGGAGATCGAACGCTTTCTCGCTTACTATGAAGTCGTACCGAACCTGCCGGTGGTCGTCGCCAGCGCGACGGTAGAGGTTGGAGATTAGGTTTAACGATTGAGGCATCAGCATCATCTTAGTCGGGGCGCGCCTCGCGCCCCGATTTGTATTCCAGTGATCTTGCGCAAGTGTCGTGCGAGCAATCGGTCTTGGTGTGGAGCAAGGCGGTCCAGCCGACGAAGGTAGCAAACCTTATGACAATTTGGACTGATTTCATAATCTTGGGGTTACTTAACCCACTATTGACGCTATGTATGTTCCGGGTATCCTCGTTATGGTGGTGGATGGGGCGTCAAGAATTGCTGGACCTCAAGAAAAATCTTGAGACTGTTGAAAATATATTGAAGTTCCTGAAGGACAACGGGAAAACAAGTTGAGGTATGGGTGAACGAACTTCGAGGTGCACGAATCCATATCACGGGCGTCGTTCAGGGGGTTGGTTTCCGACCCTTTGTCTATAGCCTGGCGACTCGCCTATCGATCACGGGCTGGGTGCGTAATACCTCGGCCGGTGTAGAGATCGAGGTTGACGGGACTCCGGAAGCGCTTGCCGCATTTGTTGAGGCTTTGCGTGAAGAAGTCCCTCCATTGGCACGCATCGACGAATTCCATGTACAGGAACGAGCACCGAACGGATTTCCCCAATTCGAAATTATACATTCGGAGGTCATCGCTGAAGCCTTCCAACCGATATCCCCGGATGTCAGCCTTTGCACCGACTGCTTGCAGGAACTGCTTGACCCCGATGATCGGCGTTATCGCTATCCATTTATCAATTGTACAAACTGCGGACCACGGTTCACGATCATTGGGGACATCCCTTATGATCGACCGTACACAACCATGGCATCCTTCGAGATGTGTCCGGAATGTGCCTCGGAGTATGCAGACCCTCTCGATCGACGCTTCCATGCTCAACCCATAGCGTGTCCCGTTTGTGGACCGCAAATTTGGCTTGAGGTGGACGGCAAATCGGTGGCGGAGCGGGAGGAAGCCCTGCAGGTGGCGCGGAGGTTGCTGAGGGAGGGCAAAGTCTTGGCGGTCAAGGGTTTGGGTGGGTTTCATCTGGCATGCGATGCCATCAACCCGCATGCCGTGACCATTTTGCGTCAACGGAAATTGCGGGTGGACAAACCTTTTGCTCTGATGATGCCCGATCTGGCGACGGTGGAAGCGCATTGTTTATTCGAAGATGAAGAGTGCGAACTGCTCCAATCCCGTCAGCGACCGATCGTGATCCTGCGTCGACGATCGGAATCTAATGTGGCTCAGGAGGTGGCTCCAGGTCAGGACACCCTGGGCGTCRTGTTGCCMTATACTCCCTTGCATGTCTTGTTAATMGAACCCGAAGATGATTTTCCCCCRGCRYTGGTGATGACGAGCGGAAACYTGAGCGAGGAGCCGATTGCGATCGAYAATGAYGAAGCRCTGRTGCGGTTAAACACKCTAGCGGACGCWTTCCTRTTGCATGAYCGCARCATCCGCACTCGTTGCGACGACGCAGTRGTGCGAACTTTTMATGGGGCWGTATATCCCCTGCGACGTGCTCGGGGRTAYGCTCCCTTYCCRRTCCTTCTKCCYTGGAARCTRCCACCGATYCTGGCARCGGGATCGGAGTTAAAGAACACCTTCTGYTTGACYCGCGGKAGCTAYGCCTTTMTCAGTCATCACATCGGCGACATGGAGAATTATGAGACGCTSTGCGCATTTGAAGACGGMGTGRATCACTTYGAGCGKCTTTTYCGTGTRARRCCTGAGRTYCTGGCTTATGAYCTYCACCCCGATTACATGGCAACACGCTACGCGATCGAGCGYGCSRAGCGGGAARGCCTRATCGCTGAAGGYGTTCAGCATCACCAYGCRCACATCGCTGCCTGYATGGCMGAGCAYGGATTATCCGGCGAGMGAYCTGTGATCGGGGTYTCGTTCGATGGYACKGGATACGGTGAGGACGGAACGATCTGGGGYGGAGAATTCCTKCTGGCYGACTACAGTCAYTTTGAAAGATCCTAYCATCTGGCATGCATCCCTATGCTRGGAGGGGARGCGGCCGTRCGCCAGCCYTGGCGTCTRGCACTKGCYTGGTTAGCTCATGCCGGTMTTGACTGGGAAGAGGATTTRGCRCCGGTGGAAGCARCRGGCASTGAAGCTCGAGAGATGCTWTGGCGKATGCTCGARCTTCGGCTCAACGCSCCGCTAACTTCRAGCATGGGTCGYCTYTTCGATGCYGTCTCATCCTTRGYCAAYATACGYCAGGAAATCAACTAYGAAGCTCAGGCWGCGATYGARCTMGAGGCGTTGGTGGACCCGGATGAACAGGGATKGTATTCCTTCTCGTTTRTCGATGNGAANCATYGACCCRRYTCCTGTGATTCGAGAGATCGTCGAMGATCTACGCGTYGGTTTAYCKGTACAAARGATYGCAGCTCGTTTCCAYMATGGCGTGGCGTTTATGGTTGATCARGTGTGYCGTGCRWTAAGGGAYCRAARCGGCRTYGAKGAAGTCGCGCTCAGCGGGGGYGTRTGGCAGAATATGATSCTMTTGKCTCGAACMGWGCGSTTGCTACGCCAATCGGGTTTCAMCGTCTATGTGCAYCGTCAGGTTCCGRCGAACGACGGTGGKTTATCACTGGGCCAAGCTGTGATCGCRGCGCRYMGSTTRGCTCWCRGCCMTCAGSMSTCAGCMANMAGNYWTSGWWSAGNAKNNNCNGAAWGCTGATGGCYGRWAGCTGACGGCTMTNTTCGGAGGTWTWGWMATGTGCYTKGGWGTRCCMGGKARRATAMTTGARATYTACGAAGYYGAWWSYCTRAARATGGGTAAGGTAGATTTTGGTGGGGTGAAAAGGGAGGCATGTCTGGAGTACGTACCAGAGGCGCAGGTCGGCGATTATGTGATTGTCCATGTTGGTTTTGCCATTAGTTTATTAAGTGAGGAAGAGGCTCAGGAAACACTCGAGATGTTGCGCGAGATGATCGATTTGGAAGACGAGCTCGGTCCTGAGACAGGGTAGCGATGAGGTACATCACGGAATACCGCGACGTGGAATTGGTGCAAGGTGTGTTGGAGGAGATCAAATCCACGATCACCAAGCCGTGGGTTATGATGGAGATATGTGGTGGTCAGACGCATTCGATCATGCGACATGGCATCGACCAACTCCTCCCCTCGCAAATTGAATTGGTACACGGCCCCGGCTGTCCGGTGTGTGTCACGCCACTGGAATTGATCGATAAAGCGCTGGCGATCGCCTCCCAACCGGGGGTAATCTTCACTTCCTATGGCGACATGCTCCGCGTGCCAGGCTCTGGCAGCGATCTGTTCTCGGTCCGAGCGGCGGGAGGTGATGTTCGTGTGGTGTACTCGCCGCTCGATGCTGTAAAGATCGCTCAGGAAAATCCCGAGCGGGAAGTCGTGTTCTTTGCCATTGGCTTTGAGACCACTGCTCCACCCAATGCTATGAGCGTTTTCCAAGCTCAAAGACAGGGTTTGACGAACTACAGTGTGCTTGTCTCTCATGTACGTGTTCCGCCTGCGATTCATGCGATCTTGGGAGCGCCTCACAATCGCGTACAGGGTTTCTTGGCCGCCGGTCACGTTTGTGCTGTGATGGGCTATTGGGAGTATCAACCGATAGCCGAGCAGTACGGTGTTCCGATCGTGGTCACCGGTTTCGAGCCATTGGATATCGTGCAGGGGATTCTGCATGTGCTTCGGCTATTAGAAGAGAACCGCGCTGTCGCCGAGAACGCGTACACAAGGGCCGTGACTTTCGAGGGCAATCGACCAGCGCAGCAATGGATCGACCGTGTCTTCGAACCTTGCGACCGAAAATGGCGTGGGATCGGAGTGATCCCAGAGAGTGGATGGCGTCTACGGCCTGAGTATGCAGATTTTGATGCAGAACTTCGTTTCGACGTCGAAGCGATCCAGCCGGAAGAATCACCGCTTTGCATCGCTGGGCAGATCTTACAGGGACTGAAGAAACCTTACGATTGTTCGGCTTTTCGAGTTCAGTGTACCCCGGAGAATCCACTGGGTGCGACGATGGTCTCCGCCGAGGGGGCCTGTGCAGCTTATTACCGATATGGAAGTCGCGCCGTCGAGCGGGAAGGTTGAGACGATTTTGGAGTGCGCAAGCTCTGCTTGCGCCCCCTTCGGCCACGCTCAGGACAAAGCATAAACAGAGTTTTTTGGACTCTAGATGTGTAATGGAAACAAGTTTCAGCAACCCAACGTTATCCACAAGGGATGAGATTCACGATGGAAGATGAGCAGGAGAAAGTTGTCATTCATGGATTGGTTTGTCCGCGACCGTTGACGCACGACGAGACGGTCCTTCTGGGTCATGGCAGTGGCGGTAAGATGACCCGGGATCTGATCGAAGGAACCTTCTACCCACCTTTTGAAAACCCAACCCTCCTGCGGGGAGACGATGCGGCGGTGGTGGCGCGACCAGAATCGGGCAGGTTGGCTGTCAGCACGGATTCACATATCGTCTCGCCGCTTTTCTTCCCCGGGGGCGACATTGGCCGCCTTGCGGTCTGTGGCACGGTCAATGACCTGGCGATGGTTGGAGCGCGTCCATTGTGGTTGACGGCAAGTTTTATTCTGGAGGAAGGTTTACCGTTACTGATCGTGGAACGGGTAACAGCGTCGATGAAAGCGGCGGCAGGAGAGGCAGGGGTAGGAATCATCGCTGGGGATACGAAGGTCGCTGAACGAGGCAAGGCCGATGGGATCTTTATCAGCACGACCGGTGTCGGTTGGGTTCCCAACAATCGGAATGTAAGCGGAGCCAACGCTCAACCAGGAGACGTTGTCCTCTTATCCGGTCCTATAGGCGATCATGGCATCGCGGTTTTAGCGGCACGGGGCGAGCTGGCTTTCGAAACGATTGTCGAATCGGACATCGCGCCGCTGAACGATTTGGTAGAGAAGATGTTTGCCGTATGTCCTTCGATTCATGCTCTGCGCGATCCGACTCGCGGGGGTTTAGCGACGGCGCTCAACGAGATCGCCCGTCAAAGTGGTGTAGCGATACAATTAGAAGAGGAAAAGATTCCTGTTCGCCCATCGGTTATGGCTGCATGTGAGTTGTTGGGATTCGATCCGCTTTACGTTGCTAACGAAGGCAAGTTGGTGGCGTTCGTCCCTCCAGGGGATGCTGAGGTCATCCTGGGGGCCATGCGTTCAGCGCCTTATGGCGACGGAGCCTGCCGGATTGGCAGCGTGGAGGCAGCGCCTGCTGGGAAAGTTCTGATGCGAACCGCCATCGGAGGCACTCGGGTGGTCGACATGCTTTCGGGAGAGATGCTACCGCGTATCTGCTGAACGCTGATCAACTCATAGTCCGGTCTAAGGATCATCTTTGGAGGTCGGATAAGCATGGAGCGTGAGGCCTGGCTTTACGAGGCAAACGCCGATGGCAGTGTGCGCTGTCATCTCTGTAGTCATCATTGCGTAATATCGGATGGCAGGGCAGGCCTGTGCCGGGTGCGACAGAATATCGGTGGCACGCTCTACGCACTGTCTTACGGTCAGGTCATCAGCCGATGTGTGGATCCGATCGAGAAGAAGCCCCTCTATCATTTCTATCCGGGTTCAAAAGCTTACTCCATTGCCACATTGGGATGTAACTTCCACTGTAAATGGTGTCAGAACTGGCACATCTCTCAAATTCAGAGGGGTCAGCGTGTTGAGATCGATCGCGACGTGGCGCCGAGGGAAATTGTTGCAGATGCTCAACACACTGGCAGCCACAGTATCGCTTATACCTACACTGAACCAACGGTCTTCTTCGAATACGCTTACGACACCGCTCAATTAGCCCATGCCGCAGGCTTGGCGAACATCTTTGTCACAAACGGGTACATGAGCGAGGATATGCTCGACATCTTTCAGAGGACTTTAGACGGGGCCAATGTTGATTTGAAGGCTTTTCGCAAAAAGACCTATCAACAATACATCGGGGCTCGTCTGCAATCCGTGCTGGATAACTTGGTGAAGATGAGGGAACTGGGAATCTGGCTGGAAGTGACCACGCTTGTGATCCCTGATGTGAATGACGATCCTGGAGAACTGCGGGACATCGCGATTTTTCTCACTCAGGAGTTGGGATCGGATACACCTTGGCATATCAGTCGATTTTTCCCTCATTATCGTATGACAGACCGCCCCCCCACGCCCTTGGCGACGCTACAACAGGCGCAAGAGATAGGATTAGAAGAGGGTCTGCGTTACGTTTATGTTGGAAATGTGGCAGGAAGCAACGACACCTTCTGCCCAAACTGTGGGCAGGTTTTGATCCGCCGTTATGGGTATGCTGTGCGTATCGAAAATTTAACCGAGGGCCACTGTAGAGAATGCGGGACTTCGATTGCTGGCGTTTGGATGAACGGGGATTTGTAGCCTCGAGGGATTGATCGAATGGACTCGAAGAGCGTCCAAATTGCGGAAGCGGTCAAGCGTCTGCTAAAGACCATTCCGCCAGGGGTAACCCTGCTCGCGGCCGCGAAAGGACAAAGCATCGAGGAGGTAGAAGTAGCTATCCACGCAGGAGTTTCCCACGTTGGTCACAATTTTGTTCAAGAAGCGAAACCGGTCATCGAGGCATTGGGTGATCGAGCAACCTGGCACATGATCGGTCATCTTCAGCGCAACAAAGTCGCAGCTGCTGTACGCATATTCGACATGATTGAGACAATCGATTCGGTGAAGTTGGCGGAAGCGATCGATCAGCGATGTGCCCGTTTGGGAAGAACGATGTCGGCATTAATCGAGATCAACAGCGGTCGGGAACCGGCCAAAACAGGGGTGATGCCTGGAGAACTCGACGATTTGGTGCTCGCCATAACCCAAATGGAACATATCCACCTCATGGGATTGATGACCATGGGGCCACGTTTTGGCGACCCGGAAGATGCCAGACCTTTCTTCAAAGCGACGCGAGAGGCCTTCGAACGCCTTGCTGCCCTACAACTGGAAAATATTTCCATGCGATACCTCTCCATGGGCATGACCAACAGTTATCAGGTTGCTATCGAGGAGGGAGCGAACATCGTTCG
>DUEW01000057.1 GCA_011174845.1 Anaerolineae bacterium | reverse complement strand
ATCAATTGATCGTGATCCTCGAGCCCGTCGAGAGCCAGGAGATGAGCGGCGATCAGATCTGCGATGTGGATGTAGTCGCGGATACAGGTTCCGTCAGGGGTGGGGTAATCGGTGCCGAAGATCTCTGCTTCGGGACGCTGTCCAAGGGCTACCTGGAGCACGAGGGGGATCAAATGACTCTCGGGGTGGTGAGCCTCCCCGCGCCCGGGCAAAGCACCGGCAGCGTTGAAGTAACGCAGGGCGGCGTAGCGCAGGCCGTGTATCCGGCGGTACCACTCGAGCGATTGCTCGATCATCCATTTGGTTTGTCCGTAGACGTTGGCGGGACCGAGGGGCGAGTCTTCAGAGAGCGGCTCGTCACTGGAAGCGTAGACGGCAGCACTTGAGGAGAGCACAAAACGTGATACGCCTACTTGGTGACAAGCTTCCATCAGGCCTAACGAGAGGACAACATTGTTGTGGAAATATTTACCAGGGTTTTGCATACTTTCGCCGGCTTCTATGAAGGCGGCGAAGTGCATTACTGCGTCGAAAGATTCCGATCCCAAGGCCGATGCTAATGCGGCTTGGTCTTCTAGGTCAGCTTCGATGAAGCTGGCAGCCTTAGGCACAGCGGCTCTGTAACCGGTGACGAGCGAGTCATAAACGGTGACGTTGTGTCCGTTCTGAAGCAGGATCTCTGTGGCGGCCGAACCGATATAACCCGCGCCACCGGTGAGGAATATATTCATGGGGCAACCTTTGTGGGTGCGACGTCAGGGATATGTATTATAGCGTTCAATGTGGGTAAAGGGGATCAGGGATTAGGGACTAGGGATCGGGGATCGGGGGTCAGGTTATGTTCCTTCGCTCCTGATCCCTAATCCTCCAGTATCGTAAGCCCTGCGAGTGAAACGATCAGGTGTCTGGTCTCACCCCCCTCGAATTCAACCGTGACCTCCTCATCGTCGAGATCGGTCTGTGTTGCCATCACGATCCCCTCGCCAAAGTTTGGATGGTGCACCCGCATTCCAACCCGGTAGCGAGCTTCGATAGGTCGTGTTGGACCCACATCCCAGCGTGTCTGACGTTGGTAGAAGGTCTGTTCCCAAGTTTTGTGCGTGTTTAAGTCACCTTCCACTAGATGGGGAGGGAGATCCTCGAGGAAGCGAGAGGGGATGCTGAGGGAAGAGACCCCCGCCTGTCGGCGGCGGAAGGCACGCAGCAAGATCACACGATCCATGGCCCGGGTGATGCCGACGTAGAAAAGGCGTCGCTCTTCCTCCATCGCCTCAGGATCTTCGAAGGAACGCTGGTGAGGGAGCACCCCGTCGTCTAATCCGATGATGAACGCAACCGGAAATTCGAGTCCTTTTGCTGCGTGCAAGGTGAGTAGAGTCGGGGCATTTTGGGTTTCGGTCAATGTGTCCTGGTCGGAGACCAGGGCGACATGTTCAAGAAATGTGGTCAGCCCGACGCCCTCGAACTCCTCCGCGGCGCCGCGCAACTCCAATACGTTCGCCCAGCGCTCGTATCCCTCCTCGGTGCCGTCGTCGATGTATTCTCTATACCCGATATCACCAAGCACACGGTCGATCAATGTGACGAGGGATAATTCCTCTCGCACTGCAATCCAACCTTTCAGAACCTGTCCAAACCCTGTCAATACGGTCATGGCCCGTGGAGTGAATACACCAGCGAATTCGGAATGCTCACCCTCGGCGAGATCGAGCAACACGTTCGCCGGGGCGAGGTCTGCACGAGACGCTGTTTGGAGCAGAACCTCGACGGTTTTCGCGCCGATGCCGCGCGGTGGGGTGTTGAGTACACGCAGCAGACCGATTTGGTCGATGGGGTTGTGGATCAGGCGTAAGTAGGCGATCAGGTCTTTGATTTCCCGACGACCATAGAACCGTTGGGCTCCGACTAAGCGATAGGGCAACCCAACTCGGAGAAAAGCCTCCTCTAACGCGCGCGATTGGGCATTGGTTCGGTACATTACGGCACAATCGCCCGGTTCAGCCTGATGATTGTAGGTCATGGTGGCGATGGTCTCGACAATGAAGTTGGCTTCGTCGTTCTCGTCGTAGGCTTCGTTGAAGACGATAGATACACCATGCCCGCGTTCGGTGAATAATTTCTTAGGCTGTCGCCCAGGATTGCGATCAATGATCGCCATCGCCGCGTCGAGGATGGTTTGCGTAGACCGGTAATTCTGCTCGAGGAGATAAACTTTCGCTTGCGGATAGTCCTCTTCAAAGCGGTGCACGTTACGGTAATCGGCTCCGCGCCAGCGGTAAATGGATTGATCGGGGTCGCCGACCACGAAGAGGTCGGGTTGCTCCCCCGCTAACAAACTCAGTAGGACGTATTGAGCAGTGTTGGTGTCCTGAAATTCGTCGACCAGGATATGAGGGTATTGGTGGTGATATTTCATCCGCAACTCATCCCGCTCCCGCAATAATCGCACCGCCCATAGCAAAAGGTCGTCGAAGTCGAAAGCGTTGTTCTCCATGAGTAATTGCTGGTAGCGTTCGTATACGCGGCGAGCGATCTCGTCGAAGTAGGTTTCGGCGGTAAAGGTTACGAACTCGATCAACTCATTCTTTGCGCGCGAGATCACCCCATGCACTCGGGAGGGCTGTACTTGTTTAGGATCGAGGTTGATCTCCTTGAGCGCCTGGCGAACGAGGGCGTGTTGGTCGCTTTCGTCATAGATCACGAACTGGCGGTTGACTGGCAACAGATCGGCTTCGCGGCGCAACATTCGGGCACACCATGCGTGAAAGGTGCCCATACTTATGCTCCTGGGTGCAGCAGCTTGGAAGGTGTCGCCAAGGTCGAGGAGTCCCCTGACCCGTCCCGCCATCTCACGCGCAGCTTTGTTGGTGAAGGTCATGGCGGTGATCTCGTTTGGCCGAATGTTGATGTGGTCGATCATATATGCGATACGGTGGGCAAGGACGCGTGTCTTTCCTGAACCGGGTCCAGCGAGCACCAATACCGGCCCCGGAGGGGTGGTGACCGCTTTGCGTTGCTGGGGGTTCAAGTCTTCGAGAATCTTCATCGGATCGGTTTTTACCTTGGCCTACTTTCCCGATCTAGTGGGAGAGGGATAAGTTGAGGGAGAGGAATGCGCCTATGCAATCCACCCTCACCCCTGCCCTCTCCCTTTCAGGGAGAGGGGGTTGAGTGCTCCCCAATGGAAGAACGCGTTCATTCTAATGTTCGGCGGACGGAAGGGCAAGATGTGGGAGATGGTGTGCTCTTGGGTCCGTTATTATCCTTCAATAAGCATTGTACTTAGTAGGGAGCTGAGTGCAGGGTAAGATGTCTTCGTTTTCATGCCAACCCAGCAGTCGTGTCATTCTGAGCGCCGTTAGGCGCGACGATATCGTACCCGAAGGGTGAGAATCCCTATGATTCAGCGGTCTCAAATGCCCCATCATAGGGATCCTTCGCGGAGCCTGTCCTGAGCGCAGCCGAAGGGCTCAGGATGACATGTGGATGAGTGTCATTTCGGAGCCCCCCGTCGACTGGCTTAGGACAATCCCTGTGCCTCAAGGCGAACGTGGGCCGATGTCGAGGATCCCAGATCCCCCGAGCAGACCGTCGAGCAATTCGGCTGGAAGACTCATCACTCGGCTGTCGGTAAAGTATGGAAATTCGTAGTGGATCTCATCGCCGACGTTCTTGCCCGGGACGGGCATTAAGCGTGCAGTGAGGGGTTTGTTGTGACGTAGAGCCAGCGCGCCCAGGTCAATGAGAAGGGAGGCCATCGCTTCGGGGTCGATGTCGCCGGGAAGTGGGATGATGTCGAGGCCGGTGCCGCAAAGCGTCGCGTACAGCAAGAGGTGAGTGACCGTGAGTGTGCCTTCCGCTGCGCGTGCAGCTAGGACAGAATCCTCCAGAACGGGCAAGAACAAACCGCAAAACCCTGTGCGGGGGAATTCGGCCCGATCGAGGCAGTCAACGATGAAAGCTGCGGCAGCCACTGTGCCGCTCAGACCAGCGGCATGAATACCAAACGCTTCCATGGCTGTGCCGATGGAGCGCGTTTCCTCCGGGAATGGGGCCAGGGAAAAATCGATTCCGAGGAAGCGAAGGTCATGTTTTGAGGCGACGCGCTGGGTGATCTGGCTCAGTGTTGAGGCGTGATCTTCAATGGAGACCACCAGGTGACGACGGGCTGTGTCTAAGGTGGGTGCGTTTTGGATGGCATCTACGGCAACATCGGCCGCTTCGGTGGCGACTGCTATTGCCGGCGAACCGCCGTCATGGAACGCGGCAGGGAAGAAGGGAGCGCCAGGCGGGACGTTGGCCAGCGCCGCGAAGCGCAGGTTAGCAAAACCGTCAGGGCTGATGGTGGAAGACTCGTGAATCGCTTGAGCGCAGGCCCGTGCTGCTGCCAGCGAGATCCCATCCATCGGGTCAGCGAAGATGCCGGAGGTAAATACGTTTTCAGTTGCCGCCAGGATTTGTGGAATGACATCGTAACCCTCAGGCTCGTCAGGCAGGGCGGGTCCGATGGCTGCATAGTCCACGCTCTGTGCGAAACATTCCGCTTCAAGCTTTCGAGCAAGGTCCGCTCGGTTGACTGGAGGGACGGGTCCCTTCATTTCGCTAGGTGGTGGTGTGGCAAGTCGCAAGGTCTGTACTTCGATACCGACCTCTTGCAGGGCTTCCCGGCATGCTTGAAGGCAGGCGGCTACGCTCTTGATGGGCTCAGGGTTGAGCGGCCATTCAGGGTCGATGAATCCAGTCAGGGCGCGGACTTTCATGGCTCTCCTCGTTGACGAACGATTTCGAATAAGATCACGGCCGCCGCGATGGCGGCGTTGAGCGAATCGGATGATCCCCTCATCGGGATTTGTACTTGAGCTTTCGCCAGGGAGCAAATCGCGGGTTGCGGACCATGGGCTTCGCAACCGATGATCAAGGCGATCGGTTGGCGCCAGTTCACCTCGTGGTAAGGCTCACCCTGACCCGCCTCAGCTATCCAAACTTCCAAGCTGTCAAGCCGCTGTGCGAGGGCACCAGGCTCAACGATCTCAATCGGCAAGCGAAAGTGAGCTCCCATCGCGCTGCGAACCACTTTTGGATTGAATGGATCGACCGTTCCTTTGGTCAAGAAAAGAGCTTCTACGCCAGCCGCAAGCGCGGTGCGCAGGATCGTCCCCAGGTTGCCCGGATCTGCCATGCGGTCGACAACCAATGCCAGRGACAACCGCTCAGGGGATGGGATAGCTGGGGTGGGGAGCACAACCAACAGCCCGGGTGGGCTTTCGGTGCTCGAACAGGCGGTCATGACGCTGTCGGATACCACTTCTATCTCAGCACCCAACCGGGCGAGGTTGTTGACCAATCCGCGCTCCCGCGCGCCGAGGTTATCGGTGTGTAGCACAAGGCTGACCGGGAGTTGAGACGCCACGGCCTCCTGTGCTAAGCGCACGCCCTCGATGACGAAAACCCCCTCCTCCTGGCGAGCATGGCGCTTCGTTTGAAGAGCTCGAACCCACTTTACGCGGCGGTTTGCGGTGGAGGTGATCATGCCTGTTCCACACTCCCTGACCACCGGCGGCTGAATTCGTCGGCAAAAATAACGACACTCGGTTCATCGATCAAGGTGATATTGACCTCGCTGAGCGAAGAATCGGGTTTGTCCGCGAAGTAATCGACAATGGCGCTCAGGATCACACGGGCACCGCGCTCCTTGGGAAAGCCGAAGATGCCGGTGGAAATTGCGGGGAGGGCCAGGCTTGTGAGAGCCTTTTCATCAGCCAGTGCTAGCGCGCCGGTCACGGCGGAGCGCAACTTTGTGTCCTCATCGCCCTCGCCCCAAACTGGGCCAACAGCGTGGATCACGTAGCGGCATGGTAAGCGCCCAGCATTGGTGATGGCTGGTCGCTCATGAGAAACCGGACCATGTTCTCGTACCCAGGCGTCGCTTTCGGTTTGGATATCCCGGCCGCCTACTCGGACGATGGCTCCCGCCACCCCACCGCCGTGGGCCAATTGGGCATTGGCGGCGTTGACGATGGCGTCCACCTTTTCTTTGGTTAAGTCTCCGTGGACCAAACGCACGATTTGACCGGAGGCAAGGTTTTGTGCTGCAACCACTGTGGTCATCATGTGACTCCGGGGAAAGTCCTCCTTTTGCTCTGTGATTGTATCACCGGTGTGTGGCGAGAGATCCTCGAGGATTGTTTCCGCGCAGTCTGCTCCCTACGATGGGCAAAAAACTTCACCAAAGAGAATACGATAGGCAAGATAGAATCATCATCCAGCATTCGACATGACACGTTGGTTATTACAACGCTACTCTTTTAGCGAAAAATGGATCACCTTCGGTTTGACCAGCTTGGCGAAGTCCTTGTATGCTAACCTAATCAATTGGGTGTGTGAGCCGGCGCAGAAAGCGATTTCAATCTCCTCTGCCAAGCTTTCATCCGCGAAGACATCCATTTGGTAAAGGTTCCCGAACGGGGGCATGGCGCCGATCTCGCAGTCGGGGAACAAGTTCTTGAATTCGTCCTCGCTAGCAAGCTGGACTTTCTTCGCTCCCGCACCTTTTTTCAAGCTTTTGAAATCCACTTTATAGGGAGCTGGCAGGACGGCCATGGCCATTTGCCCATCGATCTTGACCATCACCGTTTTGGCCAATTGCCTTCCTGGGATGTGTGCTCTGGCAGCGATCTCCTGGGCAGTGTAGACCTCCGAGTGTTTCACGGTCTTGTATTTGATCTTCTTGCTGTCTAAAAATTCTTTTAATATATTTGGGGGCATGGGGACCTCCTTTCTTGCATTCGCGATCGGTGAACCACATTTTTACAGTGATTACCTTTGCCGTGAACGAAATCTGTGCCCTTTACCTGACGATGGGGGCTGCTCTATCAGTGTATCTCGCCCTCGTCTGAAGCGAAAATCGTATTTTCTCCGTAAAATCTTCAATCACGAACCGGATTCAGCCCTCATAAGTTGATCAAGATATTCTGGCAATTGGGCAATGTGTTCCAATTCATCGTACTTCGTATGTTCGATTCCTTCCTTTGGCACCTCCTCATGAGACCAAGTCTGCTCATTAGGAATGTATATGGCTCTCCCGCCCATGGCAACGACTGGTTGGATATCGGATCGCAAAGAATTTCCGACCATGATGAATCGTGTGGGAGGAATTTCGTATTTTGTTATTATCGCTTGATAGCTCTCTCTTGATTTCTCTCCTACAATTTCGATGTATCGAAAATATCCCGAAATACCTGAGCGAGCGATTTTTCTTTCTTGCTCGAATTGATCACCCTTTGTGATCAACATTAGATCGAAATTGACCCTTATTCTCTTAAGAGTTTCTTCTACATGCTCAAAGAGTTCGACTTCGTTCGTCAGCATCTCCTTGGAAATATCGATGATTTGATGGATCTCAGGACCTTCGATCTTCCCATCTGATAAATCAATGGCGGTTTCGATCATGGAGAGCGTAAAACTCTTGATGCCATATCCGTAAACATTAATATTGTGGACCTCAATTTCGTCAAGCCTACGCCGGGTAGAGTCTGAGTCCTGATATTTCGACAGCAGGTGTTTAAACTGCTCTTTTGCCTCCAAATAGTATGTTTCGTTTTGCCATAGGGTATCGTCGCCATCAAACGCGATTGTTTCAAACATGGGACCGCTCCATTGTTCATAAAAAGGCAAGACACAGCATACCACCATTCGGCTGCGAGTTTCCTTGTCCTCAGATCCTTGGGGCGGCTAGGGATGTTCTAGCGACGGATTCACCTGCAGGTGAACAAGCTTCTTGTTCGGGATTCGTTACGACCCCCTCGATGGATGGCTCACGATTAAGGACCTTTATAGATCAGGAGGCAATTGAATTGCGATCCTACAGACTTGGCCTCCACTTAGCACCGTTTCTAAGACTTCGACTTCGACCGGGCGTTGAAGGATTTCCTCCCAGATACCTTTGTAAAAACCTGCACCACAGTAGCAGTACGTTGGTGAGATGATCCAAGAGTGCTTTACCATCTCCCTCACCCTCGGGCAGTGGCAGTAATACTGCCGCCTTGTTTCGGGATCTGCTGCTTCCATATACTCCTTTAGGAACCCGCTCTTTGGGATCTTGGTGGCAATGATCTCATGGCCTTTCTTGATCCCTGCTAAACCCCATCCCTTTGACGCGATCTCTGCGACGGTTTCGTCAGTCAGACTCAGAGCAGACCTCAGAAAGGATTCGAATTTCTCTTGTAACATGCGGTGTGCTACATCACTGTCTTTCGTTTCTTCATAAGTTAATCTGATCTCACGCAGATCCGATTTCGTGTACTGGCACGCGCAACCGGTCATGATTTGCTTACGTTTTTCTTCATCAACGAGTGCATCGAGTTTTTCCATCGCACGCTGAGACCAGGCGATGACCTCTTGGCGGCTTGATTGCATCGAAAAATCTTCGCTGCCTTTCATCACCTCTTTGCGCGTCTCTTCACCGACCGTTTCCGCCAGGCAATTCGCGAGTTTGGCCAACCAGGCGCGTTCGAAATCATTGTCGCTTGGCATGTGTCCATCCTTTAATTTATGGACGAAAAATTATCGTATATCATTGCTGTACCAATATACGCTTTATTTCTGCCCGGTCGATGGCCCCCACAGAACCTTGAGATACGGCTCACCAGCTAAGGACCCCAGAAACGGCGCGAGATTAATTTCCATCGTCCCATCTAACGAGATGATATGAACTTCCTCGAGACATGATAATACGGCAATTTTCCCTGTAGGATCCCAGGTGATTTCAATAGGGTTTT
>DUEW01000056.1 GCA_011174845.1 Anaerolineae bacterium | reverse complement strand
AGGTCGCTATAGTAGCGCAATTGGTTCTCGACCCTCAGATTGGATTCCATGCTTAGTTCACCTGGCAGGTATCCAACTTGTGCTCGGACCGAAACGGGATCTGTCCGTGGGTCGATACCTAGGATGTGAATGGTACCGCCCTGAGGACGGATGAGATCGAGCATACAGCGGATGGTTGTGGTTTTTCCTGCTCCGTTCGGGCCGAGGAAACCAAAAATCTCACCTTGTTTTACCTCGAGATCAACCCCTCGTAAGGCCTGAACTTTGCCATAGGATTTGATTAAACCTTTGATGAGTATGGCGTTCGAATCATCCATGAGACGCTCCTAAGCTAAATCTTGGATAAGCGTATGAAAAGGGTAGTTCCATTGAAAATTATTTGCCATGCCTCTTTCAAGACAATAAGCTGACATTCTTCAGACACGACGATCATCTGCGATTATCAAAATTGGATTGAATAATCCTAACAGTGATGAAATCCTTTTTGTTTTTCTACTTTATGATGTGTTCGTGTTCCTAATATCAAGTGAACGATATAACAACTCATGAGGCTGTGTCTTTTACGCCATCCCTCAGCATTCCATCGTTCATGAATTAAGTTCTTATCATTCCTACGATCAGACGCCATACTTGCGCAACGGTAAAAGTCATAGCGAATCCAAGTCCAATTGGTAGAAGCGCAGATACAACAGTCCATTTCCAACTGCCGGTCTCTTTATAAATAGTGAAGAGTGTGGTGCTGCAAGGATTGTGGATCAGGCTGAAGAGCATCAGGTTGATGGCTGTTAATAGCGTCCAACCTCCGGAGGTGAGAATAGATAAGGTAGCGGCCTCGGATTCGAGTTCGAACATCACACCTGCGCCACTGCCCATGCCATGAAGGCCAGTGGCCATGACTGTAAGCATCAGCACCGTTGGGATGACGATCTCATTTGCTGGGATCGCCAAGATATATGCCAGAAGGATGACGCCATTCAAGCCCAGGAGGAGACCAACTGGGTCAAGGATGTTGATGAGCTGTTCAGCGATACTTTGTTCGCCGATATGGACATTGGCACTCAACCAGATAAGCACGCCAGCAGGCAGAGCGAATACGATGGCTCTCCAAAGTACAAAAATAGTGCGGTCGATCAAGGAGGTATAGATTGTCTGAAGGATGCGCGGAGGTCGGTAGGGAGGTAATTCGAGGCTGAAGGTTGATACCTCCCCCCTTAGCCAAGTCCTAGACAGGAACCAAGAGACCGCGAAGGTGAGGAAAACACCCAGAAGCGAGATAGCGACTACGGACAAGGCTGAGATCAAGCCGGCAAGGTGAGCAGGGACAAGTGTTCCGATAAAGATCGTGGCGATGAGGATCTGTGTCGGCCATCGACCATTACAAAGCGCGAAGTTGTTGGTGATGATGGCAATCAGACGCTCTCTCGGGCTATCGATAATTCGCGTTGCGATGACACCGGCAGCGTTGCAGCCAAAACCCATCATCATGCTCAATGCTTGTTTCCCGTGTGCGCCTGCACGTTTGAAAAACTTGTCGAGGTTAAATGCCACGCGAGGTAGATATCCGAAATCTTCAAGCAATGTGAAGAGTGGAAAGAAGATGGCCATTGGCGGCAACATGACACTGACGACCCAAGCTGTGGATAAATACATACCGTCGATGAGCAAGCCGCTCAACCACAACGGCATTCCGATTCCTAACGCTCCTGTTTTTAAAACTGGATAGATCTTATCTAGCAAGAAGGAAGCGATTATTTTCGAGGGAACATTTGCACCGGAGATCGTGATCCAAAAGATCAAAGTGAAAAGGAGCAGCATCAGGGGGAATCCCCAAATCCGGCTGGTCACTAAGCGATCGATGGTGCGATCAAGATCAAACCTTGGCTCTTCATCCGGACGGGTTACAGCTCGATCAGCGATCCTGGCAGCATCGGTATAGATCGCTTCGACCAGCCTCTCATGGATGTTGCCAACGCTTTCCCAACGGAGCGTTTTAGCGGTTTCCAGGATATCATCCGATGTCAGTTCGTCCTTTTCATCCACTAGACGGCTTCAACTCCTATGTCTCGAATTTTCGCAGATCGTTCCTGAACACCATCGTTTAAATCCCCAAGCTCGCCTTGAATAATCGCTTGCGCGATCCGCTTATCACCATCTAGTAGGCGTAAAGCTACCCAGCGTGCATTTGGAACACCGGGAAATACTGTCTCGATCTGTTTGGTTAATTTGAGCACAGCTTGTTTTAGGTTTGGAGATAGGTGCTGGATGCGGTGAGGCTTGCCAACGGTTCGACCTGTGGCCATGTCAGCGATTGTCTGCACCAATGGGTCCAATCCCTCACCGTAGCGAGCTGCCGTGGGAACAACAGGCACACCAAGATCCCGTGCCAATCGACGGTGATCGATCTGCAAACCGTGGCGGCGAGCTTCATCCATTAGATTTAAGCAGATGACAACCCGGTTGGTGATCTCAAGTATCTGCAGGACAAGGTTGAGGTTTCGTTCGAGGCGTGTGGCGTCAACGATAACGACCGTTACATCAGGGCGACCAAACAGGATAAAGTCGCGTGCGATTTCTTCATCGAGTGCGGTTGAGAGGAGCGAATAAGTCCCCGGCAGATCCACTAATTTGTACCGCTGTCTGTTATATTCGAATCCCCCCTCCGCTCGAGCAACTGTCTTCCCAGGCCAATTCCCTGTGTGTTGCTTTAAACCGGTCAGGGCATTGAAAACCGTACTCTTTCCTGTGTTGGGATTCCCTGCCAACGCGACGACAAAATCCCAATCTTCCATGTCGACACCAAGCTTCAACAAATTGGCAGCATGGTGTATTGGGCAGGTCTCACATGCAAGTGAAGAGGCTGGATTTGATTTAGATTTCATCGAACATCCTCTTCTATGGGAGTGATCCGTATCCGGTTGGCTTGCTCCTCACGTAGGGCGATAAGAGCATCTCGGATGCGGTAGGCCATAGGGTCACCGACACTGCTGGAGTATTCAGCTTTAATCATGGTTCCAGGAAGAACTCCGAGGTCCATCAGCCGTCGGCGCTCGAGTCCTCGGCAAGCTGGAGAAATACTTAAGACCTTACCCATCTCCCCAGGTTTGAGCGAACTCAAACGTTCCCCAAATGGGTATAGAGGTGCTTGATCCTCAGGTACAGGTAGAACAGTGATGTTATTGGCGACGATCGAGGCTAGGACATGTTCGTCACCATTAGCCCAGAAGCGAAAACGCTGGGGGGTTTTTTCGACAATTCGAACAAGCATGCCAGGATGCAATCCCTCAGCCACCAACTGAGCATAAATCGTCTCTGGTTCGTCTTCGATGTGGATGATGCGTACCAGCACATCCATTTCCACCTCAGTGAGATGAACGCCTCTTCCCTCAGCCAATTCGCCTTCTGCGGTTGGAATGGGATCGCCATGTGGATCATGGGTTGGATGACCCAATTTTGCGGAGAGGGCATCTGCATCTTCAGGTGATAGTTGGTGTTCGAAATGGTCTGCTCGACGATGCCATTCCGCCTCAGTAAAGCCAGTTTCATCTGCGAGATACCGCTCCCATAGACGATGTACACGGAGAATATGGAGTGCGGATCGACGCCCACTTGCTGTGAGATGAGGCGATCCTCTTTCAAAACGCACCAAGTTGTCTGCCTCCATCTTTTTCAATAGGTCGGTAGCAAAATTTGGATGGATTTGGAGAGCTCCTGCAACGCTTTGTACGGTAGGGGGATGACCAGCCATCTCACAGTTGTGGATGTGCTTGAGGATGTCCTCCATGAGAATGCGCTCGGTCATCTTCCTCGCCTGTCTCCACCGGTGGATAAGGCCGCGATCTGGCCAAAATAAAACTAARCCGATGATGATCAGAAGGRYTGAAACCAGCAGTGAAATCTGAGGATCGATCACGTTGACATCCAGTAAWATGATYACGTAGCTAATTTACAAKTAKTAATTTACYAATRRTNGTATTCTTCTAAATTTAAAGTTAGGTGCACCTAATTATTCTACGTAYGCTTATTGCTTTTGTCAAGTGAGAGATCACTCCCAGGCTGAAGATATAATTGTAGTAGGATGGCTCAAGAATTAATCCGATTGAGAAAAGGTCATTGGCAGGCTATGCTGGAGCATGTCCTTCGTTGTCTCCCTGATGAAGCGTGTGGTCTTTTGGGGGGGGAGGATGGGGAAGTTTTTTTGGTGCGGCCGGTGAGGAACATCTCACGAAACCCGACTCGATTTCGCATGGATCCGGGAGAACAGATTAAAGCCATGTTCGAGATCGAGGAGAAGGGCCATCAAATCGTTGCCATTTATCATTCGCACCCAGCAGGTCCTGACCAACCTTCTGAAATCGATCTCCTTGAAGCTGCGTATCCAGAGGCTTCGTATCTCATTTGGTACCCGTCCGGCAGGGAATGGAACTGCCACGCTTTTGTTATGTCACCTGAAGGACCTGAAGAAATTCCAATTTTCCTGGATGAATGAGGAATCCTTAAGACCTTGATGGTGTTTTCAGGGGTGCAGACGAAAAGTTATTAGGAGTATTGGAAGAATGCAGACGGTGAGAGTGATCGGCGCTTTGCTAGGTGCTTACCTGCTTGGTTCGATCCCAGTGGGTCTGTTGATTGTGAGATTGGTCAGAGGACGAGATATCCGCTATTGGTTCAGCGGCAGAACCGGCGGAACAAATGTGATGCGAATGGCTGGCTTTTGGTCTGGTTTTTTCACGACGGTAACAGATGTCGCGAAAGGTTTTTTTGCCGTGTGGTTTAGTCATACGCTGACGGTGGGGTCTGAATGGGTTAAGATCGCAGCGGGGTTATTAGCAATTCTAGGGCACAACTACTCAATCTTTCTTATTCAGCGCAAGGAAGGGAAACTTCAATTCCATGGTGGTGCAGGAGGTGCCACGACGGTCGGAGCTTCAATGGCACTTTGGCTGCCTTCAGCATTAATCATTTCTCCAATTGCCTTGATCCTTCTCTTTAGTGTTGGGTACGCCTCCATGGCAACCATGAGCATCGCCATGACCGCAGCCCTGATTTTCCTCTGGCGAGCTATCACCGGTGTCGGACCATGGGCTTATTTTGTCTTTGGTGTACTCGCGGAAGGTTTATTGTTGTGGGCTCTTCGCCCAAACATTCGCCGATTGATAAGGGGAGAGGAGAGGATCGTCGGCTGGCGTGCTAGACGTGATCGCCGTTCAAGATCGCCATAATGATCATTCCATCGTTTTTAGAAGAACAATGTTGCCATACTCACAGCAAAAGCCATTCACTTGAGTTAAGCCAATATGAGGACAGCGGCTATGCCGATAACGCCGACGACCGCGAATTCAATAATCCTGATCCTCTCAAGCATGCCCTCCTCGTGGGCTAGAGCCAAACCATTTCCCAAATAGACAACAAGACCTAATAGTAATGCTCCCCTCAGTGGTGGTAGTGGCCAGTAGTGGAGACCCCACGCGATCTGTGCCGTGATAACGCTTATGAGAAGAGCATAGCGGACTGCTGAAGTCCTAATTCTCGCCAATCGTAGCAGACGCCAGGCAACCGCCCCACATGCGCACAATGTGAGAGGTATGGCAAAAACTGCACGGAGCTCGGTTGCCCTTATGGCGAAGAGAGCGCCGATCAGGAGGAGATAGGCTAACGCGGTGAGACCGATAGCTGCGGTGTCGTGACGAGGATCCTCAGTGTCCAAAACGATATATTCTGACATGAGAACGGCGACCAACAATGCGGCAGTAAGGATAAGGCCAATCCAGAGAGCGGGACCCTCTGGGATCCGGATGAGGATCGCACCGCTTCCAAGTGCAGCTAACCCGGGGATTACCCAGTGTTCAGGTCTGATGTCTCCATCCTTCACAGCAGGATGTGAGCGAATAAGCCAATCTGAACCTGCTGCAGCTAAGCAAGCCGCGATCGTAAGCATGACGAAGCTGGCGTTTAATTCGATACGGATGAGCAAACCGAGGAGAGAAATCTCCGCGTCATAAGAGGGAAGTGTGACGATTCGTATGAGCGTATACGTGAGCAGCAAGAGCGCCGTTAAAGTGCTCACTCGATCGCGGTCGGGCTGAGGGATTTCACGATCCACAATAGCATTCTAGCACCAGCCGAACGATGTGTCTATTTGGAGATAGGATAGAGATATCCTGCCTGTCCCGATGGTTCGATGAACTCACTACATGGCTTGCCAAACGGAGCTTGTCAAAGGGTCTAAGGGTGCGAGTATCGTAGCCATCATCCCCCAGCTTCAACATCAATTCCGAAAATGCTCATTGACGTCCTTCTACATGGTCAAGACGAACAGGAGATTCCTAACGATCCGATCTAGCTAGAATGCACATATATCCAATCGTTGTTTAAGCCTTACACGTCAAATAAAACATTTAACTCATTGGTACACCTTATTCTAGTGAGCGTTTTATGTGCTCCATTTCTGATCAGGAACTGTATAATGGGTTGTCGTGGAAATCCTTGTTTCTCTGTTGGGATTAGGGGTTGGTGGATTGGTCAACGTGCTGGCAGACAGCCTGCCAAGATCGCGACGACCTGAAAGACCTCATTGTCCATCTTGTACTGCTCCTCGTCCTCTCTCGGCGTGGCTTGGGCTCGTTGCGCTATTCACAAAGGGCTGGCGTTGTCTTTATTGCGATACACCGCGCAACTGGCGAACACCGTTGATCGAAATCGTGATGATGGCAGGCGCCCTTTGGCTTTATATAGGAGATCCATTCCCTACCAACTTTTGGCCTGCGTTTATTATTTTCTCGATCTTCCTCCTAATTACCGTCATCGACATCGAGCATCGACTGATCCTACATGTGGTTACAGGGCCATCTGCCCTTCTCATAGGGCTTTTTGGTGTTTTGGATCCTGAACGCGGGTTTCAGAAGACCCTCGTGGGTGGTGTGGTGGGGTTTGGTGTGGTTCTCGGTCTGTATCTCTTGGGAGGGGTGTTCGCTCGCCTCGTTGCCAGGTTGCGCGGTCAAATTCTGGACGAGGTGGCTTTTGGGTTTGGCGACGTAACGCTGGCGGGTGTGCTTGGTTTGAGTGTTGGCTATCCGGGCATACTCATAGCACTTTTTCTTGGCATCTTAGCAGCGGGGGAGTATAGCCTGGTGCACATCCTCTTTATGTTTAGTCGTCGTAAATACAAGGCTTTCGTACCTTTTCCTTACGGACCCTTCCTCGTGCTGGGCGCTTCGATTGTGTATTTCGGCAGGGGGTCCCTCGAGGATACGATTTTTCCCTTTGGTCCCCTCTGGTTTTTAGGTTTGTTAATCGTTTTCTTTACAGCTATGAGTGCGCGTGAGCGACTGAGAGGGACTTCAAAGACAGGATAATTTTTATTAAATTTGTTACTATTTTGTTACAAAAGTGTATCTCTAGCGCGACAAAATGGGCCCTTGGTCCATCGGTACTACCACCTTCATCTCGTGACTGTCTTTATAATGTAAGGGAGTTATGATCACCGATCTCGTTCCAACACATGGGCCGAAGGGATAGAGGATTCTATGAGCGAAGGCTTGCGGAAGAAGAAGGGGAAAAAACGAAAATCGTTCGGTCAAAGTCTGGTTGAGTTTACCGTCTTGTTGCCCATCCTGGTTATGATGATCTCTGGATTGATCGAGTTTGGTTTTTTGCTCAACTACTACCTTGACCTCGTGGACGCTGCCAGGGAAGCGGCCCGCTTCGCAGCTGACGATGACCCGCTCATCCGTGGTGGCATGTTTGATGGCGATACCGACGATACCTTCTATCAACTCGCTCAGAAAATGACCCTCGATTCGATCAACATCGGCTCAGGTGGCCAAATCAAGCTCGACACCGCCAATAACGACGACATTGTGATCTCAACTTTTTCCGTCATGAGCGGACTTGTGGACCGCCGTTTCCCCGACGGAGCGCCCAGCGGTTTATCTTATGCGGGCAATCAGTCTTCCAAATTCACCGACGCTATGATCAACAGTATGCTCAATCCTGCCGCTCCCAACGCCGGGATTGTGTTAATCGAAATTTATTTCGAATACCATATGGTTCTCGGTCTCCCATGGATCAAGATGTTCGTACCTGATCCGGTCATGCTCCATGCTTACAGCATGATGCCGAATTCTGCAGTGGAACCGACACCAACCCCACCATGAGGGTTCGTATGAAAGAAAAACGATTTCAACGCGGACAAGCGATGGTTCTGATGGCCCTGGCCTTCATCGGTCTGGCCGGCTTCATCGGATTAGCGGTTGATACGGGAATCCTTTTTATTCAGATCGGTCACCTCCGTCGGGCGGTGGACGCTGCCTCCCTGGCGGCAGCAAACCAATTCCGCGAAGGGCGGACGATCGATCAAATCAATGCTTCATCGGATGAATTTGTCAACCTCAATAGCCTCAATCCAGCTTCCGCGGACGTTTATATCTGTGATTTTGCTAGCGCTGCTTCACAATACCATGACGCAAGCCTTTGCCCGTGTGACAATGCTCATCCCAATCCCATCTATCACTGTCCGTGCACACTCGACCCCCCCTCGCTTTGCGTAAATTCTGGTGTTCCACCGCGTAAATACGTCAAAGTCGAGGCGACGATGCCGGTCGAGTTCTCCTTCCTCCCGATCGTTGGCTGGGGTGCGATCGACATCCATGCAGACGCTGTCTCCGAGGCCGCCTCTGTTGATGTGGTGCTTTCGATTGACACTTCCCCCTCCATGGCGTACGACGCCGCGTGTGATGATTTCCCCCCCGACGATGATGATGGAGACGGTGTAGATAACGATTGTGAGGAATGGCAATTCCAATGGCCCGGATGGGATTCAGACCCGCCAGCGGACCCGCCTGTCGGTTGGGATGTCCCTGATAGCTTCTACAGCGATCCATACTTTTGCAATCGGGATACGGATGCTGGAACCCCAGGCGTTCAGTCCAATTGTCACCCATTTGAAGAAGTTCGTACGGCATCCATGGCATTGGTAGACCGGATGTATTTCCCCTACGATCGGATGGCCATCGTTACTTTCGATCGAAATGCGATCGTTCATCAAAACCTGACCTCGACCAAGGCAGATGTTCAAGATGTTGTTCGCAATCTTACGATCTCAAGATCCCCCACGATCGGTGGTCCAGAATGTCCTGATTGGCCGCCCGATCCTCGAGGCTGCACCTCGACCAACACCGCCGATGGTCTCATCGGAGCGGGTGATGAGTTCGGATTATCTCCTCGATCAGAGGCCGT